>JBGSLA010000175.1:0-18937 GCA_041740935.1 Desulfobaccales bacterium | reverse complement strand
TCTCCTGTGGACCCAGAATCTCTCGGCCTGCCACCCCCGGCCCTGCGGGGCAGCTAATTTGGGGCTGCCCCGCAGGGCCTTACTCCGGCTACCTAAACTTTATTAACTGGTTAGGAGACAACATACAAGAATCTCGTATTTTAAAAGCTTGAGATCCTTCACTTCGTTCAGGATGACAAAATGAGCCACTTTTGCCAGAGCTTCAGATGTCTTCTGTCTTGAAAATGTTCGTGTAGGGCGCGTGTTACGCGCCAGAATAGTTTTTTCCAACGATGGTGCGTGAGACGCACCCTACATTGGTTTTCGTGGTTTTGGGTGTTCCTTTGGAACATGAATGGCTCGTTCCCTCTCTCCTGCTTGGGAACCAGGATTGGGAGTGAATCTCGATTCTTGTTGCCGAAAACCGAAAACCGTATTGGAGGCACATCATGACCGGAACCAAGCTGGACCCCAAACTTATTGAAGCCGCCACCAAATTTCACGGCCACTGGTGTCCGGGGCTGGCCATCGGCGTCCGGGCCGCCGAACTGGCCCTCGAGGAAGTGGGCCGGGCCGACGACGAGGACATCGTCGCCATCGTGGAAACCGACATGTGCGCCATCGACGCCATTCAGTATCTGGTAGGCTGCACCCTCGGCAAGGGCAACCTGATCTACCGGGATTACGGCAAAAACGCCTTCACCTTCATCCGCCGCCGGGACGGCAAGGCGGTGCGCTTCATCACCCGGCCGGAGATTTTCGGGGAAGCGGGCGAAATTCTGGGGAAATTGCACAAAAAATTGCTGGCCGAGGGCTTAACCGCCGAGGAACAACGACAGTGGCAGCAGACCCGGGCCCAGGTCGCCAAACGGGTCATGGAGTCTTCCCTGCCGGAAATCTTCGAGTTCAAACCGGCACGGGAACCGGCGCCCCCCCAGGCCCGGATTCTGGCCAGCCTGATCTGCGCGGCCTGCGGCGAACCGACCATGGAAACCCGCACCCGCCGCCTGGACGACCGGGTGCTGTGCATCCCCTGCGCCGAGGGCCGGGGATAAATGAGCGGCTCGGATTTGATGGCGCCCCTCATCAATAAATAAACATCAGGCTCATCTGGAGTCAGGAGTGCAGAAAGTCCCCCTTTGAAAAAGGGGGATTTAGGGGGATTTCAAGGGCTTATCCAAAATCCCCCCTAACCCCCCTTTAGAAAAGGGGAGAATTTTGGTTGGTTTCCGGAGGGAGAAGGGTAATTTTCCCGACCCCGTTCCTCTTCCCCATGAAGGGAGAGAATCAGGCTAAAGGGGAACGATAGCCATTTTTCCACTCCATGTAAAAAAATGCTGGCCGGGGCAAGCCCGAACCGGACCGCAGGCTTTGAAGTTACGTCCGACAAGAAGCCGGACATAAAGCCAGGTTCCGTAACTGTCTGATCAAACGTGAATTTTCCTTTCTGAAGAAAGGGGACCGCCGGTTGCCACTTTTTTCAGGAAAGGAGAATAACGTTGCAGACAAGAAAGCTGACGCTTTATGTAGCTGGTGTTCTGGTGCTGGCCGGCGCCCTCTTCTGGGCGGCCGCGGCCCCGGCCGAAAATCCTCTCGGGTCGGAAAAACAGAAAGCCCAGCAGGCCCTCACCGCGGCCATGGCGGAATTGGGGATCAAAAAGGGCGAAACCCCCTTTCTGGTGCTTACCAATGCCGGCTACGGCCAGCTCGGCGGCCACTCCACCGAGGCCTTTTTAGACCTGGCCGCCGAAACCACCGGCCGGACCATGGGGACCCGATCCCTCCTGCCGGTGCACACCTCGGTGGACGAGCCCCTGTGGTTTTCCCTGTACCGGCCCGATACCCACCGCCTGGCGTTTATCGCCTCCCAGGGATCTGACTTTAAAACCCAGTTTATAGACGCCACCCCGGATAAACTTCTGACCCCGGAAGGCTGGAAGGCCGCGGCCGCCCCCATCGGCAACCCCCGGCTGTTCTCCATAGCCAGCATCAGCCTCACCTGGGCCGAAAAGCCCGCCTGGCCCCTGCTCCTGGCGGCCGGGTTCCATGATCATTTCTGCCCCGGCCTCAACTCCGGTTATTTCGCCGCAGAATACCTCAAGAAAAACCTGCCCCTGCAAAAAGGCGATAAGTACGTGTTTGTGGTGGCCCCGTCCAAATGCGCCGCGGACGCCGTCCAAGTCATGTTCAATGCCACCGCCGGCAAAGAGGGCACCTATGGCATGGAGATCGCCAAAAAGGACTGGGGGAAGTATTTCGGCCCGGGCGCGGCCCCGGCTCTCATCGCCATGCGGGTCAATCAGGGCTCCGACACCTGCGAGGGTGTGGTGCTGGGCATGAACTGGAAGCAAGCCTATGAAGACACCAGCGTCAAACCGGAGGAACATGCGCCCCCGGAAGGTCCCAAAAATCCCGTCTTCTGGACCTCCCGGGTGATCATGTCCAAAAAGCTGGCCGCCATGCCCCTGGAAAAGCAAATGGCCTATCTCCAGGAGGTCCAGAGATTTTCCGGCAAGGCCGGCCTGGCCAAACAGGTGGCCGCCGGGGACCCCTTCCAGGCCACAGTGAAAAAATAGGATGAACTTCCTGCTCATGAGGGCTGGCGCCCAAGGGGAGGAGCAGGGGCAAAGGAGGTGGCGCCGGGATAAGAAAATTCACGCCTTATCCGCAATCGCAAAGGGGAATTGTCAACCAACATACACTTGTTAAGGGGGGAAATCATGAAAAAACTCATTCTGTTAACCTGCCTGGCGGCCCTGACGCTGCTGGCGCTGCCGGCCTCCGCGCCGGCGGCCAAGGCCGGGGACTTTGATTTCGGCGGCTTCATCAAACTGGAAACCTTCTGGGACAGCACCGACATGGGCAAAAGCCTGCAAACCGCGGTGCTGCGGAGAAATGCGGCCCAGCCCAACCGCGTCGGCCGGCTCAGGTTCACTCCCCAGGGGACCCGGCCCTGGTTCGTCATCCGGGGTCCCGAGGTCCTGGGGGCCAAGACCCAGGGCTACATCGAACTGGACTTCAACACTGATGGGGACGCCCGGCCGACCTCCTCCAACTCCTACGTTCCCCGGATGCGCCACGCCTGGTTCCGCATGGATTGGCCCGGCGGCTGGCAGCTCCTCATGGGCCAGTATTGGGGGGTGTTCTCCAACTTCTACCCGGAGACCATCAATGACGGTCCTTTCATGAATCACGGCCATGCCACTCAGCGTATCCCCCAGGTACGGCTGACCTATCTCACCGGCCCCTGGCGATTCTCCGGTCTGGCGGGGGTGAACTACGACCCCGCCGGGGACAACGTCACCAATGCCTATAACACCCTGATCGGCTCCCAGGCCGCGGGGGTGAACACCAATGCAGCTCTGTGGGGCCAGAGATCCAACTTCCCCCAATTCCAGGCGGAAGTGGCTTACGAAAAGGACCTGTGGGGCAAAGCCGCCTTCCGGGGCCGGCCCCGACCCTTCGTGGTCAACGTCGGCGCCGGCATCACCAAAATCAATTACCAGGGCGGGCGGATCGTCAACGGAGGCACCTGGGGTCAAAACGTTTACCGGCCCATCGGCGTCGGCACCCCCCTGGTCACCAACAACCAGACCCTGACCCCGTGGGTGGTGCAGGCCACCATGTTCATCCCGGTTCTGTCCACCAAAACCAATGACCTAAAAAATACCGCCTCCCTCACCATCCAATTCCAGATCGGCCAGGGCCACAGCTTCTACGGCAACGGCCGGGACGCGGACAACACCTGGTTCCGCTATGACTCCACGGGATACCGGTTCAACCAGGGCACGGCCACCCCCGTGTTTGAGGCCCGTTACCGGCGCCACCTGACCCCGAAATACGGCGGCTACATCCAGGGACAGTACTACCTGACCAACCAGTGGTATCTGAGCTACACTTACGGTTTCAACAAACCCTTTGGGGTGACCCAGTCCAAGAACCTGGGGCTGGCCACCGTGGATCCCCTGAACGTCGAGGGCTACGAATACGCCTCCGTCACCGACCAGACCCGCATGTGGCAGGAGCACCAGATCAACCTGTTTTTCAGCCCCATCAAGGCCTTCCTGTTCGGCGTGGGGTACTCCTTCATACAAACCGACTACTTCCAGATCACCAGCGGCCCGGGGGCCTTCGGCGCCGCCACCCTCAACAGCAGCTACCGCATGACCAGAACCGGGCAGAACCACAGCGTGCGCTTCGGCGCCTGGTTCTACTACTAATCTGAATGCGGTTCATACCCGCAAGGCCCACAGGGCGCCGCTCCTGTGGGCCTTTTAACCCCCGCCGGCTGTGGCCCCGGGGCCGGTCCCCAAAATTCTCATTGCTTTTTGGGGGCAAACATTAAAAAATGGGCAAGAGAACAAGCTGCCTCCCGAGGCCCCGGCCCCGGCGCAGTTTTTTCTCCCCTTTCCCCGGAAAGGCACCTCACCAGCAGCCGGAGGGTAACGGGCCCCTTCCCCGGCCCCCATCACCATGGACAAAAACATCATTCCCTTTGCAAAAGGCAAGCGTTCCGTCAAGGAAATCGTGGAGCGGTTCTATCAGGACCTGGACGACATCGAGGAGATCGTGGTCATCGCCAAGGACCGGGAGGGCGAGTGGATTTTCGCCAACTCGGAGTTGGAAAACGAATTGGAGTGGATCGGCAGCCTCTACAAATTCATCCACCAGGGCATCATGGACGACGACGAGGAGGATTTTTAAAGGACAATAACGGCCGCGGCGCCAGGCGGCCGGCGCCCCGGAAAGGCCCCTCCGTTCACACCGACTCCCCCCGAATGATGCGTTCCGGGATGGTGGCCACCATGTCCCAGGCCCGGCTTTCCCCCACCAGTCGTTTCAGCTTTACCAGGGCCTCCTGCAACAGGGGCGGCCGATGGGCCACGCTGTGGGCATCGGTGGCCATGACATGCACCAGACCCAGGCGCAGCAATTTTTTGGTAAACCGGGCCACCCGCCAGCCAAAACCCCGGGTCAGGCTGCGGGCGGTGATCTGGGACAGGCACCCCAGGGAAATGAGGCGCTGGAGCTTCTGGGGCATCTCGTAAAACACCAGGTTGCGCTCCGGGTGGGAAATCACCGGCGTCAAGCCCCGGGAGTTGAGCTGAAATACCAGATCTTCCGTGGCCGGGGGGATGACCGTTTCCGGCATTTCCAGGGAAATATAGCGCTGCTGGTCGTTTATGGTAATAATCCGCCCCTCATCGACGAACTGAATAATTTCCGGGAAAAGGGGCGCTTCGCACCCCGGCAGCACCGTAAGCTCGATGCCCTCCTCGGAGAGTTGCTGATTAAAGCGCTGCACTGCCTGGCGGAGGTCCTCCGGGCTGTTGGCGGCGCTCAAATCCACCGATTTTCGGCGGAACAGGTGGGGCGTGGCCACCACGGTTTTGATGCCGTCCCCGGCCGCCATGCGGGCCATCTTAAGCGCGTCCTCCAAAGACCGGGGCCCGTCATCGATGCCGGGTAGAATGTGGATGTGCAGATCAATCATGGGATGATGGTCTATTCCAGTTTTCGGTTGGCGCTAAGATGTTCTGAAAAGTTTTTTTTGTGGAACCGCCGCCCTCGGCGGTTCGTCCGCCGGCGAGGGCGCCGGCGCCACATTATTCATGCTTTGCGGGCGGGCCTAAGGCCCATGAAGAACTGCTAAGCAATCCTCAGCGCCAGGCACAGGCCGTCCCGCTCCGGGGAATGTTCCGGCAGGAAGCAGAGCAGCGGCGCCACCCGCCATTCGGGCCGCCGGCAGATCTCCCGGTTGAAATCCCGGGCCCCGGCAAAGCCCACGTTGTCGGCCACCAACAGGCCCCCCGGCCGGAGCAGGCGCTGGCACTGGGCAAGGGCCGGGAGATACCCCTCCTTGTCGATGTCCAGGAAAATAAGGTCAAAGGGGCCGGTCATCTCCGCCATCAGGGCCTGAGCGTCCCCCACCCGGACCTCAACCCGCTCCCCCACGCCGGCCCGGTCGCAGTTGGCCCGGGCCCGGGCCGCCATCTCCGGGTCCCACTCCAGGGTGATGACCCTCCCCTGCCGGGGCGCCAGCCCCCCGGCCAGGTAAATGGCGGAATAGCCGGTGGCCGCGCCCAGCTCCAGGACCTGACGGGCCTTAATGGCCCGGACCAGGATGAACAAAAGTTCCCCCACCAAAGGCCCCACGATGGGGATCTGTTCCTGCCGGGCTTCTTCCTCCAAGCCGCGCAAAAGTTCATCCCGGCGCGGCACCAGCTCCCGGAAATGGGCCTCCAAATCGGCGATCATGGCGCTCATCTGATGCGTCCTTTCCATTAACCAAGGCGTCGCTGATATTATGTCAGCTTTTATCCGGCGGGGAAAGGGGCGGCCGGATGAAAGTCCTGGCTTTTAAGGCTCAAACTCCGGGGCGCGGGCTGATTTTATCGGCCCTCCCCACGGAATTGCCTTATTTTTATTACCCCAAACCTTGAAGAGCTTCGGGTCGCCTGGCTTGCACTCGGGGGAAAATGCTTTACAATTACTCGAAAAACCCCGAGCTTGGCGGGCAAGCCGATCCCCCAGCGGGAGCTTGGGAACCAGAATAGCTGCCAAAGGCGGGAGGCGCTTCGCTTTCCCGCCCTACGGCCCTTTTCTGGTGCAGGGACAGCCGCCCCCGGCTGTCCAGTGAGGGCAGGCGAGGGCGCCTGCCCCTACACGATACCAACTTTTCAGGACAGTGCCTCATGGGCCGTTGGCCCACCCGTAAAGCCTAAAAAATTTGGCGCCGGCGCCTCGCCGGCGATCGAACCGCCGAGGCGGCGGTTCCACACAAGAACTTTTCATAACAGATGCTCATGAGCCTTTGGCTCTCTCAAGACCTGAAAAAATTGGTGGGGCGGGCCTCCGCGCCCGCCGTAACAATAGGCGGCCGGGGACGGCCGCCCTACCGAAATGTGGCCTCCGGAAGAACTGTTCGTAACAGCATTAACCTTGGACCCTGGACGTTTCAGGACAGGATCATCTCTCCCACAAGGATGGAATGTATGAATTGGCTGGTGATTGTCATTGTTGCCGCGGTGGTCTTTTTCCTTTTTAGCCGGGGCGGCTGCTGAGGCAGGTAAGCCGCGGCTTCGGGAAAGCCGCCCCAGTTCAGCCCTCCAAGCTTTAAGGCCGGGCCTCCGGCAGAGGTTTTACAGCAATATTCCATCAAAGAGGATTTTTCTGTAGGGGCGCAAGTCATTGCACCCTTCAAGGGCTCGATGAACCGAGCCCCTACCATTGATTCACCTTGATGGCGACTTGGTTTGAGCGGTTCACCGGGCCGGGAGGGTTAGGGAACTCAACCGCCCTGCCCTCCGGCCTTTTCTCCTTCCCCGCCGCCGCTCCGAGGGCCTTAAAGCCCCGGGACCCCAGGGAGGCCTTGGCTCATGCAGATGCTTTTCACCTTTTTTTTCAGGCTGTTTCTGGCCCTGGTGGCGGCCAAGCTCCTGGACCGGGTGGTGGGCCTGGAAAGCCTGGCCTCCCTGGTGGGCCTCACCTGCCTGTTTCTCGCCAATCTCTACCTGTTTGATTATCTGGATTACCGCAGCCGCTCGCCCTGGCGCCGCCGCCGGGCCCTGCAGCCGCCCCCAACCCCCTCGCCCGGACCGCCACCCGCGCCGGACTCCCCTCCGGAAGCCTGAAGCCCGTCCTCTTCCCCCCGGGAGCAAGCTGTTGTGAAATTTTTCACTTTAGAGTATCATTATTTTGCCGGCCCGATGGTCATGAAAAACCATCGTTCAAAAAGGCAACCGATTTAAATAGTTAGGCAAATCAGTCAAAGAAGATTCTGCCGGGTTTCCTTGGTTCCCCGGCAATTTTTCCTTGACACCGATTTTGCGGTCGTTATATCTTTCACAATGATTATGCGGCGTCTGGTCCCCCTCCTCTCTCAGAAAAGCCCGGCTATTTTGGATCAATGGCGGGAGATCCTGTTGGGCTATTATCCCCCGGAGACGGTGGCTTTCCTGAAAAGGGAAAAAGATCCGTTTGCCAATCCCATAGCCCATCAACTGACCAAGGGGCTCAAGGACATCTGGGCGGTCCTGTTGGAAGATCAGGACACGGATCCGGCCCGGGCCGCGTTGGACGAAGTCATCCGGGTATTGGCCCTGCAGCACACCTCCCCTTCCCGGGCCCTGGCTTTTCTTTTTTCCCTCAAGCAGGTGATTCGGGAGCAGTTGGCGGCAGAACTGCAGGACCAGACCTTAGCCCCGGAAGTGGTGGATTTGGAGTCCCGCATCGACGGCCTGGCCCTTCTCGGTTTTGACGATTATGTGCAGCGCCGGGAAAAACTCAATGAAATGAAGGTCGATGAAGTCAAAGCCCGGGTCAGCGGGCTCCTTAGGCGGGCGGGCATCGACATCAGCAACCTGTAGGCCTGAAGCTTACCGGAAACCAGGCTAACTTCTCACGAGGTGACCCTACATGTCGGATTTTTTCAAGATGCATTTTTTTGTGCCGCTGGCCGCGGTCCTCGGTTTGGTGGCGATCGCCTACTTCGGGGCCCAGGCGAATCTGGCCTGGGTTTTTGGAGTGGCCATCCCTTATTTGGCCATTTTACTCTTTTTTGAAGGCTTTATTTACCGGATCGTCCAGTGGGTGCGCTCCCCGGTGCCCTTCCGGATCCCCACCACCTGCGCCCAGAACAGCTCTTTGCCCTGGATCGAAAGGACCATTCAGGACAAGCTGGACAATCCCGTCACCTTCCTGCAGACGGTGGGGCGCATGGCCCTGGAAATCCTGACCTTCCGCAGCCTCTTCCGCAACACCCGCACCGAGCTCATAAAAGAGCCGAAATACCCGGAGAAGGCTCGTCTGGTGCACTGGTCCTACAAGTGGCTGTGGATGGGAGCCATCGCCTTTCATTACGCCTTTCTGCTGATCATCCTGCGGCATCTGCGCTTTTTCTCGGAGCCGACCTGGGGGTTTGTGGACCGAATCGAGCAGGTGGACGGCTTTGTCCAAATACTGACCCCCACCATGTATCTCACCGACGTTCTCCTGCTGACGGGCCTGACCTATCTGTTGGCCCGGCGCCTGGTCAATCCGACTATGCGCTACATCAGCCTGGCGGCGGACTATTTTCCCCTGTTCCTCATTCTGAGCATCGGCATCACCGGGGTTCTTCTGCGCTATGTCTTCCGCACCGACGTCACCGCGATCAAAGAGCTGGCCATCGGCTTGGTCACCCTGCATCCGGTGGTGCCGGCGGGCATCAGCCCCCTGTTTTATGTCCACCTCTTTTTGGTGAGCGTGCTCTTCGCCTATTTCCCCTTCAGCAAACTGATGCACATGCCCGGGGTATTTTTGAGCCCCACCCGCAACCTGGCCAACAACAACCGCCGGGTGCATCACGAAAACCCCTGGAACTACCCGGTCAAGTATCACACCTATATGGACCAAGAGAACGAATATCGTGAAGCCATGTATGAGGCCGGCATCCCGGTGGAAATTCCGCCGGAGTCTGCGGTGGAAAAGGAGAAGTAATGGCTAAAGTTAAAGTACCCTCACCTCAGGAGTTGACCAAGGTTAACTACCAGCCTCCGGCCAAAGGCTGGATGGATGTCAAACCGGAATTCCGACCGGGGACTTACTGTAATGCCCCCTCTCCCAAGTGGGTGGAAATGGTCAATTATCCCTATCCCCGGCAATGGTCGGTCCCCGACGAAGACTGGAAACTTCCTGACAACTGGAAAGAGATCATTCTCCAGCAGATGGAAGACCGCCTGAGCCGCTTCCGCAGCCTCAAGCTCTTCTTTGACATCTGCGTGCGCTGCGGGGCTTGCGCCGACAAGTGCCACTTCTACCTGGGCACCGGCGACCCCAAAAACATGCCGGTGCTGCGGGCCGAGCTCCTGCGCTCGGTGTACAAGCGCTACTTCAAGCCCGCCGGCAAGATCCTCGGGGAACTGGCCGGGGCCCGGGACCTGACCGAAGAGGTGCTCAAGGAATGGTTTTATTACCTGTACCAGTGCACTATCTGCCGGCGCTGCTCGGTTTTCTGTCCCTACGGCATCGATATGGCCGAAATGACCCTGCTGGGCCGGGAGTTGCTGAGCTCGGTGGGCATCAATATTGAATGGGCCCTGGCCTCGGTGGGCAGCTGCTACACCCGGGGCAGCCACATCGGCGCCACTCCCCAGGCCTACAAGGATATGATCGATTTTCTGGGGGAGGAAAATGAGCGCATCACCGGCATCGCCACCCCGGTGACTTATAACCGCAAAGGCGCCGAGATCCTCTTCATCACACCTTCCGGAGACTATTTCGCCGACCCCGGCACCTACACCCTCATGGGCTACCTGCTGCTCTTCAAGTACCTCGACCTGGACTACACCATGAGCACCTATTCGGCGGAGGGCGGCAACTTCGGCTGGTTCATTTCCCATGAGATGGGCAAAAGGCTCAATAAAAAGTTTTACGAAGAAGCCAAGCGCCTGGGGGTCAAGTGGATCCTGGGCGGGGAATGCGGCCACATGTGGCGGGTCTGCAACCAGTACATGGAAACCTGGAACGGCCCGGCGGATTTCCTGGAAGTGCCCAAGTCCCCCATCACCGGCACGGTGTTCGAACATGCCCGGGCGCATAAAATGGTGCACATCTCGGAATTCACCGCGGACTTGATCAAGCACGGCAAGCTGAAGTTCGACACCAGCCGCAATGCCCATATCAAGCTGACCTTCCATGACTCCTGCAACACCGCCCGGGGCATGGGCATCTTTGAAGAGCCCCGCTATATCATCCATAACATTCTGCCGGAGGGCCATTTCTTCGAGATGCCGCCCAACACCATCCGGGAAAAAACCTTCTGCTGCGGCAGCAGCGCCGCCTTAAACGCCGACGAGTACATGGAGACCAGGATGAAAGGCGGGTTCCCCCGGGCCACCGCCGTGCGGCATGTGGCCGACAAATACGGGGTGAACCACCTGGGCTGCATCTGCGCTTTGGACCGGGCCACCCTCCCCACCCTGATGAACTACTGGGTGCCCGAGATGGAAGTCACCGGCATCACCGAAATGGTGGGCAACGCCCTGATCTTCCCTGATGAAATAGAGCGCACCACCGACCTGCGCGACCGGCCCCTGGTGGGCTTTGAGGAAGCGGAGGAGGAGGAGGAAGCTGAATAATATGGCTGACTACAAGAACGAATTCGGGTGGTTTGCCGAGCGCCCGCAGGTGCCGAAGAAGATCTACAACATGTACACGATCTTCATCGGGTTGGCCGTTTTTGTCATCCTGGCCACCTCCCCCCTGTGGCTCAACGCCGGGCGGGTCGTCCCGCCCCCGGTCCCCAACCTGGACACCCCGGCCATCAAGGCCCTGGCCGAGAAAGAGAGGCAATGCGTGCTGCCCACCCCGGAAATGCGGGCCACGCACATGCAGCTCCTGATCGACTGGCGTGATCAGGTGGTCCGTACGGGCAACCGGGTATGGGTCAACCCCAGCGGCAAAAAGTTCGAGCCCAGCCTCTCCAACACCTGCCTGGGATGCCATTCCAACAAGGCGGATTTCTGCGACCAATGCCACAACTACGCAGCCGTGGCGCCGAACTGCTGGGGCTGTCATCTTGATAAGCCTGCAACTGCGGGCAAGATGGCGCAGGCGGAGGTGAAGTGATGGGTATGGACAGACGAGAATTCATCAAAATTGCCGGACTTTCAACCCTTTTCGGGCTGGGCGCCAAATCGGCCTGGGAGCTCCTGCGCCCCGGCCAGGTGGAGGCGGCCCTCACTGCCGGGGCCCAACCCCTGGCGGCCAAACGCTGGGCCATGGTGGTGGACATGCGCAAACTGGACGACGCCACCGCCCAGCGCTGCATCGAGGTCTGCCACCAGATCCACAATGTGCCGGATTTCAGCAAACCGGTGAACCCCAAGGACGGCGTCTCCCCTGAAGAACAGATTCGCTGGCAGGTCAAGTGGATCTGGACCGACCCCTACCATAACGCCTTTCCCGGGGCCCATCAGGAAGTCATGTCGGACCGGGTTCACCACATGAACTTCCTGCTGCTGTGCAACCATTGCGACAATCCGCCCTGCGTCAGGGTGTGTCCCACCCAGGCCACCTTTCGGCGGGCCGACGGGGTGGTCATGATGGATATGCACCGCTGCATCGGCTGCCGCTACTGCATGGCCGGTTGTCCCTTCTCCGCCCGGAGCTTCAACTGGCGGGATCCCCGGCCGTATATCAAAGACACCTATCCCGACTATCCCACCCGGGAGCCGGGCATGGTAGAAAAGTGCGATTTCTGCGCCAAGCGGCTGGCCAAAGGGCAACTCCCCGCCTGCGTGGTGGAAAGCAGAGGCGCCCTGATTTTCGGCGATCTGACCGATGACAAGTCAGAGGTGCGGCAGACCCTGAAGCAAAACTTCACCATCCGCCGCAAGGCCCATCTCGGCACCAACCCGCAAGTTTATTACATCGTGTGAGGGAACCATGCTGGAAACTGCCTTATCCGGAAGCAGACGATACTATACGCTGGTGGCCGCCCTGTTGTTTTTCATCCTGGTGGGGGCGTCCATGTACCTCATGCAGTTGAAATACGGTCTGGGGTACACCACCGGCCTGGGTCGGGATGTCTCCTGGGGTTTCTATATCGCCCAGCTTACCTACCTGGTCGGCGTGGCCGCCAGCGCGGTCATGGTGGTGCTCCCTTATTATCTCCACGATTACAAGGCCTTCGGCCGCATCACCATCCTGGGAGAATTCCTGGCGGTGCCCGCGGTGCTCATGTGCCTGCTCTTTGTCATCGTGGACCTGGGGCGTCCCGACCGGCTGTTTAACATTATCCTGTATCCCACCCCCAACTCCGTGCTCTTCTGGGACATGATTGTCCTGAACGTCTATCTGCTCCTGAACATCGTCATCGGCTGGACGGTCTTGGAGTCGGAACGGAACGAAGTGGCGCCCCCCAAATGGGTCATACCCCTCATCCTCCTGTCCATCCCCTGGGCGCCCAGCATTCACACCGTGACCGCGTTCCTGTACGCCGGTCTGCCGGGCCGGGGCTACTGGCTCACCGCCATCATGGCCCCCCGCTTTCTGTCCTCGGCCTTTGCCGCGGGGCCGTCGCTGCTCATCCTGCTGGCCCTGTTGGTCAGGAAATACACCAAGTTCGATCCGGGCCGGGAACAGATTCAGTCCCTGGCCAAGATCGTCACCTACGCCATCCTGATCAATGTGTTCTTCTTTTTCTGCGAAGTGTTCACCGTGTTTTACAGCCAGATTCCGGAGCACATGCTGCACTTCCAGTATCTCTTCCAGGGGATCGACGGCAAGGCTCGCCTCGTGCCCTGGATGTGGTTCGCCATCGTGGGCATGAGCACCGCCGCCCTGTTGATGGTGTCCCCCAAGATCCGGGAGAACGAAACCACCCTGGCACTGACCTGCGGCCTGATCATCATCACCACCTATATCGACAAGGGGCTGGGCCTCATGACCGGCGGCTTTGTCCCCAATCCCCTGGAGCGGGTGGTGGAGTACTGGCCCACCATCCCGGAGGCCCTCATCTCCCTGGGGGTCTACTCCCTGGGCTTCCTGATCCTCACCGTGCTCTATAAGGTGGCCGTGTCGGTGAAGGAGGAGATCAAGGCGTAGGAGAGTTTTCGGTTTGCTGTAAAAAATAAGGGGGGGCATCGGGTTCTTGGGCGATTGATACCAAGTGGCGCTCAAAAAGCTCTTTTCTGTAGCCGCAGGCTTCAGCCTGCGCTTATTCAGGTCGGAAAGCCATTGTCGCCGTTTGATTGCGACTTGGTATGAGAGGTCTCATCTGCATAACTACCCCGGATAACCCGTCACCCTCAGCTGCAGAAAAATAACCAACGCCGCCTCGCTGTGCCGGGGCGGCGTTTTTTTCTGTTATGAAAAGTTCACGCCTCAAACTTTGCGCCTTGGCGCCTTGGCGTGAATCTCTCGCAAAGGCGCCAAGACGCGAAGATAGTAAAAAAAAAACGGATTGCCTGTCCTGAAAAGTTCCTCAGGCGGCCATATTTTGGTAGGGCGGCCGTCCCCGGCCGCCCAGTGCTCCGGCGGGCACTTAAGGCCCGCGCCCCACCGATTTTTAATGGTTTTGGTCGACCCAAGGGCTCATGAGCGGCTGTCCTTTCCTGAAAAGTCCAGGGTCCAAGGTTATAGCGGCGGGCGGCGCCCGCCCTGTCCTGAATAGTGTTTGTGTGGAACCGCCGCCCTCGGCGGTTCTTGCGAAGGCCAAGGCGCCGGCGCCACATTTTTCAGGCTTTACGGGTGAGCCGAAGGCCCATGAGGAACTGTCCTGAAAAGTTGTTCAGGAATTTTTGGCCTTGGAGCCTTGGTGTGGAAATCACGCTAATACCAAGTTGCCATCAAAGAGGCAAAATTGGTGGCACAGGCTTTCCAGCCTGTGCAGGCGCAGGCTAAAGCCTGCGGCTACAGGGAAAATTACCTGTTTTTCTGGTTCCCAAGCTCCTGCTTGGGAACCCATCTGCACGCCAAGCTCTGCTTGGCACCGGCACCGGGAGGTTCCCACGGCCTGGAAGCCCGTGCTACCGGGGCCGGGTCGCCGCTGCTCCCCCGGTCCTCCCCCCAGAAAATCTTTCCATGCTTTCCCCCCTCAGCGGCCGCCGTACACCGAAATCCCCCGCCAGTCGGGGGGCGGCGGCGCTTCCAGAAACCGCCGGCAGCGCCTGAGATACAGAGTGGCCGGCCCATCCTCCGGCTTGAGGCGGATCACTTCTTCGAAATACAAGGCCGCCTGCCGCCAGTTCCGCTCCAGATACGCGGCCCGCCCTTCCTGGAAAGACGACAGCCACAGCGGGGTGGGCTCCCCCGGCGCGGCCCACGCCAACTCAAAGATGGTCACCGGCTGCAGCCGCCCCCGCACCCGCACCTGGTCCAACTCCCGCAGGAGAAAGCCCTCCCCCGCCTGGGACCGGGTGGCCTGGCTCAGGATGAGGCGGGTGCCGTAGTGGCGGTTCACTTCCTGCAGACGGTAGGCCAGATTCACCGTGTCTCCCATGATGGTGTAATTAAACCGCTCCCGGGAGCCCACATTGCCGGCCACCACCGGGCCGGAGTGCAGGCCCAGGCGGAGGCCCAGGAAAGGCTGCCCCTGGGCCTGGCGCTGCCGCAGGACCTCATCCATGTGGCGCTGCATGGCCAAAGCCGCCTGACTGGCCCGCCGGGCGTGGTCCGGCTGCGGCAGGGGCGCGCCCCACACCGCCATGAGGCTGGAGCCGATGTATTTATCCAGGGTGCCGTGGTGGGCCAAAATGATCTCGGTCAAGGGCGTGAAATAGTCGCTCAGGAGGGTGATCAGGTCCGGGGGCGCCATGTATTGGGTCAGCCCGGAGAATCCCGCCAGATCGGCGAACATCACTGTGGTTTCCAGTTCATCCCCGCCCAGCTCGAAGCGCTCCGGGTGGGTCATCAGGGTTTCCACCACCTCTTCGGATACATAATGGGTAAAAGCCTGGTGCAGCCAGCGTTTTTCCCGGAGATCGGAAAGGTGGTGGGTGAACAGGGTGACGCCGTACATCACCACCAATCCCACCACCAAAAGAATCGGCTGAATCCACAATTGAAATAGGCACAGGGCCGCCCAGGCCCCGAGGAGCAGCGCCAGGCTGAGCCCGGCCAGGAGCCCCAGGCCGGCCCTGGGGGAGAGGCGCACCAGCAGCAGACTGAAGCACAACAGCACCAGCAGGTAGTACCCCGCCCGTTGCCCCGCAGAAAGCTCCCGCCCATATGTGCCGGTGAGCAGGTTATGGATAATGGTGCCCTGGATTTCCACCCCGGACATATAGCTCTGGGACCCCCGGCTGAACGGGGTGCGAAACGCGTCCACCTGCCCCTGGGCCAGGGGGGTGTCCTCCACCACCCAGCCCACCAGAACCACCCGGTTTTTGACGATCTGCCGGAGATGCGCCTCGTTGGCGGCCAGGACCTGATGATAGGACAGGCTTTCCACCTGCCCGGGCGGACCCAGGTAGCGGATCAAGCCGCGGAAATCCGGCGGAAAGGTCAGGTTCGGCCTCAGGAGGCGCACCACCTCCTCGGCCAGGGTCTTGTGTCCGGCGGGGGACAGGTGAAAGCGGCGCACCACGCCGTCAGGATCAGGAGTGAGCAGGCTCACCCCCAACCCGCAGGCCGCATCGCACAGGGGCTGCAGGGGGTTGAGGGTGATCTGGCGGGAAAACAGCGGGTCCCGGGTCGACTCCACCACCCTGGACAGGACCACCTTGCCGGATTTTTGCAGGGCCTCCAGGAGCAGGCGGTCATCCTCGGCCGCGGCGGCTTCACCGAAAAACACGTCAAACACGATGAGTTGCGCCCCCGCTGCGGTCAGGCGCTCGATAAGGCGGGCGTGGTGGCGCCGGGGCCAGGGCCAGGCATGTCCCAGGGTGCGGAAGGAGGCCGCGTCAATGCCGACGATGAGAACCTGACGGGGCGGGGGGGACACCGGCCGCAGCAGGCAGCACAGGTCCAGGGTGTAGTTCTCCAGGGTGCGGCCCAGGTCGTGGGTCGCCAGGGCCATCACCACCAACCACACCGCCACCCCCAATCCCAGGGGACGCCCCAGGGGGTGCTGGAAGACTTTAGAAATAAAGGGCAATTTTCCCTATGAACCTCCGGGCCGGATAAAAGTCCGGCGCGTAGAAATAGTAAGCAGGTTCCAGGCGATAATAAAAATGACGGTTGAACAGATTCTGCACCTCAAAAGAGATCAATCCCCGCTTGTTGGCCAGTTCCTTGCCAAACCTCAGGTTAAGGATATTAAAAAGTTCGCTGGGGCGGTGCCGCACATACTGGTACACCAGCCGGTTGGTGATGCCCCCTTGCCAGCCCTTGGGGGTAAGGAAATTGAGGCCCAGAAGCCAGTTCATCTCGGTATAATCATTAAGATTAAAGTCGTCTTTTAAACTTTGGTCGGGAAAAACTCGCTTGCCCGTGACTCCCACCCTCAACCCCAGCCAATTGGTAAGAATGCGATTCATGAACAAAGAAGCCTCATAGCGTCTCCAGGTCTTCCAGCCGATATAATTGTACGGGGTGCCATCGGGGAGAGCGGTATCAAAGTACCTGGGGATGGACACCCGGGTAGCGGCGAAACGCAGGGCGGTAAAGGTTTTCTGATTCCATTGGGCCTCCCAGGAGGCGCCCGTTTGCCGCACCTCGGAGCCCGGGTAAGCATCTTCCACCCAGGGCAAACCGGCTACCTCCGTGGGCACCAGCAAGGGCGTAATGAGCTGGTGGGTGTCCAGATACCGCATCAGGCCCAGACGCACTACATGTTTGGGGCCAATCTGGAAATTAAGGCCTAGACGAGGGCTCCAGAGAGTGTTGTTGAAGGTCCGGGCATCGGCGCCGCTGGCATTCCTGGCGATATCCCGGAAGATACCCATTTCCACCAGGAGCCAGGGGGTCATCCGCCAATAATCCAGCAGGTAGAGACTGTAGGTTCGGTCAATGGGGCCGGTAAATTGGTAAGTGGTCCCCAGAGGGAGCACTGTTGGAATCGAATCTTCAACATACAACCAGTGGAGAATATATTTGGTGTGATTACTGATGGGCCCGGTGAAGTAATCGTAGCCGCCCAAGAGGGTGTGCTTTCCCAGGATGAGCTGCCCCTGGACCTGAATATTGTGGGAGTAATTATTGAACTCATTAAAATAATGAAGTCTTTCGAGGATGTTTTCAGTGCGGTCAACATAAGATAGGAAGTTGCCGAAAGCGTGGTAATCAAACCGTTGAAAGTTGTAAAACCCCAAAAGGCGCAGGTTGGGAGTAAACCGGTGCAGAAATGCAAATTCATAGTTCTGGAAACGATTGTTTATGCGAAAATCGGTGTCGTTTTTATAGTGATAGTCATTGAGGAAATCAACATCTCCGGAATGCTCCAGGTTGTATTGAACATAACCTGTCAGGGTGGTCTGCACCGTGGGCTCTCCTTTGAAGATGCCCTCCGCGTTCCAAATTTGATCAAAGCCGTTTTTGCCGCGAAAGCCGCGGTTATCATTATAGTCTCCCCTGCCAAAAAAAGCCGCGCCGGGTATGCCGCCATAAGCGGCCACAAAATCCTCATGGATGGGGTTCCTGCCATCCCAGGAACCGAGGCCCCCCTGAACCGTGGCCCGGGCGTAAGGCATCTCGAACATGGAGGTGTAATCGTTTTCCAGAATATAGCGGAAGGTGGTCTGGGTGGCCGGGGACAATACCCGTTACAGCAGACTCTCGGCGTTCCAGGCCATCACCCGTTGATTGGAGGCCTGGTAGGCCCTGGCCAGAAAGAGGTGGGGCGAGGCGTTTAAGGGGTCCAACTTCACCGCGGTGGTGGCCTTGCTCAGGGCCCACTCACCCAGCCCCAATTGGGAATAGGCCCGGGCCAGGTTGTAGTTGCGAGTGGACTGGTCCCGGTCCAGCAACAGGCGCGAGCGGAACACCGCCCGGTTGTCGTTTAAGGCGATGGAGCGGTTGATGGCCTGGACGGCCTCCCCCGGGCGGTTCAGGTCGGTGAGGGCGATGCCTTGGTAGAAGTGGGGGGTGGGGTCCCGGGGGTCGAGGCCGGCGGCATAATCCCAGGTGGCCAGGGCCTTGTCAAAGGCCCGCGTCTGATAGAAGGCCTTGCCCAGTTCGCTCTGATAGGCCGACAACCGCGGGTCCAGCAGGGTGGCGGTGAGCATCGAGGTCAGGGCCTGGGCCTCCTCCCGAAAACGGAACTGGCAGAGGGCCATCCCCAGGCGGGGCTCTCCCAGCCGGGGGCTTTCCTCGATCGCGCGGGTGAAAAGCTCTTGGGCTTTTTGGAAATTCCGAAAGGCGAGGTTGACAAAACCGGCCAGGGACAGGACCTGGGCGTCCCGGGGGGCTTGCTTCAGGGCTTGTTCCGCCACCCGCCTGGCCCTCTGAAAATAGTTGCCGCCCAGATAGATCCTCCCCAGATAAAGGGTAGCGTCCAGGAAGCGGGGGTCCGCGGCCAGGGCCTGCTCCAGGC
>JBGSLA010000174.1:0-12220 GCA_041740935.1 Desulfobaccales bacterium | reverse complement strand
GAGGGTGGGGGAGCCACCGCTCCCCCAGCCCTCCCCCCAGAGAGCATTATCATACCTTACGAGTGGGCCAAAGGCTTAGGCGCAACTGTTTAGGTTACATCATCAGCCCCGTTGATCCCGGGCCGACAAAATCTCCAGGGCCCTGAGGCCCACGGCCAAAAGAAGGCGCTCGGCCTGCCGCCGCCGCGACGTTAAGCCGAAGGCCTTGTCGCCGGTGACCCGGTTGGTGAACACGGCGCACACCCCCCCGGCCCGCAAAGGATAGGACGAGGCCTGGGCCAGGGCGAAATAGACCGACATTTCCATTTCCAGATTCAGGACCCCGGCCTGTCTTAAACGGTCCACTTTGTCGGGTTCGGCAGTGGGAAAACCCGGAACCAGCCTCCCCTGGCCGGCATAAAAATCCGAGGTCGTGCAGGTGGCGCCTACATGATAGGGGGCCTGCAATTCCTCGGCCGCGGCGATGAGCGACGCAAGCACCTCCGGGTGCGCCGGCGTGGGGCCCGTGTCCGGGGCATAGGCCTGGGAGGTGCGCTCATCCCGCAGGGCCTGCTCAGAGATGATCAAATCCCCCACCGCGATCTGCGGCTGCAGGGCGCCGCAGCTTCCCAGACGGATAAAGGTGAGGGGCGAGGCGCATTGGGCCGCCTCCACCACCGCAATGGCGGTGTTGTCCGGGCCGATGCCGGTGGCCATGATGGACACCGGGATGGCGCGGTATTCGCCGGTGATGGTAAGAAACTCCCGGTGGCGGCGGCGGACCCACACCCGGTCCAGGCGCCGGGCCAGGCGCCGGGCCCGGCCCGGGTCGCCGCAGGTCAGCACATAGGGCGCCACATCCCCCGGGCCCACATCCAGATGGTAGCACCGGCCCTGCTCATTGATGGGCAGGTCTTGGGCAGGCTGGGGAAAGGGTGTGGCGCGTTCGGGCATCGGCGCGCCTCAGGCCGGAGGCTCGGAGTCGCCGGCAAGCCGACAGCCCGCCCGGTCATTGCGCTCATCCATGATCAGGGCCCCCTTGATGAGGCGGATAAGGCGGGGAGCCCGGGAGGCGGCTTCGGGATCATGGGTGACCAGGATGATGGTCTTGCCGAACTCCCCGTTCAGGCGGCACATCAGGTCCAGGACCTCCCGGGCGGAATCCCGGTCCAGGTCGCCGGTGGGCTCATCCGCGGATATCAGGGTGGGGTCGGTCACCAACGCCCGGGCGATGGCCACCCGCTGCTGCTGGCCGCCGGAGAGCTGGGAGGGATAGTGCTTGCTGCGGTCTTCCAGACCCACCAGTTCCAGGGCCACGTCCACATGATCCCGGCGCTCCCGGCGGGACAGGGGCGTCAACAGCAGCGGCAATTCCACATTCTCAAAGGCCGTAAGAACCGGGATAAGCTGATAAAACTGGAAAATGAACCCCACGTGGCGGGCCCGCCAGGCGGCCAACTGGCCCTCGGAGAGTTGGGTCAGATCCACTCCGCCTACGGTGAGCACGCCCCCATCCGGTTGGTCCAGCCCGGCGATGAGGTTCAGGAGGGTGGTCTTGCCCGAGCCCGAGGGACCCATGAGGGCCAGAAATTCCCCTGCCGCGATGTTGAGGGAAATGTCTTCGAGCACCGGCAGCTTCTGATTGCCCCGCCGATAGGACTTGTAAAGATGGTCGATGACCACCAGGGGCGGGGGGGCAACGGCTTCAGGGTTTACCGCGGTCATGACTCATTATACCTTGTGCGCCCGGCGGTTTCAGGAATATCTGGGGATCATCATCCGACTAATAAAAGTTTCTTCGAATTTTCGGGGTAAAACTTCAATCAGCAGAGCATGATCCATACCAAGTTCCCACCATAGATGTAAAAATCAAAGCTGCCGGTTCTTCTGTCACGAAAAGTTCCTTAGGCGGCCGTATTTTGGTAAGGCGGCCGTCCCCGGCCGCCCAGTGTTCCGGCGGGCACTTAAGGCCCGCCCCACCGATTTTTTCTTGGTTTTGAGAGAGCCGCAGGCTCATGAGCGACTGTTATGAAAAAAAAGGCGATCTGCTATGATTTTGGGTTCGAGCCGGTCCCGGAAGCGAGCAAATCCCCCCTGCCCCCCTTTAAAGAGGGGTTAAAGGTTTCGGCAATCTTAAAGTCCCCCTTTGGTAAAGGGAGATTTAGGGGGATTTGATAGGCATTTACTACGGTTACCAATATTGCTTAGGTGAACGCACCTTGGTCTCAGCCGCCGGCCACAGGCGGAGGATGCGTGGAGGTGAGAGAGGGCGGGGGCAATGTCAGGAAGTTAGAGAAAATCCGCGACAAACCGCGGCATCTGGAGGCTTCACCCTGGGGCGCTCAGGAATCCTTCACTTTCACCCGCTCCCGATTGTCCAGGGAGGCCGGCGGGGTCAGCACCACCCGGTCCCCTTCCTTGAGGCCGGAGACGATCTCCACCATGTCCCCCAGATCCGGACCCCTGGTCACCGCCGCTTCCCTGACCTGATTGCCGTCCAGCACAAAGGCCACGGTGCGGCCTTGGCGCTCGGTCAGGGCCGCCTTGGACACGGCCAGTCGGGGTTGGCTCTCCCCGGCGCTTAGGGGGCGGGACAGGAAGGCCACCTTGGCGCTCATTTCCGGCAGGATGCGGTCGTCCTTCTCCAGAAATTTCACCTTGGTGAGCACCGTGGCCTTGGCCCGGTCCGCGGTGGGCACGATCATGTGCACCTCCCCGGCGAAGCGCCGGTCCGGGATGGCGTCCAGGCTGATCTCACAAGGTTGCCCCTGATGCACCTTATCCAGGTTGGATTCGGCCACGTCGGCCTCCACCATCAGGGAGGCCAGATCCGCCAGGGTGACCACCGCTGCCCGGGCGTTGGCCGCGGCCCCGAAGGGGGCCACCACCTCGCCCACATCGGCGTATTTGGTGGTCACCACCCCGTCAAAGGGGCTGCGGATATAGGAATAGCCGAGTGCGGCCTCGGCTTCGTCCAGCCCCGCCTGAGTGGTCCGGATCCGGGCCTGGGCGCTGGCCACCCCCGCCTGGGCCTTCTTGTGGCGGGCCTCGGCGATGTCGAAGTCCTGGCGGGAAATCAAATCCTGACCCACCAGGGTTTTAAAGCGCTGGTACTGCAATTCGGCGTCCACCAGCTCCGCCTGGGCCGAAACCAGACCGGCCTGGGCTTCGCTGATCTGCGCCCTGGCCTGATCCCGGGCCGCGGTGAGGTCTTCATTTTCCAGGCTGGCCAAGATCTGGCCTTTTTTGACCCGGCTGCCCTCCTCCACCCCCAGAAAGGCCAGGCGGCCGGTGCTCTTGGAGGAGACCGCGGCCTTGCGCTGGGCCACCACATAGCCGCTGGCATTCAATACGGTGTAGGCCTGGGCGGGATAGACTTTGGCCACCACGGTCACCGAGACTTCCTGGGCCGGGCTCAGGGGGCCCCAGACATAGAGAGCCGCCAGGCCGGCCACGGCCAGGCTGATGACCAGCAGAATCAGGACCCGGCGGCGGCCGCCGGCGGGGCGAAATTCCCCCGAGGAACGTTCAATGCGCAGTCGGTCAAGATCAGAAGGCAAGGCGGTTCACCGCTCCCGAGGAAACTTCCTTAACGTATGATTGCTACCAGATTTCACCGGGAAAAGCAATCCTGTGGCCCCTGCTTGGCTGGATGGCACCTGAAAGACTCCAGAGTCATGAACCGCTCTTGTGCCACCAGGCTTTTCAGGTTTTGGAGGAAGCCCAGGGCTCAGGGGCAACGAGGGAGAACAATGATCCGAAAGAAAAAGCTCACGCGGGGAGGGGCCCACCAGGACGGCCAGGGCCAGGGGTAAGGGCAATATTCAGTGATCCCCCCGAGGCATTATTGCTTCGGGAGCGTCAGGCCTGCACCGGCTTTGCCCAAAAAATACTCATTTAATGGTAAATGCGGGACCTTTTATGGACAAAGGAGGTCAAGGTCTCCAACTCTTCCTGGGAGAGCTCCACTTTGCCCTTCTCTTCCCGGATCTGGGCCAGGTTGCGCTGCAGGTTCAGGAGAGATTCCCTGAGGTTGTGGAGTACGCTTTGGAGGGCATCGAGGGCCAAAACGATGGCCTGCTGATGCTGGCCTTCGGCCAACAATTCCCGGGCCCGCTGCAATTGGGTGTTGGCGTAATCGCCGTCGTTGGAACGATCCATGATGAAACCTCGTCTATGTACTTGCTTGAATGCGAAGCAAGTATCATACCAGGACCGTTCTTCAAAAAATGTCTAACTAAATAAGAAAGTTATCAGATCATAGGACACGTTCTATGTTTCACCTTTTTAACACCGGGTTCGAATAACTGGCTATCCTCTCACTTCCCGGGAATGGTTTTGGCATTGTCGGCGGCCATCAGGCGTTTCAGCTCCTGGAGGAGGTGCTTGTAGCGCTCCACCAGGTCGAGGAGCTGCTGCTGCTGGCGTTGGAGGTTCTGGCAGGTTTGCTGGGCGTCGGCCAAGTCTTTTTTGAGCTGGAGATTTTCCCGGCGCAGGGAGATGTTGTCGCCGTCCAGGCGCATAATCTCCGTCTCCAGAACAGTCCGTTCGCTGAGCAGGCCATCTTCCCGGCGCTGCAGCTCCTCCTCCCGCTGGGAGTAAGACTCGGCCAGGCGGTCTGACAGGCGGGCCTGGGTTTCCTGGACCACCAATTCCTTGAAGACGCGGCTCCAACTCTCGAACCCCAGGCAGACGTTGGCCACGTAGTGGAAACGGCGGCGGTCCTCGCCGGACAGGTCCCGGTAAAAGGCCTGGAGTTTTTCGGTGGGGGTGGCGGCCAGCGCGGTCTGAAAGGTTTTGGCGTCCCGGTCCGGGTTGATGATCAGGGGCGTCTGGCTGATGAGATTCCTGATGGTTTTGATGGAGGCGCTGCTATCCATGAGGAACTACCTGGGCCGATTCAGAACTCCACCACGGTGTCATCCCCCAGAAGGAGTTGCAGGGAGCGCTGGCGGTTGTGCCGGGCCACCCTTGCGTTGCGGCCCAGGAGGCTGTCTTCCAGACGGTCCACCTGGACCAGGGTGACCCCGGCCAGGAGCACCGAGTGCTCGATGACGGAGTGCTCCACCCGGGAGTGATCGCCGATGCTGGTGAAGGGGCCGATGAAGCTGTCCTCTATGAGGCAGCCCTCGCCGATGACCGCCGGCCCCCGGATGGTGGAGCGGATGACCCGGGTGCCGGCCCCGATGGCCACCCGGCCGTTCACCTGGCTGGGCTCGTCCACCTCCCCCAGAACTTCCCGCTGGCACCATTCGTCCAGCACCTGGGTGTTGGCGGTGAGCAGGTCGTCCTTTTTACCGGTGTCCAGCCACCAGCCCTCCAGCCGGCGCCAGTCCACCTTTTTCCCGGTCATCAGGAGCTGCTGGATGGCGTCGGTGATCTCCAATTCTCCCCGCCAGGAGGGGGTCAGGGTGTCAATGGCCACATGCACGGCCGTACTGAAAAAGTACACCCCCACCAGGGCCAGGTTGGTGGGGGGCTCCTGGGGCTTTTCCACCAGCCGGGTCAACCGCCCCGAGCCGTTCAATTCGGCGATGCCGAACTGGCTGGGGTTGTCCACCTCCTTGAGCAGCACCAGGGCGTCCAGGGCCCCTTCCTGAAAGGCCTTGAGAAACATGGTAATGTTGCTGCTGATCAGGTTGTCCCCCAGGTACATGACAAAGGGGGAGTCCTGCAGAAACCCCCGGGCGGTTTTGACCGCGTGGGCCAGGCCGGCGGGCCGGTCCTGGGGGATATAGGTGATGGCCACCCCGAAGCGGCTGCCGTCGCCCACCGCCTCCTTGATGGAGTCCCCGGTCTCCGGGCTGATGATGATCCCCAGGTCCGCCACTCCGGCCCGGGCCAGGTTTTCGATGACGTAAAACAGGATCGGTTTGTTGGCCACCGGCACCAATTGTTTGGCCGCGGTGTGGGTCAGGGGCCTAAGCCTGGTGCCTTTGCCGCCGCTTAAGATCAAGCCTTTCATCGCCATATCCCCCCTTGAGGCCGGGTGCTGGGCACATTATCGACTAATTTCCCTAAAAAATTAAGTGTCTTTTCCATTTCCTGACCCTCAGCCCCAAGATTGATGCCGTTCAGGCCGAAAAAGGCCGCCCGGCAGGTCCGGAGAGTGGTCCAGGATTGCATTTAGGCCGGAGATATGTTACCGTCAGCCATATTTTTGAGGTATTATCCACCCTTATCCCGTCGTCTGAGATTGAGCTATCATGGATCCGAATTCCGCCGAATTTACCGAACGCGTCCGCCTGTTGGCCAACAGCATCCTGGAACGCTTTAATGAAGAGCAGATTTCGCCCAGGGAAGCCGGATGGGTCATCCTGGCCCTGGCGCACCGCCTCATGACGGTGCTGGAGCAGAACCCGGAGGACCGCCAGAACTTTGTCCTGCAATTTATCGGTTTGGTCAATCAGTATCTGGCGGGAGGAGTTGAGGGCGACTGAGAGAGGTCTCGGGCCGGCGCTATCCCAATTTTTATGAGGCGAGGGGCCGGGGCGCACCCGCCAGGTCCCCTTTCCCGGACACCAGAGCACCATGACACGGCGAGCTGATTCCATTCTGGAGTTGATGGGCGAAACCCCCATCGTGCGCCTCCGCAGGCTTAACCCCGGGCTTCGGGTCGAGGTGTATGTCAAGCTGGAATATTTCAACCCCGGCGGCTCCATCAAAGACCGGCCGGCGCTGGCCATGATCGAGGCCGCCGAGGCCGCCGGTGAGCTGACCCCGGGGAAGACGGTCATCGAGGCCACCAGCGGCAATACCGGCATCGGCCTGGCGTTGGTCTGCGCCGTCAAAGGCTACCGGCTGCTGCTGGCCATGAGCGAGTCGGCCTCCGAGGAGCGCAAGCGCATCCTTCGGGCCCTGGGGGCCGAGATTCTCCTGACCCCGGCCCACATGGGCACCGACGGCGCCATCGAGGAAGTCTACCGCCTGGCCCGGGAAAACCCGGAGGCCTATTTCCTGGTGGACCAGTTCAACAACTGCCACAACCCCGCGTCCCATAAGTCCACCGCCCGGGAAATCTGGGAGCAGACCGAGGGCCGGGTCACCCATGTGGTAGCCACCATCGGCACCACCGGTACCCTGATGGGCCTGTCTCATTATCTGAAGGAGTACAGTCCCGACATCCGGGTGGTGGGGGTCGAGCCCTACCTGGGGCATGCCATCCAGGGCCTGAAAAATTTGAAAGAGTCCTACGTGCCGGGGATTTTTGTCAAGGGCCGGGCCGACGACATCGTCAACGTGGAAGACGAAGAGGCCTTTGACCTGGCCCGGCGCCTGGCCCGGGAGGAGGGGTTGTTGCTGGGCATGAGTTCCGGCGCGGCGGTGGCCGCGGCCCTGCGCCTGGCCCGGGACCTCGATCAGGGCCTGATCGTGGCCATCGCCCCGGACGGCGGCGAACGCTATCTGTCCACCCAGCTTTTCGTGGAAAAGGAAATTCCCACCCTGCGGGTGTACAACACCCTCACCCGGGCCAAGGAGGCCTTCGAGCCCCGCCGGGCCGGCGAGGCCACCCTGTTCGTGGACGGGCCCGCGTTGAACGCCCATCTCTCTCTGGACGCGGCCCGGCGTCTGGTGCTGGCCGATCTTCTGCAGCGCTACCTGAAATTCCGGGGCCTCAAGGTGAAAAAGCTCGTGAGCCTCATTGACCTGGACGACCGGGCCCTGGCCGGCGCCGAGGCTGCGGGTCAGGAGCTGGCCGTGTTCACCGGCGGCTTTCGGAATGATTTCTTCAGCGACCTCAAGTCCTTGCGCATTGATGAAAGCGGGCTTTTCCCCCTGGCTTCGGAACATGTGGACGACATGACCGCGCTCACCCGGCGCCTCCTGGAGAGGGGCTTTGCCTATGAAAAACTGCGCTCGGTCTATTTCGACATCTCCCGGTACAAGGATTACGGGCGCCTCTCCGGGGTGGACTTGAGCAAAATCCGGGTGGGCAAAACCGTGGACCTGGATGACTATGCCAAGGAAAATCCCCGGGATTTCACCCTGCTAAAAAGGGCCAAACTGGGGGAATTGAAAAAGGGCCTGTGCTTCGACACCCCCTGGGGCAAGGTACGCCCCAGCTGGCACCTGGAATGCGCCGCCATGGCCGTGAAGCTCCTGGGCGACTCGGCCGACTTCCACGTGGGCTCCACGGCCTCCCTCTTCCCTCACGAAGAAAATGAAAACGCCCTGTTCGCCGCGGCCACAGGCCGACCCCTGGCCCGGTTCTGGCTCCACAGCGAGCGGGTCCTTAGGCTCGGCCGGCCCCTCAAGGAAACCGGCGAAATGACGGTGCGGGACCTGTTGGACCAGGGCTATAAAGGCGAGGAGGTGCGCTGGTTCCTGCTCGCCACCCATTACCGCAAGCCCCTCAGCTTCAGCCGCGACAGCCTCAAGGCCGCGGCCCGGGCCCGGGACCGCCTGGACCATTTTCTTACCCGCCTCCATGCGATAACCGGGGGGGATGACACCGGCCTGCAGAGGGTGGAGGAAAAACTCTTCCAGGTCAAAAAAGAGGTGATCCAGGCCCTGGACGACGACCTCAACATCGCCCGGGCCACCTCGGCGCTCTTTTCCCTGGTGAATGAGGTGAACGCCGATCTGGACCGGGAGACCCTGGGCACGAAGGGCGCCCACGCGGTCTTGAGCCGCCTGGGCGAAATCGATGAACTGCTGGGCGTCATGAACCCCCCGGAGGCGGGTCAGGACGCGGCCATCGAGGCGCGCCTGGCGGAGCGCGAGCAGGCTCGACAGAGGAAAGACTGGGCCGCGGCCGACCGCATCCGGGCCGAACTGGAGGAGGCGGGGATCGAGGTCCTGGACACCCCCGCCGGCCCCCGCTGGCGGCGGCGGTGAGGAGGACTGGCATTGCGGCAGGCCGATCTGGGGAAAAGATCCTGTTGCCATACCGCCCCGCCGGCCCTTGGCTTTCAGCAGTTAGCAGTCAGCAGTCAGATCGTTCCCATCCGGAAACAGGTGATTTTATAAAAAGCCCATTAAAGTCCCCCTTTGGAAAAGGGGGATTTAGGGGGATTTTCAGAGAGTTATGAAATCCCCCCTGACCCCCCTTTAAGAAAGGGGGGCAGTTTGGGAAGCTTTCCGAATGAAAACTAGCTAAATTAAAAAGTTTATGGCTGATTGCTGATAGCCAAACGCTGACAAATTCGACCAAGGCCATTGATAGCAAGGGATTCTCAAAAAACTAGTTTTAAAATTTAAGGAAAAACACATGAAAAAGATGCTTCTCTTTCTTACCATTTTCTGTATCCTGGCCCTCAGTCTGACGGCCGGGGCGGCCGATCCGGAGAGTTACTTCCCCCTGAAAGAAGGAATGGTCTGGGAATTTCAACACAAATACTATGACCTGAAAGCCAAAAAGGAAATCGGGACGGCAAAATCCATCAAAAAAAATCTGGCCTTGGTGCAATTACAGGGAATCATGGTTACCCCGCAGCGTTTTTCTTTTTATCAACCTGAAAACGTTTTAAAACAAGAAGGCACGTCATTTATTTTCAAAGATGCCACCGGCTTTCATGTTTTTGCGAGACAATCAAACAAAGACAAGGAACCGATTATTCAAGAAAAATATTATGTTTTAAAGTTTCCTCTTACCAAGGGAGCCTCCTGGCAACAGAAAGCTGAAGGCATAATGGTGCATGACACCATTGAAGGCGTCAATGCCGAGGTCAAGACGCCGGCCGGCACGTTTAGCAATTGTCTGATGATAAAAAAGTTGTATTTTGATCCCAAAGACCCTAAAACAGCCCAACAGGAAGTGCACCTGTGGTTTGCCCCGGAGGTGGGCAACGTCAAGGTGGTGACCCGACATCCGCAAAGAAACGTGGAAATTGTCCAGGAACTCGTATCTTTCAAGAAATAAGGGAAGGTTCGCTGGAAAAATTGCCTGGGAAGGAAGAGGTTGACCCATGAGCGACAAGCCCTGGGGCGGGCGTTTTGAGGGGGCGACGGAAAAGTCCGTGGAGGAGTTCACCAGCTCCCTGCATGTCGACCGGCGGCTTTACCGCCATGACATAAAGGGATCCATGGCCCACGCCCGCATGTTGGCCAAACAGGGGATTCTCGGCGCCCAAGAGGCGGAGGCCATTGTCCAGGGTCTGGCGGAGATCGAACGGGAGATCGAGGCCCAAGAATTCGTCTTCGACCCGTCCTTGGAGGACATCCACATGGCCGTGGAGGCCCGCCTTACCGCCAAAATCGGCGAGGCGGGGCGCAAACTCCACACCGCCCGGAGCCGAAACGACCAGGTGGCCCTGGACGTACGCCTCTATCTGGCTGAAGAAGTGGCGGCCCTGGTGGAGGGCCTGGCCGACCTCCGGCGCACCGGGGCGCGGCTGGCCCGGCGCTATCTCGGGGTCATTATTCCGGGCTATACCCATCTGCAGCGGGCTCAGCCGGTGCTCTTCGCCCATCATCTCCTGGCCTACGACGAAATGTGGCGCCGGGACCAGATGCGCCTGACCGAATCCCTGGCCCGCATCCGGGTGTCGCCCCTGGGGGCCGCGGCCCTGGCCGGCACCACCTTTCCCATTGACCCGGAATTCAGCGCCGGCGAATTAGGATTTCCGGAAGTGTTTCGCAACAGCCTGGATGCAGTCAGCGACCGGGACTTCATCCTGGAATTTTTGGCCCACGCGGCCATTATCATGGTGCACCTGAGCCGCCTCTCGGAGGAACTTATTTTGTGGGCCAGCGCCGAGTTCGGTTTTGTGGCCCTGCCCGATTCCTACGCCACCGGTTCCTCCATCATGCCCCAGAAAAAAAATCCCGACGTGGCGGAGCTCATCCGGGGCAAATGCGGCCGGGTGACCGGGCGCCTGATGAGTCTCTTGATGACCGTCAAAGGCCTGCCCCTGGCCTATAACCGGGACCTCCAGGAAGACAAGGAGCCCTTGTTCGACGCCCTGGACACGGTCAAGGCCTCGGTGGGGCTCATGTCCGGGATGCTGGGGGCCCTCACCCTCAGGGAAGACCGCGTCGCCCAGGCCCTTAAGGGGGGTTACCTGTCGGCCACGGATTTGGCGGATTACCTGGTGCAGCAGGGGGTGTCCTTCCGCACCGCCCACGAACAGGTGGGCCGGCTGGTGCGCTATGCCGAATTCCAGGGGAAGGAACTGTGGGAACTGACCCTGGAGGAAATTCAACGCTTCGCCTCCCAGGCCGGACCCGAGGTCTTCGAGTGGCTGGCCATAGAGAATGTCGTAGCCCGGCGGGCCTCTCCCGGCGGCACCGCGCCGGCCCGGGTGGCAGCAGCACTTAAGCAGGTGGAGAAGGAGTTGGGGATAGCTTGACCGGAATCAAAGGACTTCAGCCCCCTTCCCTCAGTCTTCGGACCACTGATTACTGATTACTGATCACTGGTTACTGGTTACTGGATGCAGTTAACTGAGCAGAGAAAAAGGCATCTTGGTCTCAGGGTCCTTTTGAGCTTGCTCCTGGCCCTCCTTACCCTCGGACTGGCCGGGGCCTGCGGCAAAAAAGAGGCGCCCCTGGCCCCGGAGGCGGTGCTGCCGGGAACGGTGCGGAATTTCGCCCTGTTTCAGGACGGCGAGAGCCTGGTGCTGCACTGGGACTTTCCCCGGGAAAACCAGTTGGGCCAGCCCCTTACCCGACTTGAGGGCTTTCAGGTGCAGCGCCGGGCCGTTGCCGGCACCTCGCCCGCCGCGGGTTGCGCCCCTGATTTTGTCCTGGTGGCCGACATCGACCTCGACTATCCCCAGGTCGGCCGGGTGCAGGGGGACCGCGTCGTCTTTCAGGATAAAAATCTGGAGCCCGGGAAGTGCTACAGTTACCGGGTGGCGGCCTCCGGCCGTCGGGGCGGCCCGGGACCGTGGTCTCCGGTGCTGAGCCACGCCTGGGGCATTCTCCCCCGGGCCCCGGGCGGCCTCACCGCCGAGGCGGGCGACCGGGAGGTGCAGCTTTCCTGGCCCCGGGTGGCGACTTTGCGGAACGGCGCGCCCCTGCGGGATTTGGCCGGGTATGCCGTGCTTCGCAAGAGCCCCAAAGAGGATGGGCGCCGCCTGACCCCCACCCCGATCGCGCCGACCGGCTACCAGGATGTGGCGCTGGAAAACGAAGTTGAATATACTTACACCGTTCGGGCGGTTCGCCGCCTGGGGGCCTATGCCCTGGAGGGCCCGGACTCCCCCGGCCGCACAGCCACGCCCCAGGACCTGACCCCGCCGCCGCCGCCCTTGAACCTGGTGGCCGCCATCACCCCCCGGGGGGTGGAGCTGCGCTG
>JBGSLA010000173.1:0-6060 GCA_041740935.1 Desulfobaccales bacterium | reverse complement strand
GCGGGCCGCCCGCACATGGCCCGGCACCCCGCACCAGGCCCGCAGGCGGGAGAAGAGCCCCATGCCCTTCACCGCCCGGCTGGCCACGGCCTCCCAGGGAAGCCGGTATTTTTCCAGGATCTGAACGGTCACCGGCTTGGGGGTGGTGAGAAAGGTAACCTCGGCGTGATGGGCGTCCCGAAATTCCTGGGCCACGGCGATGCCCGGAAACAGGTGGCCGCCGGTGCCGCCGCCCACAATCACCACCCTGGGATGCATAAAAGAGCCTCACTGACGGGTATCGGATGAAGAACATCCGTTTCTCTGAAAAAAAGTCCAGAGTCCAAAGTCAAAGGTCAAAGAATCAGGCAGGGAACATTTGCCACCTCGTTTTCAGGCGACTGCTTGGAAAAGGTTGTTTTTATGTGGAACCGCCGCCCTCGGCGGTTCCTGCGCCGGCGAGGCGCCGGCGCCACAATTTTAATGCTTTTCAGGCGGGCCCGCCGGACCATGAGCAACTGCTACCAAGTTGCCATCAAAGAGGGAAAAATCAGTGACACGGTTTTTTCCGGTCTGTGCAGGCGCAGGCAAAACGATCATGGACAACTTTAGCCACCCCCGAGGATGAAAAAATGTAGAACAGCCGCCCCCGGCTGTTCTTTAAAGGAGCAGGCGAGGGCGCCTGCTCTACATTGCCAAGAGGACTTTCACGGTAAAGCCTGCGCCTCCAAGGCCGCAGGGCCGTAGGGCGGGAAAGCGAAGCGCCACCCGCCTTTGGCAGCTATTCTGGTTCCCAATCTCCCGTCGGGGGACCGGCTGGCCCGTCCAAGCTCTGCTTGGCTTCGAAGCAAGCGCCTGAGAGCGGCGGGCGGAGCCCGCCCTACAACTAAGGATGCACAGGCGGGACGCCTGTGCCACCGGGCTGTCCCTATTTTGGAGAGAGCCTGGGGCCCATGAGGAACTGTCGTAAAAAGTCCAGAGTCCAAGGGTATAGCGGCGGGCAGGGCCCGCCCTACATATCCGAAAATAACCACTGGACCGCAAGTCAGTTCGAAATGGTTACCAAGCCCGCTGTTGCCGACCCGCCATAAGCCTCAACAAAACCCATTCAAACCCAGGAAGAACCGGCGGCACTGCTCCACCCGGGGGGACCGGGGGCGGTCGTAAAAACACAGCAAGCCGCCCTCCCCGTGGGCTTCTTCGGCCAGGAAGGCATACCACCCTTCAAGGGCCGCGGTCTGCCGGCGATTTTCCAGGGCAGCCAGGGCCGAGTCGATTCCCCCGGGGTCTAGTGGGGCCGGGGCCGCTTCCTCCGAAAAAGCCGCGCTGACCAAACCCGCCCTCACCGCGGCCGCGGCGCTGAGGCCCTCGGCCAGGCGCCACAGCAGGGTGCAGCTTTCCTGCACCTGGGCCGGATTGCCGCCCGCGGCGGGGTCGAGGAGCAGCGGTCCCAGGACTTCGTCCACCGCGATCTGGGCCCCGGCGTCCAGGAACAGGGCCAGGTCGCCCGGTTCGATCTCCGGGGCCGACTCCCCGGTCTTGAGGCCCGGGCCGATGACTGCGCCTTGGCCCTTGACCCAATACAGCCTGAGATGGGAGGGGTCCACCCAGTTTATCCTCACTCCCCGCCGGGCCAGGCGCGCCAGGGGCTTGGGGTCCGCCAGGCCCTCCCGCCCCCAGGAGAAAAACTCCACGTCACAGACATCGGCGCCGCGATTAAGCGGCATCAGGGCCGCCAGAGGGCCCCACACCACCCGGTGACGGGCGCGGCTGGGGCTGGAAAAAAGTTCCCGGATTTTCCGGTGAATGGCCCCTTTGCCTTTTAACAAAGCATATCCCATGGCAGTCTCCCCCTTCTGCCGGTTGATGCCTCTCCTGTCTTATGATGAGGCAGGGCCGCCCGGTCACCTGTCCTCCCGGCCGGGAGGCCCGGCTGCGGACGGCCGTTTTAGCTGACTGCTGATATTCAGCAATATGCCCACCGATAAGAGGTTTACCAGCAAAGAAGAGCCGCCGTAGCTCAGGAAAGGGAGGGACAGACCCTTGGTGGGCAGAATGCCGCTGACCACCCCCATGTTGATGCAGGCCGGCAGGCTGATCAGCAGGGTGAGGCCCAGGGCCAGATAGGAGCCGAACGCGTCCGGAGCCCGCAGGGACACCAGCAGGCCCCGATACACCAGCAGGGTGAACAGGGCCAGGACGACGATTACTCCCAAAAAACCCAGTTCTTCGCTGAAGATGGAGAGAATGAAATCCGTATGCGCATCCGGCAGGTAAAAAAGCTTGGCCCGGCTCTGCCCGGGGCCCATGCCCAGCAAGCCCCCGGAGCCGATGGCCAAAAGCGACTGCTTCAGCTGGTAGCCCACGTCCTGGCCGTATTTCCAGGGGTCGAGAAACGACAGGATGCGGGAGAATTTTTTGGGGTCCTTAAGAACCATATAAACGGCCAGGGGCACCCCCGCGCCCAGGGACACCAGGATATAGGTAAGGCGCGTCCCCCCCACCAGCAGCATAACAAGGACAATGCCGGTCAGGGTGAGCGCGGTGCCGAAATCGGGCTCCTTGCCGATGAGCACGATGAACACCCCGGCGATGAGCATATGCGGGAGAAAGCCGATGGCGAAATATTTCATTTTCTCCTGTTTGCGGGACAGGGAATAGGCCAGGAAAATGACCATGGCCAGTTTGGCGAACTCGGAGGGCTGCAGGGTCAGGGGCCCCAGGCGGACCCAGCGGGCCGCGCCCCGCACCTTGGCGCCCAGCCCGGGAACGAACACCAGGACCAGGCCGATAAAGGCCAGGAGCAGCAGCCAGTAAACCCAGCCCTTGTAGCGGTGGTAATCGATGGAGCGGCCGGCCACCAGAACCCCCACCCCCGCCAGGGCGTAGAAGGTCTGGCGTTTGACAAAGAAATAGGGGTCCTGATACTGGGCGTTGGCCATGACGGTGGAGGAAATAAATACCATGGTGAGGCCCAGGGAGACCAACGTCAGGGCGCTGGCCAGCAGGGTGAAATCATGGTGCGCGGTTGAGGTCAGGTCAAGTTTTTTGTCCATGGGTTACCTCCTGTACCGCTTTTTGGAATATTTCGCCCCGGTGGGCGTAGTCCCGGAACATGTCGAAGCTGGCGCAGGCCGGAGACAGGAGCACCACCTCCCCGGGGCCGGCCAGGGCCGCGGCCCGGGCCACCGCGTCGGTCAGATCCGCGGCCAGATGGGCCGGGGCCAGGCCTTCCCACACCCGGGCCAGGCGCTCTTTGGTCTCCCCCACCAGCACCAGGGCCTTGACCCGTTCCCGGATAAGGTCGTTTAACAGGCTGAAATCGCTGTCTTTGTCGCGGCCGCCGGCGATGAGCACCACGGGCCGGTCGAAGGAACTGAGGGACCGGGCCACTGCGCCCACATTGGTCCCCTTGGAGTCGTCATAGAAATCGACGCCGTTGACCGCGGCCACCCATTCCAGGCGGTGGGGGAGGCCGGCGAACGAGGCCAGCACCTCCCGGCAGGCCCGGGACCGGGCCCCGGCCGCCAGAGACAGGAGCAGCGCGGCCATGATATTTTCCAGATTATGGCTTTCCTGGAGGCGGATGTCGGCCAGGGGAAATTCATGTGCACGGTTTGCATCAAGGCGGACCTTAATTGCCCCGTCCGCCAGCCAGGCCCCCCGGTCGAGGGGCTGCCGGGCCGAAAAATAATAGACTTTTCCCCGCCCCTGGCCCAAAGGCCGCACCAAGGGGTCGTCGTAATTAAGCACCTTGGGTTCTTCCGGGGCCATGGCCCGGAACAGACCGGCCTTGGAGGCCGCGTACGCCGCGTAATCCGCATAGCGGTCCAGGTGATCCGGGGTGATGTTCAACAGCGCCGCGGATTGGGGATGGAAGTGGGGCGCGGTGTCCAGTTGGAAGCTGCTGATCTCCAGCACCAGATAGTCCGCCTGGGATTGCTGGTTGAGCAGGGAAATGAGCGGGGTGCCGATGTTGCCCCCCACCAGAGCCCGGAGGCCGCCGGCGGTGAGAAATTTCCCCACCAGGGTGGTGGTGGTGGTCTTGCCGTTGGTGCCGCTCACCGCGATGACCGGCCGGGTGAGGAAATGGCCGGCCAACTCCAGCTCCCCCCACACCGGGGTGCCGCGGCGCCGGGCCGCGTCGAGCCAGGGAAGCTCCGGGGGGACCCCGGGGCTGGGGAGGATAAGGTCGTAGCGCTTAAGATCGGCAGGTTCAGGAACCCCCAGTTCTTCGGTCACCGGCAGGCCCTGGAGCTGGGTTCGCATTTCAGCCAGGTCCCGGGCCGGGGCCAGGTCGGTGACGGTGACCCGGGCGCCGGCCCGGACGAGAAACCGGGCCAGGGCTACGCCGGTGCGGGCCAGTCCCACCACCAGGATGTTTTTGCCGGTGAGGTCCATATCAACGCAACTTCAGGGTGCTGAGGGACAGAATCCCCAAAACAATGGCAATAATCCAAAACCGCACGATAACCTTGGGCTCAGGCCAGCCTTTCAGTTCAAAATGATGATGGATGGGGGCCATGCGGAAGATGCGGCGGCCGTTGGTGACCTTGAAAAAGCCCACCTGGAGGATGACGCTCAGGGCCTCCACCACGAACAGACCTCCCACGATAATCAGCAAAATCTCCTGCTTGGTGGCCAGCGCGGCGGTGCCCAAAATCCCGCCCAGGGCCAGGGCGCCCACGTCCCCCATGAACACCTGGGCCGGGTAGGCATTGAACCACAAAAAGCCGATGCCGGCCCCCACCACCGCGCCCAGGACCACGGTGATTTCCCCGGCGCCGGGGACAAAGGTGATTTTCAGATAGCGGGCAATGATGGCGTTCCCGGTCAGGTAAGCAAAAATGGCGTAAAACGCCGCGGCGATGGTCACCGGGCCGATGGCCAGGCCGTCCAGGCCGTCGGTGAGGTTGACCGCATTGGCCGTGCCCACGATCACCAGCAGCGCCAGGGGAATGAACATTAAGGAGAGATTGGGGCGCACGTCCTCAAAAAACGGAATGGTGAGGGTGGGGGTAAAATCCGGCATCAGAAAGAGCCACAGGGCCGCGGCCAGGGCGACGAGGGTCTGCCCCACCAGTTTTTCCCGGCCGGTGAGGCCACGGTTGTGCTTTTTGATGACCTTGCGGTAATCGTCCACAAAACCCACCAGGCCGAAGCCAAGGGTCACCCACACCAGGAGCCAGACATACAGATTGGTCAGGTCGGCCCACAACAGGGTGCTGACCAACAACGCGAAAATAATCATCAGGCCGCCCATGGTGGGGGTGCCGGCCTTGGACAGATGGGATTGGGGGCCGTCTTCCCGGATGAACTGACCGATCTGCAGGGCCTTGAGCTTCCGGATGCACCAGGGGCCCACCACCAGGGAGATGATCAGGGCCGTCAGGATGGCGGCAAAGCTCCGGAAGGTGATGTATCGGAAGACGTTGAACGGGCTGAAATAGGCTTTTAAGGGAAAAAACAGATGGTAAAACACTCGCTAAGCCCCCAGAAAGATTATCTTTAAAAAAATTTGGTGGCGCAGGTGGTCAACCCGGGCCGGTGCAGGCATGAGCCTGCGGCTAGCTGATTGACCGATCTAAAGCAACAGCTCGATAATGTTTTCCATTTTCATGGACCGGGAGCCTTTTACCAGGAGCCAGTCTCCCGGCCGCAGAAAGTTTTTCAGGATACGGGCCGCGTCCTCTCTGGTGGCCGCCGGCTGGAGACGTGCGCCGGGGATTCGGGCCTCCTCGGCCCCCGCGGCTACATCATAGCGGTGATTACCGAAGATGACCAAAAGGTCCAGCCCGGCCTCCGCGGCCCGACGGCCCAAGTCCCGGTGGGCCTCCGCCGATCCGGCGCCCAACTCCAGCATATCCCCCAGGGCCGCGGCGGTCCGTCCGGCGCCTTTCAGTTCCACCAGGGTGCACAGGGCCGTGGCCATGGAGCCGGGATTGGCATTATAGCAGTCGTTCAGCAGATTCACCCCGGAGGGCAGGACCTGCACCTGGGAGCGCCGGAGCACGGCCTCAAAGTCGGCCAGCGCCGCGCAGGCTTCGGCGGCGGGCAGCCCCAGGGCCAGGGCCACGGCCA
>JBGSLA010000172.1:0-1682 GCA_041740935.1 Desulfobaccales bacterium | reverse complement strand
CCTGTGCTACTAATCTCGAGTTTGTGGTTTTTTGACAAAGATTTTGCTTGCAACATGTTAATCTTATTAAGAAATCATTCAATTTTATCAGTCTGGTTCCGGCCTTTAGGCCGGGATGTGCCACCAGGCCTTTTCATGGTTTTGAAAGAGCCAACGGCTCATGAGTATGGGACATGAACTCCCCTAAAGTTGCCTATATCCTGCTGTGGTTTCCCGAGCCCACCCAGACCTTTATTCTGGATGAGGTCAACACCCTGGTGGGCCTGGGGTTGGACGTCACGGTGTTCACCCTCTACGGCCCCCGCCCCCCGGCCCGGCTGGCGGGCCTGGCCAAGGTTTTGGCGCCCGTGGTCCATCTGGGATTGGCGGCTTCACGAGAATTGCTCAAAAGCCTCACCCGCCTGCGTCAGGATTGGGGGCCCGAGGCTCCGAAGTTTCTGCGACAGGTGCTGGTCCGGCGCTGGCGCTCCTTGGAGACCGCCGGGGAAGCCCTCTGGGCCGCGCTGGCCGGGGTCCACCTGGCCGGCCGCTTTCGGGACGAGGGGATAAGCCACATCCACGCCCCCTGGGCCGACGGCCCGGCCACCGCGGCCTGGGTGGCCTCGAGTTTAAGCGGCATCCCCTTTAGTTTCTGCGGCCACGCCCACGATATGTATCCCCCGGACGGGGCGCTGCCGGAAAAGCTGGCCGCGGCCGGCTTCGTGCGCACCATTTCCCACGCCAACCGCCGCTATTTAAGCGATCTGGCCCCGGAGGCCGCGGACAAAATCGTGCACATCACCTACGGCGCGCCCCTGGCGGGAGCGGCCCGGCCGCCCCGGGACAGCGCCCCCCCCTTTCGCCTGTTGGCCATCGGACGCCTGGTGGAAAAAAAGGGCTTTCCGGTGCTGCTGGAGGCCTGTCGTCATCTCAGGGAAGAAGGGCTGGATTTTCGCCTCAAACTGGCCGGGGACGGCCCCCAGCGCCGCCTTCTCATGGCCCTGGCGCAGGAATACGTCCTGGGGGAGCGGGTGCATTTTTTGGGACATGTGCCCCACAATACGGTCCCCGGTCTGTTCGAGGAGGCCGACCTGTTTATCATGCCCTGTGTGGTGGCCCGCGGGGGGGATCGGGACGGCCTGCCCAACGTCATCCTGGAGGCCATGTCCTTCCAGGTGCCGGTGGTGGCCACCGAGGTCAACGGCGTCAACGAAGCGGTGCTGCCGGGGCAAACCGGCTGGCTGGCCCCCCCGGAGGAGCCCCGCCTCCTGGCCCGGGCCATGCGGGAGGCCCTGCTCCAGCCGGAGGAGGCCCGACGCCGGGCCCAGGCGGGGCGGGAATTGGTGCAGCGGGAATTTAACTCCCCCACCAATTATGCCCGGCTCAAGGAATGCCTGGAGAAATTTTCGGTTTGAGGTTTTCTGTTTTACCGTGAAAAACCACCCGTAGGGGCGGGGTTACCCCGCCCCTACAAAAGAGCAGGCGAGGGCGCCTGCTCCAAAATTACCAGGGAATTTTCCCAGGAAGATTTTTCCTTGGGTGGGCGCCGACCGTCATCATTGCCGGCTTCGGATCAGAAAGACTGCACAGGGGGGACGCCTGTGCTACTAATTTTGAGTTTCTTGTTTTTCGACAAAGATTTTGCTTGCATCATGCTAATCTTATTAAGAAATCACTTCAATTTTTTCCGTTTGGTTCCGGCC
>JBGSLA010000171.1:0-15586 GCA_041740935.1 Desulfobaccales bacterium | reverse complement strand
GGCGTGTTCCACCGGTCGGCTGGCGAAGCTGGAGCGAAAGGCGGACCGCATCGAGGCATCGCTGCGGGCGGAGCAGAAGCGGGTGCTCTCCATGGGCCCGGGTGAGCCGGGGCGCCACACCAGGCCGTGGCGGTTCTACATCAGCACGTGCCCCATGAAGCAGAGCTTGGCCTCTTTGCCTTTGCCCTTCTTGAACAGCCGGGCCTCGGGGTCGGTGGTGGAGGCGTGCGTCTGGTTCAGGCGCCGCTCCCCATGAAAGTCCACTTCCGGGTTGCGGCCGCCGCCGCCCTCCGGGGGCGGGGCGTCTTTGGGGCGGAAACTCTTTTAGGAAGATGTTGAACATCCGTTCAGACATCTACTTTTTACTCCTGGCAAACACCAAAATTTGTACAATGGGTTAGTGCGTCTGTGATACAATCAGCCATCCCTGAACGATGCGGAACACCGAGATAAACCGTTCAATTTTCCTTAAAATTCTGATCGGCTTAGGTCTGGTCCTGGTGGTGCTGCTCACCGGGCAGGCGGTTAATTTTGCCTATTGGCTGAAGCCTGAGCGGATTCATGACCTCCTGGGACAGGTTGGCTGGCTCGCCCCGTTGGTGTATATGTGCCTGATGGCCCTGGCGGTGGTCATCGCCATCATTCCCAGCCTGCCCTTAAATGTGGCGGCCGGGGCGTTTTTCGGGCCGCTGCCGGGAACCTTGTACTCCGTGTTGGGCGCCACGATCGGCGCCGCGGCCGCCTTCCTTATCGCCCGTTACCTCGGGCGGGAAGTCATAGAGAGATTCATACAGGGGCACATTAACTTTTGCAGTCAGTGCTCCGATCGACTTCTCACCAAGATAATATTTATTTCCCGTTTGATTCCTTTCATCTCTTTCGATGTGGTCAGCTACGGCGCCGGACTCACCAAGATGACCCTCAGGGCCTTTATTCTGGCCAGTTTTTTCGGGATGCTGCCCTTAACCTTTATCTATAATCAGTTCGGGGCTGGGCTGGTGCTGAATCAAGCTTTGGCTGTCTCCTTAGGAATTTTGATGGTGGTTCTCATGTTCATAGTTCCCAGATTGATCGAGCGGTACAATCTTTTTTCTCTGCAGCAATATTTTCGACAGGATAAAGAAAAAAAGACCGGCGGCCAGGCGAATATCATCGTGAAATTTTGATGTAAAAAAATGGTTCAGTGGATTCATCTGCACAGACTGGCGTGACGGGCACATGTTTATCCGGGAATGGCAATGATAACCCCAAATAGGCTCCTCCAGGTTTTTCCAGCCCTTCAGAAGGCCCCTCCGGCCTTGGTGGACAGCATTTTGTCAAGCGGCCAATATATGAGCGCGCCGGCCGTTCCATACAATTAGTCAACCTTTACCACGCCTGATTTTCCGCTTCGTTAAGCTTCATCTTCACCCATCATCATCCTTCGGTGACAAAGTCACAGTTTTTGGCTGACGTAAGTCATTGAGTTATCTGCCCCAGTGATTACATTCTATGGCAAACACGGCTTCAGAGTGGATTGCAGCCTTAGGAACCGGGTCATGGAGCGATTGCCGCGCTATCCCCAGTTGTATGAAATAAACACCCGGGTGTGGATCGACACCCTCTCGCGCCAGGCAGGGAAGCGGGTCACCCTCGGGCAGATCCCCGAAGAGACGTGGGACCATTTGAAAGATTTGGGGATGGACCTGGTCTGGCTCATGGGGGTCTGGCTTCCCAGCCCGGCGGGGATCTCGGTGGACCGCCATGATCCCGCTCTTCTGAGGGTCTGTCAGGAAATCTTGCCGGATTTTACCCTGGAGGATCTCCAGGGGTCGCCCTACGCCGTGGCGGGGTATGCTCTCAATCCCGCTCTGGGTGTCGAGTCGGACCTGCTTAAGCTCCGGGATAACCTCCATCGGGCCGGTCTGGGCCTGATCCTGGATTTTGTTCCCAATCACACGGCCATGGATCATCCCTGGGTGGGGGCCCATCCCGGCAGGTACGTTGCCGCCCCCGCCCCTGTTTTCGGCCCCGGAGAGTCATTCACCGCCTCGACCATTGACCGCCAGGAATACTGGGTGGCCCATGGACGCGATCCTTACTTTGCCCCCTGGCCGGACACGGCCCAACTGTGTTCCGGCTGCCCGGAGACGCGGCTTGCTTTGGCAGCCGAACTGCGGCATATGGCCAAATTTTGCGATGGGCTGCGGGTTGACCTGGCCATGCTGCCCCTTAACCGGATTTTCGCCCAGACCTGGAAGACCTGGATGGAGCAAAGCGGCCTGGTTCTTCCTGATACGGAATACTGGCCGGAGGTTTTGGCGCCTTTAAAAGCACAATATCCGGATTTCATTTTGATCGCCGAGGCTTACTGGGGGTTGGAACCCGAGTTCCTGGGGCAGGGCTTCGATTTTGTCTACGACAAGACCGGCTATGACCGTCTCCGGCAGCTCGATGGGCCGGCTTTCCTCCGGGGTCTGATAGAGGAGGACGGGCGGCGCTCCCGGATGGTGCGCTTTCTGGAAAACCACGACGAGGACCGGGCCGCGGCGGCCTTTCCCGAAGAGGCGCGGCGGGCCGTGGCGGTGATCCACGCCTCGGCCCCGGGGCTTAGACTGTTCCACCAGGGGCAATTGGAAGGCCGGCGCTTGAAACTGCCGGTGCAATTGGGGCGAGGGCCGCTGGAGGAAGACGACGTGAGCTTCGCCGCCTTCTATCGCCGACTCCTGCACCTCACCCGGGAGCCGCTGTTCAAAGAGGGCGTCTGCCGGGTGCTGCCGGTCTTGCCGCCGGCGCCGGGAGATGGGTCTCACCACCCCCTGGTCGCCTTGGCTTTTGAGCTGGCAGAACCAAGAAGCGTGGTGGTGGTCAACCTTGGCGCTCAGACGGCGTCGGGATTCATCCAATTCCCTAAAGGCTTTTGGCAGGACCTGGAGCCGGTGCGCCTGAAGGATGAGCTGAGCGAGCCGGAAACCTTTTACCTCCGGGACCGGGGGGAATTGCAGAGTCACGGCCTTTATGTGCTGCTCAAGCCTTATGCCTGTCATTTTCTTAAGGCTCAGCTTGGATGATCTTTAGGCTTAGGGCCGCCTCATACATGAAGCTTAAACTCAATCACCAAAGGAAAACCGTGGTGGAAAACTCAAAAAATAAGGACGATTCTCCCCAGGGCCGGAATCCCGGCGGGCCGGCGGAGGCTTCGGCGGCAGGGGCGACAAAGGGCGGCTGGTGGCGGCCGGTGGCGCTGTTGACCATCGTTGTCGCGGTTTTGGTGTTGGCCCGGGTCTTCGGCGTGGGCGAGCGCCTGGAGGCCCTGAGGGGTTGGATCGCCGCCCTGGGACCCTGGGGGCCGCTGGTCTTTGTGCTGATTTACGTGCTGGCCGTGGTCCTGGCCCTGCCCGGCTCGGCCATCACCGTGGTCGGGGGCGCGCTGTTCGGTTCGGTGCCGGGGGTCATCCTGGTGAGCCTGGGTTCCACCCTGGGAGCAAGTTTGGCCTTCCTGATCAGCCGCTATTTTGCCCGGGAGTCGGTGGTGGGCTGGCTGGGAAAAAATGAGAAATTCCGGCGCCTGGACCGGCTCACCGAAGAGCACGGGGCCATCATGGTGGCCCTGACGCGCCTTGTCCCCCTGTTCCCCTTCAACCTGCTCAACTATGGCTTCGGCCTGACCCGGGTGCCCTTCTGGACCTACGTTTTCTGGTCCTGGCTGTGCATGCTGCCCGGCACCGCGCTGTACGTGGTGGGGGCCGACGCCGTGGCCCGGGGGCTGGCCCAGGGGCGGGCGCCCTGGGGTCTGATCGGCTCCCTGGCCGGGGTGGCGGTGATCCTGTTCTTTTTGGTGCGCACCGCCCGGCGAAAACTGCAGATGCAGGAAATCAAAGCCGGGGGAGGCAGCCTGGAACCCGACACCCCCTTCAAGGCCCCCGAGGTGCGCCCCCTGGATCGGCACAATGAGTCCTTAATCACCCAGGTCGGCCCCCGGGACTGGCAGAACCCCGAGCCCGCGCCCCGCTACAACCTGGTGGTCATCGGCGCGGGCACCGCGGGGCTGGTGTGCGCCGCCGGGGCCGCAGGTCTGGGAGCCAGGGTGGCCCTGGTGGAGCGGCATCTTCTGGGGGGGGACTGCCTGAATTACGGCTGCGTGCCTTCCAAAGCCATCATCCGCTCTTCCCGGGTGGCCGCCGAGGTGCGGGATGCTGAGCGCTTCGGGGTGAAAACGCCGGGCGCGGAGGTGGATTTTCCGGCAGTCATGGAGCGCATGCGGCGTCTCCGGGCCGGCATCAGCCATCACGACTCGGCCAGGCGGTTCCAGGAGTTGGGAGTGGATGTGTTCCTGGGCGCGGCCCGGTTTGTCGGCCCCGATACGGTGGAGGTGGGCGGCCAAACCCTGCGCTTCGCCAAGGCGGTCATCGCCACCGGCGGCCGGGCGGTGCATCCCGCCATCCCCGGCCTGACGGAGGCCGGCTTCCTCACCAATGAGACGGTGTTTTCCCTGACCGAGCGGCCGGTGCGGCTTTTGATCATGGGGGGCGGGCCCATCGGCTGCGAATTCGCCCAGGCCTTTCAGCGCCTCGGGTGCCAGGTGACGCTGCTGCACAAGTATGACCGCATCATGAACCGGGAGGACCCGGACGCCGCGGCCCTGGTCCAGCAGGCCTTTGTCCGGGACGGCATTGCCCTGATTTTTAACGCCAAGCCCACCAAGGTTCTGAAGACCGCCACCGGCAAGGTGGTGCACTACGAGATCAGCGGCCAAGCCGCCGAAATCGAGGTGGACGACATCCTGGTGGGGGCCGGCCGGGCCCCGAATGTCGAGGGCCTGAACCTCGCGGCCGCGGGGGTGCGCTATGAGGGCGGCAAAGGTCGGGGGGTCATCGTGAATGATAAACTCCAGACCACCAATCCCCATATTTATGCCGCCGGCGACATCTGTCTGCCCTATCAGTTCACCCATCTGGCCGACGCCGCGGCCCGGATCGTCATCCAGAACGCCCTGTTCTTCGGGCGCAAAAAGCTCTCCGCCCTGACCATTCCCTGGTGCACCTATACCGACCCGGAGGTGGCCCACGTGGGCCTGTCCGAAGCCGAGGCGCAGAAAAAAGACATTGCGGTCCAGACCTTTGTCAAGCCCCTGAGTGAAGTGGACCGGGCCATTCTGGACGGCGAGGACGAGGGCTTCGTGAAAATCCTGGTCAAGGCCGGGTCGGATAAGATCCTGGGGGCCACCATCGTGGCCCGGCACGCCGGCGAAATGATCAGCGAGGTGTCCACCGCCATGGCGGGCAAAGTGGGGCTGGGGGCCCTGGCCTCGGTCATCCACCCCTATCCCACCCAGGCGGAGGCCATAAGGGCCGCAGGCGACCTGTATAACCGCACCCGCCTGACGCCGACCGTGAAGCGGATATTTACCCGCTACCTGGCCTGGCGGCGGCGCTGAGGGGAGAAGAGGTTCTCAGTGCCCGCGGCCCCATCCGTGAGGCTCGCGAAGGTACCTGGGGCAGGCGTCTCCCCTGCCTCTGTAATGCGCCGGATGTGGAGCCCGGCAGAGGCTGACAGGAAAACCGGCTTCCAAGTGGAAGCCTGGGAGTAAGAGTCAATGCCAAAGGCTGGAGGCGCCGCGCTTTCCCGCCCTACAAACCCCCTGATGACGGGACTAAAGGCATCTTGCCCATGAGCGCTAACTTAAGCATAATTTACTGGAGAAAACTTATCTTTTTGTCAATCTGAACGGAGCGCAACGAAAGAATCTCGTATCTACCCGAAAGATCAGAGATTCTTCGGTACGCTCAGAATGACAATGAATTCCGTACCTGCAATACCGTAACCAAAGTTTGCGCCAATGGGCATCTTGTCTGTGCTGCCTGTTGACGGGGTTGATAGAGGGGACAGGGCTTAAAGTTTTAGGCAGGGTAAGCATGCCGTAGGATTATGCCGGACGCCCGCCCAACTCCGGGGAACTCCCCAAATAATGGCTGTTCAAGGAGCACAGCATGACGTTTCGCAGGGAATTGTGGACCAGATTTGAGTTCCGGGGCACTCCCGTTTACCTCAGGGGGGATAAACCCGATTGGTTTGTCCCCAATGAGGCCGGGGACAAGGTTTTGCAGGAATTGGCGGGGAACGGCGCCAATGGCCTGGATATCCAGGCGCAGCGCTTTCTGGCCCGGTTGCCCAACGAGCCGGTGCGGCCGTATGCTGGGCGGGCCGCGTATCTGGCCACCGAGCACCTGCGGGAAATCTGGTTCCATATCACCGACCGCTGCAATCAGGCCTGCCGCCACTGCCTGTTTGCCTGTTCCCCGGCGGAGAAGACCGAACTGGCAGCCCCCCGGGTCCTGGATTTGGCCGCCCAGGCCCGGGACCTGGGCTGCCGGGTCTTCGCCCTCACCGGCGGCGAACCCCTGGTGCACCCGGACTTCGAGGTTATTGTGGACAGCCTCCTGGGCCATGAAGAGGCCCACGTGGTGGTCCTGACCAACGGCACGCGGCTCAGGGAATACGCCCGGGCTCTGGCCCGCTGGCCGGCGGAACGCTTCCATTTGCAGATCAGCGTCGACGGCCTGGGCCCGAATCACGACCGCATCCGGGGACGGGGGGCCTTTGAGGCCTTATGCGTCGATCTGGCCTGGCTGAAATCGCAGCATCAGGCCTTCACCCTGTCCATGTGCGTTACTGCCGAGAATGTGGCGGACATGCCGGGGCTGGCGGATTTCGCCGCAGGAGTGGGCGCGGTCAACCTGCACTTTTTGTGGTATTTCGTGCGGGGCCGGGGCAGGGCTGAGCGCTTCGCGCCGCCCGCCGACATTTTCCCCCAACTGGTGGAGGCCGCGATCCGGGCCCAAGCTGCCGGCATCAGCCTCGACAATCTGGAAGCCCTGCAGTCGCAGATCTTCGCGCCCAGCGGCACCAAACACGACGGGGCCGGCAGCGCCTGGGAATCCCTGGCCGTGGGCCCCGACGGCCGGCTGTACCCGTCGCCGGCCCTGGTGGGCGTCCCCGACCTGGCCACCGACCTTTATCCGGACCTGGCCGCAGCCTGGCGGCACAGCCCGGTGTTTGACCGGATCAGAAAGGCCTCCGCTGCCCGCCTGGCCTCTCCCTGGCGGTTTTTGCTGGGCGGCGGCGACCCGGACCACAGTTATCTGTCCGGCGGGGAGTTTGTCGGGAAAGACCCCTACCTGCCGCTGCATGAGCGCCTGGCCCTGTGGCTCATCGCCCGGGAGGCCGTTACTCAGAGCGCCAACGGACTTCCGGGGCTGCGCCTCAAAATGGGCGATATTCTGGCAAGCTGCGGGGCGCACGGTGCGGTGGCCCTGACCCACACCAATTGCCTCTTGGCCGCGGCCTCCCCCGACAGCCGCACGGTGGTCAAGGAATTTTACCAGGCCGCGGCCGAAACCACCAAAGAGGACATCCTGAACCCGGTCTGTTATCCGGAAGAGGCGGTGTCCCATATCCCGAAGCAGTTCCGCTTCCGTGGGTACGGCTGCGGCAGTCCGGTGCTGGACGCCGGCCTGCGCCCCGGGGAAACGGTCCTGGACCTGGGCTGCGGCGCCGGGGTGGAGTGTTTCATCGCCGCCCGCCTGGTGGGGGCCGGGGGCCGGGTCTTCGGGGTGGACATGCTGGAGACCGTGCTGGCCCGGGCCGAACAGGGCGCCGCCGGGGTGGCCGCCGACTTGGGCTATCATAACCTGGAGTTCAAAATGGGCTACCTGGAGGAACTGCCCCTGCCGGATTCTGCCGTCGATGCGGTCCTGTCCAACTGCGTCATCAATCTCTCCAGCCACAAGCGCCGCACCTTTGCCGAAATTTTGCGGGTCCTCAAACCCGGCGGCCGGCTGGTCATCGCGGATGTGGTCACAGAAACCGAACCCGATCCGGCCCTCAAAAATGACGAGATTCTGCGGGGGGAATGCCTGGCCGGGGCCCTGACCCAGCGGGATCTTTTCGGGATGCTGGGGGAAGCGGGCTTCGCTGCCGCCCGGGTCCTGAAACGTTTTCCCTATCGGGTGGTCAGGGGCCACCAGTTTTTCTCCATGACCTATGAGGCCCGCAAACCGGCTAACCAAAAAGCGCTCAAGGTCATGTATCGGGGTCCGTTCCCGGCCATCGTCACCAGCAGAGGTGAAATTCTGGAAGCAGGAGTAACCCGGAAAATCGCCCTGGAAGAGCTGCCGGCCAATCCTGAAGACCTGTTTATCTTTGACGACGCCGGCGCCATCAGCAATATTGATTTATCGCCGCCGGCCTGCTGCCCCTCCGGGGCCTCCCCGTGCGCTTATCCGGCGGAAACCAGTCCGGACCAGGCGGTCGGGGGCGCCGCTTTTCAGGAAGGGCCGGAGATCTTCATAAAAACACCCTCTTTGAAGATTGTGCCGCCCGCCACCCCGCGACACGCGACCGATTGCCTGGTGTGCGGCGCGCCCCTGCGCTATCTGGAGGTGGAGACCCCGGAGCCTTGCGCCTTTTGCGGCATGGTGCTGTCGGCCAACGCCCGCTGCGAACAGGGCCATTTTGTCTGCGACGCCTGCCACACCCGGGACGCTGAGACTTTCCTGGAACATATCTGCCTTAGCACCACCGAAACCGATATGATCGCGCTGCTCCAGGAAATCCGCCGCCACCCGTCCATTCCCCCCCACGGGCCGGAGCATCATATGTTGGTGCCGGGGGTCATTCTGGCCGCATACCGCAACCTGGGGGGCGAAGTGTCCCCGGAGATGCTGCGCACCGCGCTGCGACGAGGCCAGGCGGTGCCCGGCGGCTGGTGCGCCTTCACCGGGGCCTGCGGGGCCGCTCTGGGGGTGGGCGTCGCCTTCAGCCTGCTCCTGGGGGCCAATCCGGTGAAGCCCGGGGAGCGCCGGCAGGTGCAGCAAATCACCCAGGCGGTGCTTAAGGAACAGGCGGCCTTTGCTGCGGCCCGCTGCTGCCAGCGGGATTCCTGGCTGGCCCTGAGGAAGGCCGCGGAGTTGTCCAGAGATTATCTCCCCATCGCCCTTAAGGCCGACTCCCCCCTGCGCTGCACCCAGGCCCGTCAAAACCGGGAGTGCCTGGGCGCCGCCTGCCCCCTGTGGGAGGGAGTCTCCATGGCTGCCAGGGCCTCGGAGCGATCCTGAGGCAGGTTCGGGGGCTTTGTATTGCAGAAAGTATCCTGGCCGATTTCGGCCACCCCGGGGGATGGAAAAATGTGGAACAGCCGCGCCCGACTGTTCTTTAAGAGAGCAGGCGAGGGCGCCTGCTCTACATCCCCCAGACGTTTCAGGGCCAGGCCCTGGCGCCCCCAATGAGGCCGACATGCTGCCGATATTGATCATTTTCGGCCGCTATCCCGAAGCGGGCCGGAGCAAAACCCGGCTCATCCCCGCGTTGGGGGCCTCCGGCGCGGCCCGCCTGCACGAGGACATGACCCGCCACACCTTACGGACCGCGGCCGGGCTGGCCCGGGACTACCCGGTCCGGGTGGAGGTGCATTTTACGGGCGGGGATGAGGGGTTGATGCGGCAGGTCTTTGGCGGCGATTTCCCCTACCGGCCCCAGGCGGCGGGTGATCTGGGGCAAAAAATGCAGGCGGCCCTGGAAGGAGCGCTGAGCCGAGGCGCGAAGCGGGCCGTGGTGATCGGCACGGACTGCCCTGACCTTACGACCCTGATATTGCGGCAGGCTTTTGAGGCCCTCGAGACCCGGGAACTGGTGCTGGGCCCGGCCCACGACGGCGGCTATTTTCTTATCGGCTGTCGGCGGGTCTGGCCGGAGCTGTTTGCCGACATACCCTGGGGAACAGACGAGGTATGGGCAAGGACGCTGGCCGCGGCCCGGGGCGCGGGGCTGACCCCGCATATCCTGGAACCTCTCCCCGATGTGGACCGGCCGGAGGACCTGCCCATCTGGGAGGCGGCGAGGCGCGACCATGCCCGCTAAAGGGACTGCTCCTCTTATTTCCGTCATTATTCCGGCGCTCAACGAAGAGCCATACATCGGCCGCACGCTGCAGGCGCTGCAGCAGGCCGCCGGGGTGGAGGTGATAGTGGTGGACGGCGGCAGCGCTGATGATACCGTCCGCCGGGCCGAAACGGCCGGGGCCCGGGTGATGGTGGCGGCCGGCGGCCGGGCGCGCCAGATGAATGTCGGAGCCCAGGCCGCGCCAGGCGACATTCTCTTTTTTTTGCATGCCGACACCCTGGCGCCCCCCGGCTTTGATGGGGCCATCCGGGCGGCTTTGCAGGACCCCCGGGTGGCGGCCGGGGCCTTCCGCCTGGGCATCAGGGGCGCCTCAGCCGGATTGCGGCTGGTGGAGCATCTGGCCAACTGGCGATCCAGGCGGCTGGGTCTGCCCTACGGGGACCAGGGGCTGTTTGTGCGGGCCGACCTCTTCCGGGAAATAGGGGGCTTTCCCGAGCTCCCCATCATGGAGGACTATGTCATGGCGCGGCGGCTGAAGCGACATGGGCGCATTGTAACCCTGCCCCTGGCGGTGGCCACTTCGGGGCGGCGCTGGCAATCCCTGGGAATCTGGTGGACCACCCTGATCAATCAGATGATGATAATCGGCTACTCCCTGGGGGTCGACCCCGCGGTCCTGGCCCGCTGGTACCGGGCCGGCCGCGGCAGAGACACCCCCCCGAAAAAGCACCCGGAATTTCCGAGGTGAAAAGGTGGCGACGACGGCAGTGGCAGGCAAAACATTCAGAGGAGCCCGCATGAGTTTACCGCACAACCCCAAAGACCCGATTTCAGAAGCAGTGGTGGGAGGCACGGCGCCGGACCTGGGCCTGCCGCCGGAACTTTGTTTGTTTGAAGGCAGCCTGGACCCCTGCGCCATTGTCATCTTCGGGGCCTCCGGCGACCTCACCTCCCGGAAGCTGATCCCGGCGCTCTTCAACCTGCATCTCAGCGGGGCCTTACCCCGGCCCTGCTGTGTGCTGGGGGTGGCCCGGACGAGCCTAAGTCGGGAGGAGTTTCAGGGCAAAATGCAGGCGGGCGTCGCGGCCCAGGGGAATTATGACCCGGAGCGGTGGCGGGAGTTTTCCCAGGGGCTGGATTATTTTGCCATGGATTACGATGCCCCGGCTGCTTTTCAGAAACTCGCGGCGCATGTGCAGGACCTGGACTGGCGCCACGGCACCCGGGGCAATCGCCTGTTTTATCTGGCCGTGCCGCCGTCCCTCTATCAACCCATCAGCCGGGGACTGGGCCAGGCCGGGCTGGGGCGGGAAGGAACCGACGGCCAGGGCTGGTCCCGCATCGTGGTGGAAAAACCCTTCGGGCATGACCTCAAAAGCGCCCTGGAGCTGAACGCCACCCTGCACCAGAGCTTTCGGGAGCACCAGATTTTCCGCATCGACCATTATACGGCCAAGGAAACCGTGCAGAATATCCTGATTCTGCGCTTTGCCAACGCCATTTTCGAGCCCCTGTGGAACCGGAACTACATTGAGCGGGTGGGCATTATCGCCGCGGAAAAGATCGGGGTGGAGAATCGGGCGGGGTTCTATGAACAGGCCGGGGTGCTGAGGGACATGTTTCAGAACCACATGATGCAGCTTTTGGCCCTCATCGCCATGGAGCCGCCGTCACGTTTTGAGGCCGAACGGGTGCGGGATGAGAAAGTGAAGGCCTTTCGATCCTTGAAACCCATCAGTGATCCCAGTTTAGCGGAAAATCTGGTCTTAGGGCAATACGCGGCCGGGGAAATCGACGGCGTGGCCGCGCCCGCGTACCGGGAAGAGCCCGGGGTGATGCCGGAGTCCCTCAGCCCCACCTTCGCGGCGCTGCGGGTGTTCATCGACAACTGGCGCTGGCGGGGGGTGCCTTTTTATCTGGCCTCAGGCAAACGCCTGGCCCAAAAACTCACCCAGCTGGTCATCCACTTCAAGGAAGTGCCCCATTCCCTGTTTGCCAACATCGAGTTGGGGGCCATCGCGCCCAACCGCCTGATCCTGGGCATCCAGCCCGAGGAGAAAATCACCCTGACCTTTCAGACCAAAAACCCGGGTGCGGCCATCTGCCTCCGGGGGGTCACCATGGATTTCAATTATTACCAGAATTACCACGGCCCCCTGATGGAGGCCTACGAAAAGTCCCTCATCGATGTTCTGCAGGGAGACCACACCCTGTTTGGGCGGCAGGACGGGGTGGAGCTGTGCTGGTCGTTCTTCAGTCCCCTGATCGAGGAGTGTGAAACCTGCGCCTTCCTGGAAAAGCTCATTCACCCCTACCAAGCCGGCAGCTGGGGGCCGGAGGCGGCCCAGGCCATGATGAGCCGCATCCTTGAGGGAGGTTTGCAAGGGCCTCATCCCTAAAATGTGCACAGGCCGTGGATGGAGTCGCAGGTTTGGCCATATAATTGTTCGATCCAATCCTCCCGGCGCAGGTAGGGCATGAAGGTGGCGCCGCAGACCGGACAGGCCTCGTCTTTGGCCAGGCGCCGCAGGAGCCGATGGGTGGTGGCCAAAAACCCGGCATGGCTCCAGGCCAGGGGGGCCACGGACAGGGGAACGCCCGTGTCCGGGTGCAGCTGTTCGGCCAGGACCCTCGAGGGCCGGGCGTGCCGGGCCACCCAGGCCAGTATGTCATGGGCTTCGGCCACTTCCCCGTCATCCTCGCCTTTTTCCAACAGATAATCAGCCAGCCACAAGGTGCAGATAATCCAGGGATTGCCCGGCACCTCCGGGTTGACCCGGTAATAGCCGTCGGCTTCGAACCGGGCCAGGCCCCCCACCGGCGTTTTGACCCAGAGTTTTTCCCGCAGGGCCGCCATGGTGGAGGCCAGGCGGGGGTCGCTGGCGCCGTACAGGCCAAAGGCGAACAGCCCCCAGAGGCGGCGTCGCAGGTGGCGTCCGCGGCCAGGCTGCCCTCGGGGGTGGGGGTAAGCCCCCGGCAGAAGCGGCCCAGGTCCTCCCGCCATGGGACCCGTCCGCCACGCCGATCACCCGGAGATCAGGCGGGACGGCCGCGGGTGGTTTACCCAACAACGAGTCGTCCAGGGGTGTGAAGGCATTCCTCCCCAGGCCGAACTCAAAGTGCTCCGGCCCAAACCCCAGGGAGCGGGCCTGGGTTATATCCCAGCGCTCTCCCGTCCTGTCCACGATCTAGGTTTTGCCTCCCTCCGTAATCACCGGGGGGCGGGGGACGCTCTCCGCCGCGGAACAGAAAACCGGTAAACTCCACAGAATAGCCAGAAGCAAGCCGGCCGGCTTGAACCGGTTTAATCATGCCAGACTCATAAAAAACCTCCACAGAACTTTGATTCTTAGCAGTTCCTCATGGGCCGTTGGGGCACCCGCAAAGGATGAAAATTTTCTCTGGGGGGAGGGCTGGGGGAGTGGTGCTGCGCCCGCTGGACCTTCTTTTTGGACCGGGACCACAGGCATCTAAGGCCATTGACATAGTTGTTTATGATCTTGATATAATTATTAAATCAATATATAAACAGAACTTTTCCAAGCAGGGAAACGGCCAATGCCAAGTTGGAGAGCCAATATTTTGCGGGTTCAGCTTCCCCCTCGGGCCGTTCGATCAGCAACCATTCATCTGGAGGGCAGTCGTTACGCCAATAATAACGATGCCCTTCCCGGACACGTATGGCGCCTAATCGAGAGGAGAGCTTCTTGTTGGTGCCTTCCCTCCAAGCAAAGGTCTGATATGCACTCTGCGGTAAATTCTGAGCTGCCTGCCAAACACTCACCCGCGTGTGCTCCGGACTGCGGCGGGGCAGTTTCGGCGGCCGGCCGCTCAGCCGCTTTTTGAAGGACCTGGGCATCCAGGCCACCCTCACCCCCGAGGGCGTCTTCCGCCTGACCCCGCGCTGCGCCTCCTGACCGAAGCCCTTATCCGCCCCACCCCATTTTCAACACCGAGAGCAAGCCGTCGCCCGGGAGGGCCCTGGTTGCCTGCCAGTCTGGTCCTCCCCCCCCCCATCTCCAGCTATATTTTATTTGACATTCTTGGCCAGAAGTGCTGTATGGTCAATAAGTTGATCATTTAATCTCCCGGGCTAGGAGAGGCGACCATGAACAGATTCAAATACTTGTTTTTCATGATGCTGGCGATTATGTTCTGCTCGGTCCCGAGCGCCCTTGCCATTGAATACACCTACACCAGCTTTGATGTTCCGGGTCTCGGAGGGGGCGGCAGTCCCACTGGAATCAATAATGCTGGGCACATCGTAGTGACCAGTTACGGGGCAGAGGGAGGAGGTTTTCTCAAAGTCGGCGATACCATTACTCCCATGTCTCCTCCGAACAGCACCGGCTTTGTTAACGCCGCAGGGATAAGCAATAATGGCACCGTCGTGGGGAATTACAGCAGTGGTATATATACTTATTTTGATGGGAGTTACTATGTAATAGGCAGTTATGAGATCGGTGCCAGCGATATAAATAATTCCGGAGTTATTGTAGGAGCTCGGTCCTCGGATGATAGAGGCGGTTACATCAACCCAAATGGGACCTGGGGCCTGCTTAATTTGCCAGGAGCAGTACGCGATGTAGCCTTTGGCATCAATGATTCTGGATGGATTTGTGGAAGTTATCTGGACGAGTATGGGAAAAATTTTGGCTACATAAAAAAGGGAGATGATTTAATTAAAGTTGGTTATCCTGGAAAGAATAACACCAGATTTTTCGGGATAAACAATGCTGGGCAAGTAGTGGGAACGTATAATGATGATGGCGAACTCCATAGCTTCGTTTACGATAGCGTTGGTTTCTCCCCTATCCTCTACCCTGGTACTTATTCTACTTCTACCGAGGCTTTCGATATCAACGATTTGGGTCAGGTGGTGGGAATTTACAATGATGGTACTGGATTGCATGGCTTTGTCGCCACCCCGGTCCCGCTGCCCGGAAGCTTACTGCTCCTGGGCACGGGCCTTTTGGGCTTAAGGGCCTACCGTCGGCGGTGGCTCCGGAAAAAGTAATTCCCCACCGGGAGGGGCGGGCCCCAAACCCGCCCCCGAACTCGGGTAATCATTCCCCTTTTAAATTCTCCCTAAGTCGTCCCCAGAGTTTATCCCGGCCCTCCCCGGTGGCCGCGGAAAACCAGACGAAATCCTGGGTCGCCACCCCAAAAGCGACCAGGGCCGCGGCGATGTCCTTGAGGCAGCGCGCCCGCTCTGACTTTTTCACCTTGTCCGCCTTGGTGAGCACCGGGATCACCGCCCGTCCCCAGATTTTGAGTTTTTCCCATAAAAACAGTTCCTCATCTCCTGGGGTGCGACGGGGGTCCTGGAGAAACACCAGGACCCTCAGGGTGGTCCGGGTCTCCAGGTACTCCATGATCAGGTCGCCCCAGCGGGCCTGGGTCTGCCGGGACACCCGGGCATAGCCGTAGCCCGGCAGGTCCACGAAATACCAGGCGCGGTTGATCAGGAAAAAATTGAGGGCCTGGGTGCAGCCCGGGCGGGAACTGGTGCGCACCAGCTTTTTACGGACCAACAGCGTATTGATCAGCGACGACTTCCCCACATTGGAACGCCCCAGAAAGGCGGCCTCCGGGAGAGTCGCCGGCGGCAGTTGCCCCGGCTCGTGCACCCCGGCCTTAAACTCGGCGCTGGTGATTTTGGGAACGGCCATGGTCAGTGGACCTGAAAAGTTGGATGTGGGGGAGG
>JBGSLA010000170.1:0-17157 GCA_041740935.1 Desulfobaccales bacterium | reverse complement strand
GCCGGAGTTCGCCGCGGCCCTGCCCCACCTGCCCCGCTGGCTGGCGGAGCGCCTGGCACAGAGCGGGCGGGTCCTCAGCGATGCCGAGCCCTATAAAGCTTATGCCGGCGAACGGCGCAGTTTTTGAAATTAGGGTTGGTTTAGAGAAAACTACAAGGATACCGAGAGGTTAGCCGAAAATAATTTTGTGGAGGATGTGAGTATTAGTATGAGTCACCGCAGAGTCGGAGTTTACGTAGATTCCATGAATATCATGCGCAGCGGCGGCTACGGCATGCGCTATGAGGTCATCCGCCGTTTTGCCGGACACAACACCGACGAAGTCAGCCGCCTGAACGCCTATGTGGCCATTGACGAAGAGCGGGCCATATCCGATCCGGCCTATAAAAACACCCTGAATTTTATCCTTACCTTAAGGGACCTGGGGTTCAAAGTCATTGAAAAACCCATCCGCTGGTATACGGATGACTCGGGGCGCTCCTACGGCAAGGCCAATCTGGATATGGAAATGGCCCTGGACATCATTTCCCAATCGGACCGGTTGGACCTGATCTACCTGTTCACCGGGGACGGCGATTTCGTCAATGTAGTGACCATGGTGCAAAACAAAGGCTGCCGGGTGGAATTGGTGGCCTTTGCCAACGTTTCCAGCCGGCTGCGCCGGGAGGTGGACCTGTTCATCCCCGGCTACCTGATTCCGGGGCTGTTGCCCACCGCCAGCCGCTACGCCGGGGCCCCGGCCTGGGGGGAGATCGGCAGCCGGGTGCGGGGGGTGTGCACCGCCTATTTTCTGGACCGGGCCTACGGGTTTTTGCGCTTCATCCAGAGCTTCGGGAAACTGTGGATCACCGACACCCGCCAGGATGAATCCCCCTACTCTTCGGTGTTTTTCCTGGAAAAAGACCTGCCGGCCGGCATCCACCCGGAAAACCTGCCCAGCCGGGATTATATCCTGGAGTTCACCCTGGCCGAAGGAGAAAAGGGCCTGGTGGGCAGCGACATGGAGCTGGTTTATCGTTATTGATTTCAAGTTATTAGGGCATTGTGACGAGAAGACCTTAAGCCTCCCTGAAAGGAAAAAACGTGGCGGATAATCTGAAAGTTCTGTTTGTGGTCTCCGAAGCGGTGCCCTATGCCAAGACCGGCGGCCTGGCCGACGTGGCGGGCACCCTGCCTTATGCCCTGAAGGATCTCGGGGTGGACGTCAAGGTGCTGATGCCGTACTATGCCCAGATCAAGGAAAAGCAGATCCCGGTGGCGGCCGCGGGCGAGGATTTGCAGGCCTGGTGGGGGGATGAGCCCCTGAGCTTCGATGTCCTGACCCCGGCCGAGGGCGGGGCCCCCTTTTATTTTGTGGCCCGGGACGAGTTCTTCGAGCGCCGCCAGCTCTACGGCACGCCCAAGGGGGACTATTGCGACAACCTGGAGCGCTTCAGTTTCTTCTGCTCCACCCTGCCGTCCTTCTGCCGGGCCCTGGACTTTGCCCCCGACATCATCCACTGCCACGACTGGCAGGCGTGCCTGGCGGCGGTTTATCTGAAGAACCGCTGGACCGGGGAGGAGGGCCTGGCCGGCGCCAGGAGCCTGCTCACCATTCACAATCTGGCCTATCAGGGGCTGTTCCCCAAAAAGAAGTTTCCCCTGCTGGGGTTGGATTGGTCGTTATTTTCCATGGACGGCCTGGAATTTTACGACAAAATCAACCTCCTCAAGGGGGGCATTGTTTTTGCCGACGCCATCAACACCGTCAGCCGGGGCTACAGCCAGGAGATTCAGACCCCCGAGTACGGCTACGGCCTGGAGGGGGTGCTGCGCACCCGGAGCGAGGCCCTGTTCGGCATTGTCAACGGGGTTGATTATGATGATTGGAACCCCGAAATCGACCGGCTGATCGCCGCCACCTACGGCCCCAAGGACCTCAAAGGCAAAGAGAAAAACAAGGCCGCGCTCATGGAGGCCTACAACCTGGACCCGAAGCTGGCCAAGGCGCCGCTGCTGGGCATAATTTCCCGGCTGGCCGACCAGAAGGGCTTTGATTTGGTGGCCGAGGTGCTGCCCCGGCTCATGGCTCAACAGGCCATGGTGGTGATCCTGGGCACCGGCGAGGAAAAATATCACGAACTGCTGACCGCCCAGGCCAAAAAATACCCCGGGCAACTCGGGGTGAAGATCGCCTTCGACAACCGGCTGGCCCACCTCATCGAAGCCGGCAGCGACATGTTCCTCATGCCGTCGCGCTACGAGCCCTGCGGCTTAAACCAGCTATACTCCATGAAATACGGCAGCGTGCCGGTGGTGCGGGCCACGGGCGGCCTCATGGACACCGTCACCCCGGTGGACCGGGCCAAAGGCAGCGGCACCGGCTTTTTGTTTACGGAATACTCCGCCGCGGCCTTCCAAAAGGTGCTGGATCAGGCCCTGGAGGCCTATAAGGACAAAAAACTCTGGAAAACCATCATGCTGAACGGCATGACCGAGGATTTTTCCTGGAGCGCCTCGGCCCGGGCCTATCTGGGTCTTTATGAGCGGCTGGCGGCGGGGGAGATTTAATACGGTTTGCGGTTTTATGTAAAAAACAAAAAAATATCAAAATGTTGTCTGTTTCAATTGTTGCATTTCAACAAGAAAGTTGTATAAGAGGGTTCTGGGTTTTGGGTAAAAAATAATCGGCAAGATAAGAACCTGAGGCGGCTAAGGGGTTCCAGCTCCATCCGAAGTTCTTGAGGGAAGCGGTCGGCTAAATGTGAGGACTGGATTTTCTGTAGGGGCGGGTTTCAAACCCGCCCCTGGCTTTTTCGGTATAGTGGCTCACGAGCCCTTGGCCCTTCCAAGAAGAAGAGCAGGCCCGGTAGCACAGGTGTCCTCACCTGTGCTTTTTTATGCTTATTTGTTAAACGACTTCATTTCTCGTGCTCTTTCCTTCTCGTACTGCCTTACGCTACTTCGAATTGCCTCGAGAACATTTCGAAAATCGTCATGACCCACAATTTTTGTAGAATATACATTTTCACTGAATAAGATAGAATAGCGATTAAGTATAGCCATTCCTTCTTTCAATAACTCTTCGATGTTCTCTATGCTAAGAGGGTAATCATTAGGAAAATTAATTTCCTTAGACGCATGCTTTACACTTTTATGAACTATAATGTTGTTTCGCCAAATGATAAGATTTTTAATATAAGGGTTTTCTACACTTACATATTGGATATCCTTATGAAGTTGCCCTATATCTGGTTTAGTTATATTAGAAGCTAAAGAGTCCACAAACGGATTATCCTTAAGGCGTTCTCGAAACTCTTCGACATCAAATATAGCGATATTACCCGTTATAAAGTCTAAAAGGGTTTTTAGATTGAAAGATGAACTGTGCTGATCATAAATTCTGCAAAGCCGAATGAACACCGTATCCAGATGCGCCCGAAAGGTAAGAAACCAAAATGCCGGTGATTGATTTAGCTCAGTAATATAGTTATTAACTGCTGCTTTAAGATCAGAATACAGCCTAAAATGGATACAAGCGCTCACCATTTCTTCAGCGAGATCATTAAGTAGTCGTCCAAATTCCTGTGAACTGCCAATCTTGATCTGCATCGTCAGTCCGTTGACTCTTAACAATGAAATTTGATTTCACCTTAAAAAGTCATTCTGCTGCTTAGCCCTCGTCTGCAAAATACTGCCAGAATCATAATCCCTTTCCAAAGCTTGGGCAAGCAGATTGATTTGGTGGGCTGAGCCCACCCTACATTTCCATTCCTGCCAAACCTCTACCGGGAGCACAGGCATCTTGCCTGTGCAGCACAGGCTGGAAGCCTGTGCTCCCGGTTTTTCAAAATATCTTCATTATTCCTAACAAACTCTTGAGTTTTTGGGGCGGGGGGCCGATCTAGTGCATGAAGTTTTCCGAGCAGGTGAGGGAGATGCTCGTGGCGCTGAGCGGGGCGGCTGGTCCGGGCGGTCGGCCCCTGGGGACGGCGGGCTTAGGCCGTCCTTTGGCGCCCCCTCGTTGGCTGGCCCAAAACGCTTCTTTGGAGGGCACACTCGCGTGATGCTCTCCAGTTTTCCAGAGGACATTCCCTGATGGGCGACTCTCGGGTTTCGCTTTCCGAAGCGGCCTTCTGTGGTCTGGGGGATAATTTTTCCGGGTTTTCCTGGATCGTCTCCCTCAATGAGGGGGAGCCCCGTCTGCTGCATGCCGGCCCGGCCGCCGACCCTTTCTGGCAGTGGGTCCGGGAGAGCCTGGAGGGCAATGTCCGGAAGCTGATCGACCTCATCCATCCCGAGGACCTCCCTGGGCTGGAAAAAGCCTGGGCGCGCCTGCTGCAGGGAGAGCCGGTCTGCGGGGAATTCCGCCTGGTGGCCCGAAACGGCGAGGTCCATCCGGTCCGGGGCCACGTCTTTCCCCTGGAGTACGAGAACTCCGTCCCCCGGCTGCTGGCCGGCTTCTGTCTGGATATCGCCGGTTGCACGCTGCGCCAGCGGGCCGAGGCCGCCATCTCCTGGGAGGCCGCGGTCAATGCCGCGCTGGCGGAGATTTCCCAGGCGGTCATCGATTCGGCCCCGGTGGGCGACCTCTGCCAGCTGGTGCTGGCCAAAGCCAAGGAACTCACCGGCAGCGAAGAAGGCTCGGTGGCTTACCGAGACTGGGAATCAAGGGAATTGGTCTTTCCCGACCAGGCAGGGGACGCGTTCGAGACCAGCGTCTGCGCCTGGGGGCCGCGGGACCGGCTGGATTGGGCGGCGCAGTGGGCCCGGTGCCTGGCGGAAAAGCAAGTTCTCCTGATCAACGACCCGCCCCCGTCTTACAGCCAGGCGGAGGATACCCGGTCCCATCACCGCTTCTTGTGCGCTCCGGCGGTATTCCGGGACCGGCTCCTGGGCCAGCTCGCCCTGGCCACCAACCGCCGGGACTATGAAGCCCGGGACCTGGACGCCCTCAAGCGCCTGGCCTCCCTGTTTGCCATCGCGCTCGGGCGGCAGCAGGCCGAGGAAGCCCTGCGGGAAAGCGAAGAGCGTTTCCGCTCCCTGGTCGAGGCCATCAGTGATCTGGTGTGGGAAACCGACGCCGACGGCCGCCTGACCTATGTCAGCCCCAATGTCCAGGACCTGTTGGGCTACACCCCCGCCGAGGTCCTGGGGAAAACTTTTCTGGAACTCCTTGAACCCAGGGAAGCCGAGCGGGTGGGCGATCTCCTGGCTCCCATTCTCGAAACCCAACGGCCCTATGTCTATGTGGGCAAACTCATTCGCCACAAAGGCGGGAAAAGGGTGGTGCTCGAATCCAGCGGCGTTCCCATCCTGGACTCCCGGGGGGAGTTCTGGGGCTACCGGGGCCTCGACCGGGATATTACCGAGCGTCACCGGGCCTCCGAAGCCTTATATCAGGAAAAGGAAAAATACCGCACCCTGGTGGAGGAATCCCCCCTGGGGGTGGCCATCATCGGCAAAGACGGCGCCTACCGGTATGTCAATCCCAAATTTGTGGAGACCTTCGGCTACACCCTGGCAGACGTCCCCACCGGCCAGGATTGGTTCAACCGGGCCTACCCCGATCCGGAGTATCGGGAACAGGTCGTCGCCGCCTGGCTCCATGATCTGAGAAATGCCAAGATAGGGGAGGCCCGGCTCCGCACCTTTACGGTAACCTGCAAAAACGGTTCTCAGAAGATCATCAATTTCCGCCCCGTCACCCTGATTACCGCCGATCAACTGGTGATCTACGAGGATGTCACCGAACATCACCGGGCCGAGGCCGCGCTCCGGGAGAGCGAAGCCAAATATCGCCTCCTGGTGAACAACATTCCCGCGGTGGTCTTCCGGGGCTATGCCGATTGGTATGTGGAATTTTTCGACGACAAGGTGGAGGAACTCACCGGCTATGCCCGGGAGGATTTCAAATGGGGCCGCGTCAAGTGGTGCGATCTCATCCTGTCCGAGGATCTGGGCGAGTGCCAGGAAGTCTTCCGGGAGGCCCTGAGGACCAGCGGCGCCTATATGCGGCAGTATCGCATCCGTCACCGCCAGGGGCATGTCCTCTGGGTCGAGGCCCGGGGGCAGATTATCCGGGACCCCGACAGCCGCATCGACCATGTGTACGGCGTTTTTTTCGACATCAGTAAGCAGAAGGAATTCGAAAAAGCTCTGCGCGAGAGCGAAGAAGACCTGAAGACCATCATGGACTCCATCCGGGCCGGGGTGGTGATGATCGACACCGACAGCCGCCAGATTGTTGACATCAACCACTATGCCGCTGAGATGATAGGCCGTCCCCGGGAGCAGCTGCTGGGCCACGACTGTCGGGGTTTGATCTGCCCGGAGGATGCCGACTGCTGCCTGGCCATGGCTCCGACCTCCATCCCCGAAGAAGCCGAATTTCGTCTCCTGAGCAGTCGGGGCGGGGCCATCCCCATTCTCAAGACCGCGGCCACGGTCAGGCGGGGCGGACGCACCTATCTTTTGGAAAGCTTCCTCGATCTCACCCGGCAGAAAAAGGTGGAACAGGACCTGGCCGCCGAAAAGGAGCGCCTGCGGGTGACCCTGCGGTCCATCGGCGAAGGGGTCATCGCCACCGACCGGGAGGGCCGGGTGGTGCTCATGAACCAGGTGGCCGAAGCCCTCACCGGCTGGACCCAGGAAGAGGCCCTGGCGCGGCCGGTGGCCAAAGTCCTCTGCCTGGTGCACGAATCCACCCGCAAACCCTGCGACAACCGGGTGGACAAGGTTATCCGCCGGGGCAAGGTCCTGTCCCTGCCGGCTCACACCATGCTCCTGGCCCGGGACGGCGCCGAGCGCATCCTGGCGGCCAGCGCCGCGCCCATCATCGATCAGGCCGGGCGGGTCATCGGCGTGGTCCTGGTTTTCCAGGACATCACCCTCAAACGCCAGACCGAGGCCGAACTCCAAAAAATGGAAAAACTCACTTCGCTCGGCATCCTGGCCGGGGGCATCGCCCATGATTTCAACAACATCCTCACCGGCATCCTGGGGAACCTCTCCCTGGCCATGCTGTCCCTGCCCCATGAGGGCCAGCTCTTCCGGCGGCTGACCGAGGCCGAACAGGCCACCCTCCGGGCCCGGGACCTGGTGCAGCAGCTGCTCACTTTTGCCAAGGGCGGAGCCCCGGTCAAGGAGGTGGCCTCCCTGGAGGACCTTATCCAGGAGTCCGCGGTGTTTGCCAGTTGCGGTTCCCAGGTCCGCTGCGACTTCACCTTTTCCGGGGACCTGTGGCCGGCGGAGGTGGATCCCGGTCAGATCAGCCAGGTCATCCAGAATCTGGTCATTAATGCCATCCAGGCCATGCCCACCGGCGGCGCGGTGACCATCAGGGCGGAGAACCTCACCCTGAAGGAAGACCAGGGGGTGCCCCTGCCCCCGGGAAGATACGTCAAAATCAAAATCAGGGACCAGGGCATCGGCATCCCCGCCGATTATCTCCCCAAAATTTTTGATCCCTATTTTTCCACCAAGCAGAAAGGCAGCGGCCTGGGCCTGGCCACCGCCTATTCCATCATCAAGAATCACAAGGGCTACATGACGGTGGAATCCACCCTCGGGAAGGGGACCACCTTTCACCTGTATCTGCCCTCCACCGCCAAAAAGGTCAAAGCCGCGCCTCCCAAGGCGGCCTGTTTCCTCGAGCAGGGCAGAGGCCGCATCCTGGTCATGGATGACGATGCCGGGGTGCGCCAGGTGGCCGGGAAAATTCTCGCCCATCTGGGCTACGAGGCCGAGTTCGCGGTGGATGGCAACGAAGCCATCGATAAATACCAGGTGGCCCAAAAATCCGGGCGGCCCTTCGACCTGGTGATCATGGACCTCACCATCCCCGGCGGCATGGGCGGCAAGGAAGCCCTCGAGGTCCTCCGCCAGATCGATCCCCGCACCCGGGCCATCGTCTCCAGCGGCTACGCCGACGACCCCATCATGACCCACTACCGCGATTACGGCTTCTGCGGGGTCATCAAAAAGCCCTACAAGGTGGACACCTTCAGCCACGTCCTCCACGAAGTCCAGTCGCAGCAAGAGGCCTGATACCGGGTTGCCCTCCCAGGGTTTTTCTGTAGCCGCAGGCTTCAGCCTGCGCCGGCACAGGTTGGAAAACCCTTGATATGCCAGGTTGAGACCTCTGCGAACACCCTTTCCTTAACCAAAAGTTCCCTCAATAAATCAAGACGTTGTAGAGCAGGCGCCCTCGCCGGCCCCCAGTGGACTGTGCGCCGCTTTTCTGTTCCATCCTCTCCCTTGCCTGCGTCCTTGACAAAATAAGCCAGCCCGTGCCATGGTGCAGGAAATACTGCCTTAACTCCGAAGCCCCTGGTCCGGTTTCATAATCAAAGAAATAATCAAATTGCGGGAGAGGGATGGATTGCGCTCATGAAAAGCTATCGCCAGGAGTTGTGGTTTCAGGTGCCCGGGCGCCGGGCCTTCCTCAACATCACCCCCCAGGTGGAGAAGGCCCTGCGGGACAGCGGTATTAGGGAAGGCCTGGTGCTGGTGAACGCCATGCACATCACCGCCAGCGTCTTTATCAATGACGACGAATCCGGCCTGCACCGGGACTATGAGGCCTGGCTGGAGAGGCTGGCGCCCCACGCCCCGGTGTCCCACTACCGCCACAACGACACCGGCGAGGACAACGCCGACGCCCATCTGAAGCGCCAGGTCATGGGCCGGGAAGTGGTGGTGGCGGTCACCGGCGGGCACCTGGACTTCGGCCCCTGGGAACAGATCTTTTACGGCGAATTCGACGGCGGCCGCCGCAAACGAGTCCTGGTGAAGATCATCGGGGAGTGAAGGGGGGCTTCATTTATGTGCTGGCAGAGTTAATGAGGACTTGGGGGGAAGTTGGGGATGATATCCAAAGCTTATCATAATTCTCTGAGCAAATTCGACAAGTTTCTCTAGTGGCAAGATAACATCTCCTAAACTCGCGCACAAAAGAAGCAGAGCCACAGCTGACCCTACCTCGGATTTCTCCCTGGTAGGAAAGATTATCAGCTCCGCTTCCGCCTCCAGCCAGGATGCGTCGCCTTTTGGGCTATAGCCCAGGATAACGTGTTGACTCTATAGGACTATGGACTTATTTTTAAGGGGGAGCAGCAGGGTAACCATTTTTAGACGATTCTTTAATCAAAAACATCATCGATGCTTCCATGTTCCTATGCTCATGAAACTAATATAATTTTGAGAAATTAAATAAGCATTTCTCCTTACAGAGATTGTTGTTCATGACCACAGATGCAAGTCAGAATCTCTGGCGCTTTGTCCGCTTGGACCAATATAATCGGCCATCGGAGACGTCTCAGGAAACCATGCGCAAGGGAATTTCCGGGTTGTGGCTCCGCCTGGGATGGGGGAGCAAAACCGAGGAATCCGTTTTTGCCGAAAAAGAATTGAGCCAGTTGCCCCAAGAGTTGGTTGATAAGGCGGCGCCTGATCCGGACTGGTCGGCGCCCCTTGCGGCGATGACCGCGGTGCTGGACACTTGGCTGGACGCCAAGGTTCCCGGATCATCGGCCCAAATATTCGTGGGACCGCCGTATCACGGCACCTCTGAAATTCTCACCGCCTGGGCCCAGGCCTGGGGCTGGCGTCTGGTTTCAGCCCCGTCCCCGGAAATGATTCTCACCGGGGGACAGGATTGGCTGACGCAGTTCGAGGAAGAAAAAGAACCCTTGGCGCTGCCGCACCTCGAGCACTGTTACCTCCGCCACTATGACGGCCTGACGCTGCTTCGCCGTTTGCTAGACCACATAATTTCCCAAAGTCGCCGTTGGCTGGTGGGATGCGATTCCTGGGCCTGGGCCTACTTGAGCAAGGCCCTCAAAGTAAACACCGTTTTCCCAACGCCGTTTATCCTGGAGGCCTTCGACCACGAACGCCTGAAGATATGGTTCCAGCAGTTGGCGGCGGCATCGGGGGAGGATAATTTCGTTTTCCGGCAGTTGGACAGCGGCAAATATGTCTTGCCGCCGGCGACGGGGGACGAGGTCTCCGGGGATTGGAACCAGGAAGCCGATGCAGAAGACAGTAGTTTCCTGAAAAATGTCGCCGCCTATAGCCGGGGCATTCCGGGAGTGGCCCGGGCGGTCTGGCGTCACAGTTTCGGGTTTGTCGACACGTCGGCAGCGGATGGAGAAGTGAGCGACCAGGAAGCCCCAGCGGTTGAGGGTGGAGAAGAGAGCGGCCAGGAAGCCCCAGGGACTGAGGATGTCAAACCCGCCCATCCTATCCTGGTAACACCCTGGTCCAAAATCAATCTGCCGGGGTTTCCCTTTCAGCAAGTTCCTATTGGGTTGCTGATGGTCCTCCACACCCTTCTCATCCACGGCGGCCTGTGGAGCCGGATCCTCCCGGAACTGTTACCTCTATCTCCCATGGAGATCCTCGAATATCTCTACCTGCTGGAAGCCTCCGGGCTGGTGGAATCGGAACAGGGATTCTGGCGGGTGACACCGGCGGGTTATCCGGCGGTGCGACAGGAGCTGCAAAGCGAAGGATACCTGACAGATGCCATCTAACCTTCCAGATTCCATCACCGAAAAGGGGCGGCAAATCTTTAACAAACTGGACCAGATAAACTTCGTCGAGATTGCCATCATTGCGGTGTTGGGCGTGGTGTCGATCCTGCTGGTAGAGCGTCTGGTCCCCCGGCTGGCCAGGCGGCTGCCCTCTCGCCTGCGCATGTATCTCCTGCCCTCCATACCCGTGTTCCGCCTGGCTATTCTGATTATTACTTTCGCCATGATCGTTCCCATGGTGATTCAGACCAGCCTGCAAAATCTCATTGCCATCCTGGGTTTTACCGCGGTGGCTCTGGGGTTTGCCTTCAAGGATTACATCAGCAGCCTGATAGCCGGCATCGTGGCCATCTATGAAAGGCCCTACCGGGTCGGGGACTGGGTGACTATCGACGGGGCCTACGGGGAGGTGCAGTCCTTGAGTCTCCGGGCTCTGCGCCTCTATACCCCTGATGATACCGTAGTGAACATTCCCCACATTAAAATCTGGACCACCAATATCTTTAATGCCAACGACGGCAACCGCAATCTTCTCTGTGTCGTCCATTTTTACGTGGACCCGGATCACGATGCCGCCCGGGCGCGCCAGACATTGCACGATGTGGCCCTGACCAGCCCCTACCTGGATATCAACCACCGCATTCGAGTGATTGTGCAGGAGCAGCCCTGGGGCACCCACTATCAACTCAAGGCCTATCCCTTGGATAGCCGCGAACAATTCCAATTCATCAGCGATCTGACGGTGCGTGGCAAAGATGCACTGGCCAAAATGGGGGTCAAGCCCGCCGGGGCTCTGCCGGCGCCGACCACGCAGGATTATTCAGGTTAATGAACTTTATTTTGGGATAATTCGCCCATGATAGCCCCGGCAATACGAGGAGTCCGAGCCGCAGATCCTCCAACTTTTTCTCTCTTCCTCTTGCTGGAAAATTAATGGACCGTTTGCTACCACGACAATCTCTGAGGTTGCGGATAAAGAGGTAACATGGAGTCTACAAACGAGATTGCCAAACAGGTGGGTGAGGTCCAAAAGACCGTCGCACAGTGGTGGAATGATCCCCTGATGATCCAGTTGATCATCGCCGCCGCCGGGGTGATCATCATACGGCTCCTGGCCGCCTTGCTGATTCGTTGGGCCGGCCGCTTTGTCAAGGATTCCCAAGCGCGGTACCGCATCCGCAAAGTCTCCGCCTTCATCTCCTACCTGGTGATTGTTTTATTCCTGGCCCTGCTGTTCAAGGATCGGCTGGGGGGACTGGCCATTGCCCTGGGGGTGGCCGGGGTCGGTATTGCCTTCGCTTTGCAGGAAGTCGTCACCAGCATCGCAGGCTGGGCGGCCATTAATTTCGCAAACTTCTATAAAACCGGGGACCGTATTCAGTTGGGGGGCATCAAGGGCGATGTCATTGATATCGGCATCCTGCGCACTACCCTCATGGAGTTGGGAGAGTGGGTCAAATCCGACCTCTATACCGGCAGGATCGTCCGCATCGCCAACAGCTTCGTGTTTAAAGAGCCGGTATTTAATTATTCCGGGGATTTCCCCTTTCTCTGGGATGAGATCACGGTGCCGGTGACCTATGCCAGCGATCACCGGCTGGCCCGGGAGATCCTGGAAAAGATCATTCATACCGTAATTGAAGAATATAGCGCCTACGCCAAGCGGGCTTGGAAAGATATCGTCAAGAAGTATATGGTGGAAGAAGCCATGATCGACCCGGTGGTAACCCTGGTGTGCACCGATAACTGGATCGAGTTTACCGTGCGCTATATCACGGATTTCAAACTGCGCCGCAGTACCAAAAACCGCCTCTTCAGCCTCATCCTGGATGAGTTTGAAAAAACCGAGGGCCGGGTGAAGATCGCCTCCACCACCTTGCAACTCGTTGACCCCCAGCCTCTCACCGTGAAGCTTAGCGGCAAATTGCCGGAGTAGTGCAGCCGCCATGCATCCTTGCCAGAAGCCATAATCTACTGGCGCAAACTTGGAGTTATTTACGGATAAGCTCTAAGGCCTCAAATTTCGGAGTCTGTTCCTGCATCCCCCGACGTTCTTCCTTGGGGGCATCATTTCTCACGTGTAGCAAACTCTTACCTCTTTTTCGCCAGGAAAACGAATTTTTTTAGTAGGCTTAGGAAAAGGACTTGATTAGAAACAACTTTATTGCGACAATTTGTGATATATTCTCAGAGGTCTTAAGCCATGTCCTTTTACCGACAACTATTTACCGTGATGCTTCTGGGTTTGGGGTTCTGTGGATGCGCCACCTCGGGGGGGCCGGCGGCGGTGACTCCTCCCCCAACAGAGTATAAGTCGTATTTTTATGTCGGCGCCATTGAGCTGGCCCTAAAAAGCAATCCTGAGGCATCCGCTCCTGACTCAACCCGGTTGACCCTCAATGAGCGAGTAGAAATGGTGGAGAAAGGGTCGGCGGGCTGGATGCTGGTACGCACCGCTGATGGCCGGCAGGGTTGGGCCAATGAAAGGGATCTGAAGCTGAGCCCCATCAGCCAACTCTATGTCCGGCGCTGGGGAGTGCGTCTCAAGGCCTCTCCGAACGCCGGGGGCAAGAGCGTGGCCCGGCTCCGGGCCAACGATACCGTGAAGCTGCTGGATGAAACCCCCACCCAATGGGCCCACATCTCAGTAGATCGCACCCAGGCTGCCGGATGGGTTGAATTGAGCAACCTCTCCGTAGATCGGGTGACCATACGCTACAGAAAGTCGACCCGGGGCACCGCGGCCAAACCCAGCGAAGAGCCCACTGAAGAAGAGGCCGCGGCTGCCGAAGAGGCTCCAGCCCCATCTTCTGGGATAGGACCGGCCCCGGCGGAAGCTGCGCCTCCGCCTAAAGAGGCGCCCCCGACTCACCGGAAAGCCAAGCCCGGGATGTTTGACCCGTTCTAGCGCTGAGGCAACAGCTTGGCCAAAGAGCATCAGCCCTCTGTCCGGACAGGGGCCCGGTCCCAGGGCTGACCTATTTCGGTGCCGGGGCCCCCTGGCTCTCTGGTGAGCCACTGGAGGTCGCCTTTTCCCTCTCTTCCATGCGTTGTTTGGTATACTCCTCCAAAGAGGAATATCCACTGGAAGTAACCATGGCCTCGGCCCGGGACCAGAGGTAGATTTTCACCGGTTGCTCGACTTCCTGGGATATGGCTTCTTCCAGTTTCCTCACCTCTCTGGCCGAGATGACCTCCGGACCCACCGCCTCCACCCGCACCCCCCAGTGTCCATTTCTTGGGGCCGCATCCACATTGGTGGCGAAGACATTGGGAATTTTTTTCATTTCCTGGACCACTGCGGTCTCAATCTTTTCCATCAGGGCTTTCTTGTCAGGATCCGTCACCCAGAAGTGGGACCAGTCATACAGAATCCGCCCTTTATCATCCACGTCCACGGTGGTCAGATTCCGGGTCAGCAAGCGGATGCGAGGATCTTTTAACCGTTCCTGAATGACTTTTTCAAGTTGCTGAATTTCTGCCGGGATCGGGACTCGTGACCCCTGGATGGTCGCAAGAATCACCGGTCTGCCGGCAAAATACAGCATATCCACCTCAATCAGCGTCAAATCGGGCCGGGAGATGAATCTTTCCCTCAGCGCCTGCTCCGCCTCCTGAACCCGCAAAACATCCGAGTCCAGCTTTCCGGTGAGGAAAAAGCCATCCAGATTTTGGGCTGTAACCTGGCTGGTGGAACCGGTGGCGCTGATATCCTTGGCCAGTATGCACCGGATAATCAGTTCCGTGGGGCGGCCGGTTTGTTTGGCGATGGCTTCCTGGATGATTTTCACCCGGTCTGGGGGAATGATTTTGGGGGAGCGTATGGTGGCCAGGACGTAAAGTTTACCCGCATAATCTTGGTAAATCATTTTGGAAAATGACGTGGCCGGCAGACGGATAAATTCTCTGGAAATTACGGATGTTAACGTGTTGCGCAAATATCTGTCTTTGACAATGTGAGCCAGGGCGCTGGTGAGATAAATTCCCAGCACCAAGAATCCCAGCACCGCTAAGCCAAAACGGCGCATCCATCCTACTTTTTCCTTCCACAAAAATCCAGGGGCAATGCCGGCGGCAATGAAAGTACCTGCTGAAATAAGAAGAATTGCCAGAAAATTGGCAAAAAACAGTAAAAAAGACCCATACGCGCCTCGATAGGCTCCCAAAGCCAAACAGAGCCCGGTATTAGACAGCGGCGGGACGATAGCCACGGCGATGGCTACACCCGGTAAGGCCGGACTGAGGCGCGTGTCGATGATGGCATAGGTGCCGGCAAAACCTGCCAGCACCGCTACCAGCAGATCCAGCAGGTTGGGCTCGGTGCGGGCCAGCATCTCCGGGGTGGCCTCCAGAGCCAGAGGAAATAACCCGAGGATGGCGGCAAAGCCTACGGTCAGAACCACGCCAAGCGTTTCAGATTGAGCGGCCCGGCGTAGCAATTTCGTATCTCCCAGTACCATTGCCAGGGCTATGCCAAGGATGGGAGTCATCAACGGAGATACCAGCATAGCGCCGATAATGACCGCCGCGCTGTTGGCAATAAGCCCGAAACTGGCGATGAGGGAGGAGGTGGCCAGCAGGGCATAAAAACTCATCTTAGGTTCCGAACCAGAACTGATTTCCTCGATTACGGTGTTCATCCGCTCGGGGGAAGTCCTGAGCCACTCAAATTTACTCTTCATTGTTCGCATCTCCTTATGACCCTGCCCATCGGAGATCTTAGGCGAGATTATGCAGCAATCTGACTGCCTTTGGTTCTCAGGAGTTGTCCTGTTTTCACAGCATATCTGTATGGAGATCCGTTAGACCTGAAACCATATTAGCAAGTTGACCTGAAAAATACACCGGGATTCGGAGTTAAAAAGAAATTAACTTTGTGCTCCTGCTGTTCCCCGCCGCATCAGGACCTGCTCTGGTTGACAGGGGACTCGGCCTGATTTGCTTTTCCTCCGGGTGTAAGGTAAACTAGCGGACAATATTTACCGGTAGGGTTGGTCGCCGGCCTCTCTGCGAGGGCTTGGCCTTGCAGGCCCGCCCCGTCATTCCTTTCCCTGGTCAAGATCATTCAAAAGCTCAAGACCCCTCGAGGAGGACATCGCCGTGGCCCGCACGGGGGCACCTACACCCTGAGCGCCGGCACTCTCTTGGCTGATAAAGAGATGGATGGCTTTACCTTTATCTATGGTGGTACCAACTTCGAAGCCATTGATATTCCTATTTCATTTTTAAAAAATGACATAAATAATGTAGGCTAGATTGTCGTCGGCGTCAGCGGGGCTGAGAAGCTCCCCACCACTGACCAACCCTAAGGCAGGGTCACAGTCATGGCCCTGCCTTTTTAATTGAAAGTAAAGGAGCTTCAGGGGGACGCTAGCTGCTCTCAGTAGAAACTTATCAACTTACTGAAAATTCAACCTATCCAGAAAATATCAGTTCATTCCAATCCGAAGACCCCCTCTTTTCCCGCCGGTAATCTGACCGTTTGCAATCGTGGGCAACCAAAATCTGCCTCCCCACAAGTGCCCGTGCCAGATAACGAGATGATAGCTATCATTTTCCCGGGGAAGGTGATAATTGTCGCAGGTGGCAAGCTAGCTCGAATCCCTGTATCCGAGAGCATGGACTGATCTTGGACGACGCCATTTCCATACTCCACCTATCTATATTCAATTCGGTATGTTGACAAGTCCAATGAAGTAATTAACGTAATTTTAGTTAATTAGGCTTTGGAAAACGAATCCCAAGAGGAGGAAGAAGATGCTCAGCCCCTCAAAATCGCAAAGGGTTGGATTAGTCGCAGTAATGTGCTTTTTCTTGGCTTTTGGCGCTATCCAGGCAAACGCCGCTGATGTTGCACTTACCAAGGAAGCACAAGCCGCCATCACTCCATCTAAGGCGCTGGAAATACTCAAAGAAGGCAATGAGCGCTTTGTTAGCAACAAGATGAGAAAACGGGATCTGATGGCACAAGTCAAAAAGACCTCGAAAGGACAGTTTCCCTTTGCCGCGGTAGTGAGTTGCCTCGATTCGCGCACACAGCCGGAATATGTGTTTGATCAGGGGATTGGTGACATCTTTGTTGCGAGGGTGGCGGGAAACTTTGTCAATGACGACATCCTCGGCAGTCTCGAATTTGCGACCAAACTGGCCGGCGCCAAACTGATCGTGATCATGGGTCATACCGAGTGCGGCGCCGTAAAGGGGGCTTGCGACAAGGCCCAACTCGGGTTGTTGACGGCGACACTAGCCAACATCAATCCAGCCGTAGAAGCGGTACAGGGAGACTACAATCCCAGAACCTCGAAGAACGATAAGTTTGTCCAAGCCGTTACGGAAAAAAACGTTAAGCTCACCATGCAGAACCTCCGCACCAGGAGTGTTGTGCTGCGAGAGATGATCGACAAGGGTGAGATCGGGTTGGTAGGTGCAATGTACGATTTGGGCACCGGCAAGGTTACATTCTACGAGTAAGCTATAACCCGCTTCATGGCGTTATCTGCTCTATAGTGCGCCACGAGTGCGCTTGTATCATATATGAAGGCGTGCGCAACTGTTCGAGAGATGAGGGGAGGCCCCTTGGAGTCGGCTTGCAGGAGCAGGCTCCAAACCGCCTTAAGCTGCGCTGGTAAAGAGCCAGGGT
>JBGSLA010000169.1:0-5878 GCA_041740935.1 Desulfobaccales bacterium | reverse complement strand
GCGTTGCCGGACGGGGGGGCGGCCTCGCCCGGGGGTGGCGGCCCGGGCGGGACGTGGGCAGCTTCTTGCTCTTCCTGAAATTTTTTAAAAGTTTCTGCCAATTTGTCCTGGTCCAGGCGGGTGTCGCCGAAGGGCTGGCGGCGGCGACGGTGGGGCAGCACCAGCAGCGCGGCCTCCCTCACGTCGTCTGGGCCTACCGCGTCCCGGCCGTGATAGGCCGCCAGGGTCTGGGCGGCTTTGAGCATGTAGATGTCGGCCCGGTGGCCGTCCACCCCCTGGTCGAGGCAGATCATGGAAATGAGGCGCAAAATGTCGGCGGCGTAGGCCACCTGAGCCAGGCGCTGCCGGGCCGAGACAATGGCCTCCCGCAGGCGCTCCTGGTCGGCTTCCCACTGTTCGATGAATCTTTCCGGGTCGTCTTCGTAGGCCAGGCGCCGGGTGACCACGGCCATGCGGTCGTCCAGGTTGGGCAGCCCCGCCACTTCGGCGCACAGGCCGAAGCGGTCCAGCAGTTGGGGCCTGAGCTCCCCTTCCTCCGGATTCATGGTGCCCACCAGGATGAAGCGGGCCGGGTGCTCAAAGGAGATGCCCTCCCGCTCCACCACGTTCACCCCCATGGCCGCGGCGTCCAGGAGCACGTCCACCAGGTGGTCGTCCAGGAGATTCACTTCGTCCACATAGAGGATGCCCCGGTTGGCCGCGGCCAGAAGCCCCGGCTCGAAGTGCTTTTCGCCGCTTTTGATGGCCTTTTCGAGGTCGATGCTCCCGAGCAGGCGGTCCTCGGTGGTGCCGAGGGGCAGATCCACCACCGGCATGGGCCGGGGGCGCACCGGCAGGGCCTCTCCCCGGGCGAAGCGCTCCCGGCAATGATCGCACATGAGCTCGGGCATCTCCGGGTGGCAATGGAAGGGGCAGCTCGCCACCATGGGGATGGGGGGCAAAAGCGCCGCCAGCCCCCGGGCCGCGGTGGACTTGGCCGTGCCTTTTTCGCCCCGCACCAGGACGCCTCCCAGACGGGGGTTGATGGCATTGAGGATCAGGGCTTTTTTCAACAATTCCTGGCCCACCAGGGCCGCAAAGGGGTAAACCGGTCGTTTCGGGGTCATGGTCATGGTATCGAAAGAGCCTGTTAAAAGAGGATGTTAGCTTTTGGCTTCAGTTAATCTTATCAGGCTTGGCGGGAATTAAGAAGATGAAAGTGGAAGCGCTCCCTTTCTGAGGGGAGGGCGTAGGGGAGGTGGCTCCACCCCCCCAATCCCCCAGAGCCACTCCCAACCCCCTTGGTGGGATTAGCGGAGGGGGTCCGGGCGAGGGGCTGCGGCGCATACTTCGGAGCAAAGCAGAGCTTTGCAGGCAAGTGGGTCCCCAAGCGGGAGCTTGGGAACCAGAATAAATGGGCGGCCGGGGACGGCCGCCCTACCAAAATATTGCACCTTGAGGAATTTAGCCGGGCGGGAAAAATTGTGCCAAACGCGGGAGGCGCGGCGCTTTCCCGCTATAGGCTGTGCCAGCGCAGGCCAAACGATCATGGACAACTTTACCCACCCCCTAGGATGAAAAATGTAGAACAGCCGCCCCCGGCTGTTCTTTAAAGGAGCAGGCGAGGCGCCTGCTCTACATTTTCCAGGGGTTTTTCACGGTAAAGCCTGCGCCTACAGAAAGTAGGTTTTTCAGGGGCTTATCAAATCCCCCCTCACCCCCCTTTAGAAAAGGGGGGAATTTTAGGGAGTTTTCGGATGGAACTGAGGCCACCAACCTCACTCAGGAAATGCGGACATCCGCGACGCTGATGTTTTGGCCCACCACGGTAATTTCCCGGGCAAAGTTTTTCCCCGGGGCATTATCCGCGGCCAGGACAAAGGCGATGCCGTTCATGTTCTCCCATTGGCGGGAGACGTGCTTGTGGCCGAAGCACACCACGTCCACCCGGTTGTACAGGGCCCGCATCAGCAGGCGCCCGTCGGTGAGCTCCATAAAGGGATTGTTGTGCATGAAGGGGTGATGGTGGAAAAAGACGATTTTGGGCAGATCGGTGGGCGCGGTGGACAACTGGGTCTTGAGCGCGGCCAGCTGGCGCTCCCCCACCTGGCCGCAGGCGAAGTCAAAGGGATGCTCGGTCTCGAGGTTGGTGTCCAGGGCGATGAGCATGACCTCGGTGTCGGGCTCCCGCACGATATTGACCACCGGGGTCTGGTCGCCGGTGAAGGTGCCCCCTTGTTTGAGGGGTTTGGCGAGTGCCTCATCGAAGCGCTTGGCCCGCTCCAGGCTGAAAAAGTTGCCGGCCGCGCCGAAGTCATGGTTCCCCGGACAGATGAACACCCGGCCCATAAAGGGCTTCAGGGCATTAAAGGCGTTGTCATACTGCACCGGGTGGCCGTCGTCCACAATGTCGCCGGTGACGATGAGCTTGGACTCCGGGTAGTGTTTCTCGATGTACTTCAGCGCCTTGGCGGCCCCCTTGTTGTCGCCGGAATGCGAATGGAAATGGAGATCGCTGACATGGATGAATTTCATGGCACACCCTCCTTGGTATGAAGTTTGGCGGCAGGCCTCTGGCCAGGTCTCAAAAGCACCGACAGAGTAAAATATAGCTTTTAGGTTTGGTCCAGGGCAGCACAGCTGGGAAGCCTGTATCTTTAAAGCTCAACGATGTACCAGATTGTTGTGAATATACCTATTGTTGTGGATACAACCGAGCTTCTGGCAAAATTCACTAAGGTGGGAAGTTGTCATTCTGAGCGAAGCGAAGAATCTCGTATTACCAAAAAGCTTGAGATCCTTCACTTCGTTCAGGATGACAAAATAACACACTTTTGCAGAAGCCTCTGTTGCATTTCATTACGGGTTTACTAAAAACCGAAAACCATATAAGCCGACGCCTCTACATAACTTCAGGGTCAGGGTCTTCCGGCTGGAGGCGCTGGTCCTTCTTCAGGGCAGGGCGCTGGGGTTTTTTCGGCGCTTTTTTCTTTTTGGGGGCAAGGGTCTTCGGAGCCTTTCCAGGGGATTCGGAGAGCAGACGGGTCAGGGCCCACCCCTGGGCCCCGGTCTCGGGGTATTTTACCTTGAGCCACCCGGAACCGGACTGAGAGACTCCCTGGACCTTCTCGTTGAATTTTAACACCTTGACCACCGGAGAGCTGAGCAGCGGCAGAAGGTGCAGTTCCATGGCGGCGACGGCCACGAAATAGGTGTTTTTCGGAGCCGGCTTGGAGGGAGAGCCGGCCCCTGGGTCAGCCTGGCCGGGTGGCTTGCCTGCGGCCTCAGGGGGCCGCTCTGCCGGCGGCTGTGCGGCTAGCAGGGCGGCTGGAAGCCAACCGATGCTTTTGTCGCTTTCCACTAAGACCCGCCACCAGCCCTGCCGGTTCTCGGAAAGCTTCCTGACCTGATCACCCCGGCGCAAGATCTGCCGGGAGAGAACCTCCTCATGAGGTTCATTTCGCAGCGGCGCTTCATCAACCTGGAGGTAATAGGTTTCGAGTCGGATGGGCACGGCGCTCAACAAGGGCTGCTGAAGCCAGCCAACCTGCCCGCCTGCCACGGTTTGCACCCGGCACCAGTTGTCCGTTAGGCTTGATAAAATGGTAACCTGTTCTGCCTGGTAAAGCGTTGCAATAATCTGACTGGCATAACCGGGGTATTCCCGAAGATAAGTCACCGGGGGTATGGTGTAGAAAACTTCGGGACTGGGCCTGGTCTCCATCAGGGCGCAGGAGTGGCTTGTAATCAACAGCCAGAGAAGCAGAACGGCGCGACCCAGGCTTCCAGGACCGAACATAATTACTCTACCTTAACTCTCGTAATGTTTTCCCGGGCGAAGAACCCTCTATTTTACCCGTTGACTCAGCACGGTCAGGCCCCACAGGCATTTTGTTAAGGCAAGTTTTGGGAAGGTCTCTCTGGATCAATGCCTGCAATAAGCCATTTTCCTGAAGAATTTGAAAATTGCACGGTGTATTTTTTAACAGTATTTTTTTTGGTTTGGGATTGTAAATCGTTCAAGGTTATATCCCAGATGACTCTGGCTGCGAGGGTATGGTCATTTTTCTGCTGAATATTTTCGATCTTAAACTGCAGGTCCAGGTAATCGAATTGTCGCCAGGTTTTCAGAATGCTTTCTTTTTTTTGATTGAGACCGGGAAAGGTGGGAGAATAGGAGTTCAAAAACAGGTGGAGGTCTTTGTGCAATTGTGCTTTTCGAACCTGCTCCAGAGTTTCCCGGACTTTTTCCCCCTCTGCCATGACTCGGGATTGGAGAGGAGGCTGGGTCGGAAGTCCTGGCGCCAGAACAGTTAACCCTGGATCGTTCGCCGGCTGGGCCGCGGCGGTCATTACCGGGGGAGCAACCTGAACCGGCGGCGAAGATCTACCGAGCACCAGGAAAAAGGATATTCCCAGGACGATGATCATCGCCCAGATCACTAAAAGCTGTCGCCACATCAACTTGAAGGCCTTCGCGAGATTGTCATTCAGGCGGGTTGATACCTTAAACATTTCCTCGGTTTCCGCCTCGATAGCTGACTGGGCCTTTTGCAAAAATTCCTTTTGGTGCAGAATTTCTTGCATGGCTGCCCTCCCTTTCGCCATACCAGGGCCCGGCGTAGTGGTGATGAGTTCACATGATAGACTCATGGGATTTGGTTATCTCCTGCACGTTATCTGGATATCTGTCTCATGGATTGAGAATCACTATACCTCAATCATGAGGATAATCCCATATGATAAGTTTTCAGTCGGTGAAATATTGTGACAATTGATGTTGTCGATTTTAATTAAAGCAACGGCGGGAAACCGCCCTGAGATTTCCAGGGGGTCAACTTAAGTTTGACCAAAGGTTTGCAGAGGGAAGTGGTGATCCTTGCCCTTATTATTGGGGCGGCTAAGTGCGTTCGCAGACCGCCACAGACTCGCTCGCACCGGGGGCGCAAAGGTCATCTTCAAAGCAGGTTTTGGAGAAGTCGGCTTCCAGGGGAACGGGGTAATCACCGGTAAAGCAGGAGAGGCAGAAGTGGGCCGGGTCAATTTGGGTGGCTTCCACCATGGCCTCAACGCTCAAATAGCCGAGATAATCAAGACCGAGGAAGTCCCGGATCTCGTTCACCTGCTGGCGGGAGGCGATGAGTTCGCCTTTGTTGGAAAAGTCGATGCCGTAAAAGCAGGGGAAGCGGATGGGCGGGCAGCAGACGCGCATGTGCACCTCCGCCGCGCCCAGCTCGCGCAGTTTCTTGACGCGGCTGCGGATGGTGGTGCCGCGCACGATGGAGTCGTCCACGATGCAGATGCGCTTGCCCTTGATCATGCTGCGCACGGGGTTGATCTTGATGCGCGTGGAGTAGTCCCGCATGGTCTGCGAGGGCTGGATGAAGGTCCGGCCCACGTAGTGGTTGCGGATCATGCACATTTCGAGCGGCAATCCCGATGCCTGGCTGAAACCCACGGCGGAGTAAATGCCCGAATCCGGGAAGGGCATGACGTAGTCCGCCTCGGGCGGGGACTCATGGGCCAGAATTTGGCCCATGCGCTTGCGGTTCTCGTAAACCACCTCGCCGAAGACCGTGGAGTCCGGGCGGGCGAAATAGACGTGCTCGAAGATGCACTGGCGGGTGGGAACGGATTCGCGCGCCGGTATGGAGGTCACGCACTTGTTCTCGATGACCAGCATCTCGCCCGGTTCGATGGCGCGGATGAACTCGGCCTCAAGCAGATCGAAGGCGCAGGTCTCCGAGGCCAGGACGTGGGCGTCCTGCACGCGGCCCAGGGCCAGCGGGCGGAAGCCGTGCGGGTCGCGCACGGCGATGAGCTTGTTGTTCACCAGGATGAGCAGCGAGTAGGAGCCGCGCACCAGCCGGCAGGCCTTTTCCACCGCCTGCTCCACGGC
>JBGSLA010000168.1:0-7315 GCA_041740935.1 Desulfobaccales bacterium | reverse complement strand
GGGGCGGCTCAAAAGGTTCGGGGCCGCCGGGGGAGTGGCCGGGTTCGCCGCCGGCGCCGGGCTAGCCTGAAGCGTCTGGCGCAAAAGACCTGCCGCCGGGGAGTGCCTGAGATGTTCGGTCCCCTGGCGGGCCGCGGCCAGATCCGGGGCGGCCCAGAAAATTCGGTAAAACTCGGCGTCTTCCCGGCGAGCCCGCCCCAACTGGCGGAATTTGCCGATAATAATGGCCCAGGACAGCACGGAAAAGGCCAGCAGGAGGAGCATCACCCCCTTGACCACCGGACCTGCGGCCAGGATGGCCCCCAGGACGTCCCAATCCGAACCGGTGAGCAGGGCGTTTGCTGAAGCGGACGCCAGCGCCGCGGCAGATAAGCCTGATAAAACCATAACCTTTTAATAATACGAAGATGTTGGCCTGCTTGTCAAGGACCGGCTTCGGTCTGATCTAACCAGGAGATGAGCCCGTTCCCGATCCCTCTGCTATCCTGAAAAGTCCAGAGTCCAAGGTCCAAAGTTTATTCGGTTCCGAAAAGTTTTTGTGTGGAACCGCCGCCTCGGCGGTTCATGCGAAGGCCAAGGCGCCTGCGCCACATTTTTCCTGCTTTGCGGGTGGGCCGCCGGCCCATGAGGAACTGTTCCGACCAAGACCCCTGCGGTCCTCCTTGCCCCGCTCCAGCCTTTGGTATAAGATAAAATCGTCCACGGCTGCTTTCAGGGAAGGAAAGGAGAACCATGGCGCAGTCCCAATTTGTCCACCTGCACGTCCACACCGCCTACAGTCTGCTCGACGGGGCCATCCGCTTAAAAGACCTGGTGCAAAGGGTCCAGGAACTGGAAATGCCGGCGGTGGCCATCACCGACCACGGCACCCTGTTCGGGGTCCTGGAGTTCTATGAGAAAATGCGGGCTGCGGGGATCAAGCCCCTGTTGGGCTGCGAACTTTATGTGGCCCCGGCCAGCCGCTTCGACCGCAAGGGCAAGGGCGACCACCATCACCTGGTGGTCCTGGCCATGGACCAGGTGGGCTATAAGAACCTGGTGCGCCTGGTCACCCAGGCCCATCTGGAGGGCTTTTACTACAAGCCCCGGGTGGATAAAGAGCTGCTGCAGGAACATAATGCCGGCCTGATCGCCCTGTCCTCCTGCCTGCACGGCGAGGTGGCCAGGAATTTGCTGGCGGACGACCACAAAGGCGCCGAAGCCGCGGCCCGGGAGTATGCCGAGATTTTCTCCGACCGCTTTTACCTTGAAGCCCAGGCCAATGACCTGCCGGAACAGGCCAAGGTGAATGAGGCCCTGCTGGATCTGGCCCCCAGGTGGGGGCTCCCCCTGGTGGCCACCAACGACTGCCATTATCTCAAACCCGAAGACGCCCGGGCCCACGATGTGCTCTTGTGCATCCAGACCGGCAAGACGGTCAACACCTCAGGGCGCATGAAATTTCACACCGACCAGCTCTATTTTAAATCCCCGGAGGAGATGGCCCGGTCCATCCCCTATCCGGAGCTTTTGGCCCGGAGCCGGGAAATCGCCGATCGCTGCGACGTCACTCTCGATCTGGGCACCTATCACTTTCCGGTTTTTCCGGAATCCGAGGGGATGTCCAGCGAAGACCTGCTGATCCGCAAGGCCAAAGAGGGGCTCAGCCGGCGGCTGGCGGGCCCCACGCCCCCCTCCCGACCGGAAGCGGAGTATCGGCAGCGCCTGGACTTCGAGCTGGCGTCCCTGAGCAAAATGGGCTTTGCCGGCTATTTCCTGGTGGTGGCCGATATCATCAATTATGCCCGGAAAAAACACATCCCGGTGGGGCCGGGGCGGGGCTCTGCGGCCGGGAGCCTGGTGGCCTACAGCCTGGGCATCACCGATCTCGACCCCCTGGCCTACGGCCTGATTTTCGAGCGCTTCCTCAACCCCGAGCGTTTGAGCCCTCCCGACATCGACATGGATTTTTGCTTCGAGCGCCGGGGGGAGATCATCCATCACGTGGCCAAGACCTACGGCTGGGAAAACGTGGCCCAGATCACCACCTTCGGCAGCATGAAGACCCGCCAGGTCATAAGGGACGTGGGCCGGGCCCTGGAGGTGCCCTACGCCGAAGTGGACAAAATCGCCAAACTGGTGCCCGAGCAGTTGAAAATCACCGTGGCCAAGGCCCTGGAGCAGGAGCCGCGCCTTCGGGAATACCGGGACACCAACCCCACGGTGAAAGACATTCTGACGGTGGCCCAGGCCCTGGAGGGCCTGCCCCGCCACGCCTCCACCCACGCCGCCGGCCTGGTCATCGCCGACCGCCCCCTGGTGGACTACCTGCCCCTGTACAAAGGCGCCAAGGGCGAGCTGGTCACCCAGTTCGACATGAAAGGCGTGGAGCGGGTGGGGCTGGTCAAGTTCGACTTCCTGGGCCTCCGGACCCTGACGGTCATCGACCAGGCGGTGCGCTTCATCCGCACCAGCCACGACGCCGCCTTCGACATCCACACCATTCCTCTCAATGATGGAGCAACCTTTGACCTGCTCCAGGCCGGCAACACCGCCGGGGTCTTTCAGCTGGAAAGCGACGGCATGCGGGCCCTCATGGTGCGCCTCAAGCCCACCACCCTGGAGGACGTCATCGCGCTGGTGGCCCTCTACCGCCCCGGGCCCATGGAAAGCGGCATGCTGGAGGATTTTGTGCGCCGCAAGCACGGCGAGGAGCCGGTGACCTATCTCCTCCCCGAACTGGGCGGCATTTTGCAGGAAACCTACGGGGTCATTCTGTATCAGGAGCAGGTGATGCAGATCGCCGCCGAGATTTCGGGATTTTCCCTGGCCGAGGCCGACATCCTGCGCCGGGCCATGGGCAAAAAAATTCCGGAGGTCATGGCGGCCCAACGGGAGCGCTTCGTTTCCGGGGCTCTGGAGCGGGGCATCCCAAAGGATAAGGCCCAGTCGCTGTTCACCCTGATCGAAAAATTCGCCGGCTACGGCTTCAACAAATCCCACAGCGCCGCCTACGCCCTGATCGCCTACCAGACCGCGTATCTCAAGGCCCACTATCCCCTGGAGTTTTTGGCGGCGCTGTTGAACAGTGAAATGAACCAGACCACCTCCCTGGCCAAACACATCATGGAGGCCCGGGAGCAGGGGCTGGTGCTGCTGCCCCCGGACATCAATCTGAGCCGCCGGGATTTTGCCGTGGAGGAGGGCCGGGTGCGCTACGGCCTGGCCGGGGTGAAAAATGTGGGGGCCGGGGCCATCCAGGATATCCTGGAGGCCAGGAAAACCGGGCGCTTCGAGACCTTCAGCGACTTTCTGGAACGGGTCAACCTCACCCGGGTGAACCGCAAGGTCCTGGAGGCCCTGATTCAGGCCGGGGCCTTCGACGCGCTGGAGAAAAACCGGGCCCGCTTATTTGCCGGTCTGGCCCTGGGGTTGGAACACGCCCAGCGGGCCCAGAGCCTCCAGGCCTTAAAGCAGATGTCCATGTTCGACACCCTCAACCGGTCGGCCAACGACGACTGGCTCCCCGAAGCCCCGGACTGGGAGGAATCGGAAAAGCTGGCCAAGGAAAAGCAGGCCCTGGGGGTGTACCTGAGCGGCCACCCCCTGGACTCCTACCGCCATATCCTCAAAAGCTGGGTGAAGGTGACCACCGCCGACCTGCCGGACACCCCCGACGGGGAGAGCGTGGCCCTGGGGGTGGTGGTCACCGCGGCCAAAGAGAAGGTGAGCAAAAGGGGGGGGCGGCTGGCCATCATCACCGTGGAGGACCTCACCGGTTCAGTGGAGGTGCTGGTCTTTGGCGAGGTGCTGGATAAGGTGGCCCCCTGGCTGAGCCAACCGAGCCTCCCCCTGTGGCTCAAGGGGGACGTGGTCCAGGAGGACCGGGGCACCAAAATCGTGGCCCGGGAAGTGGCGCCCCTGGGGACGTCCCTGCCCCGCTGGCCGGCCTGTCTGGATCTGCGCCTCCGGGCCGCCACCCTCACCACCCGGCAGCTGCTGGCTTTGCGGGACATCCTCCAGCGCCACCAGGGATCGGTGCCGGCCCGCCTGCATTTTCTTACCCCGGAGGAGAGCGACATCCTGGCCCTGCCGGAGTCCCTGGCCCTCACCCCCTCGGAGGACCTGGCAACCGAGGTCAACCACCTGTTCGGCTATCCGGTGTTGAGCTGGTGAGGATAAGAAACCAATTCCTCGTGGGCTAGTGGCTCACCCGCAAAGCAAGAAAAGCCTTTTCTGGTGTAGGGACAGCCGCCCTCGGCTGTCCACCGAGGGCAGGCGAGGGCGCCTGCCTTTACTCGACAAACTTTTTGGAGCAAAATTAACCCTGGATCCTGGACCCTGGACCCTGGACTTTGGACTTTCCAGGACAAAGAAACTCAGGATTCTTGAGCCTGCCCCTCGTCGGTCGCCAGGGTCAGGTTGACGTGGCGCCGCTTGATATCCACCTGGGCCACCCTGACCCGCACGCTGTCCCCCAACTGGAAGCTCTTGCGGTGGCGGCGGCCCAGGAGGCGCTGGCGGGCCTCGTCATATTTGTAGTAATCATCCGGCAGATCCACCAGGCGCACCAGGCCGTCCGCGAAAATTTCCTCCAGGGACACAAAAAAGCCGAAGGGGGTGACGCTGGTGATGAGCCCGTGGAACTCCTCCCCCACCCGGTGGGCCAGGCAGCGCACCTGCATGCGGGCCAGCATTTCCCGCTCGGCCTCGATGGCCCGGCGCTCCCGCTCTGAGAGATAGCGGGCCGCGTCTTCCAACTCCACGGGGTCGGGGGGCGCCTGTCTCTGCCCCTTACCCAGGCGGGCCGTGAGCAAACGGTGCACCATGAGGTCGGGATAGCGGCGGATGGGGGAGGTGAAGTGGGTATACCATTCCACCGCCAGGCCGTAGTGCCCCCGGTTGGCCCCGGCGTAGCGGGCCTGCTTGAGGGAGCGCAAGAGCATAAGCTGCACCATGGGCGCCAGATTGGTCTGGCGCACCTCCTCCAGAAAATCCCGCAGCACGATGGGGTCCCGGTTGGCCTGCTTGGGAAGGTCGAAGCCCAGGGTCCGGCAAAAGGCCCGGAAAGTCTCCATTTTGACCGGGTCGGGAGCGTCGTGCACCCGAAAGACCGAGGGCTCCCCCAGGTCCTCGGCCACCGCTTCGTTGGCCGAGATCATGAATTCCTCAATGATCTGGTGGGCCAGCAGGTGGTCGATGCGGGCAATATCCACGGGCCAGCCCCGGTCGTCCAGGACCACCTCGGCCGCGGGGATGCTCATCAGCAGGCTCCCCCGGGCGTGGCGCTGGGCCCGCAGGCGCTGGCAGAGTTCCCCCATCCAGGTGAGCATTTTTAGGAAGGGGCGATATTGCTGCCGCAGTTTGCGATCCTTGTCCACCAGGAGCTTTTGCACTATGGTGTAGGTGAGGCGGGCGTGATTGTGCACCACGGCCCGGGTGAAGCGGCAGGTTTGCAGGCGCCCCCGGCGGTCGTAGTCAAGAATGGCAACCACGGCCAGGCGGTCTTCGCCGGGGACCAGACTGCACAGGCCGGTGGACAGGCCGGGCGGCAGCATGTGCACGGCCCGCTGGGGGAAATAGACGCTGGTGCCCCGGTGGTAGGCCTCCTGGTCCAGGGCGCTCCCCGGTTTGACATAATGGCCCACATCGGCGATGGCCACATACAACGTGAAGCGGCCGCCGGGCTTTTTCTCCACCAGCACCCCGTCGTCAAAATCCCGGGCGCTTTCGCCGTCGATGGTCACCAGGGGCAGATGGCGCAGGTCTTCCCGGCGGTCCAGTTCGGCGCTGATGATGTCGGGGGAGATGGCCGCGGCCTCGGCCAGGACCTCCGGGGGAAATTCGTCCGGCAGGCTGTATTTGCCCACCACGATATAGGTCTGGACCTCCGCGTCCTCCATGGGCCCCAGGACCGCGGCCACCTCGCCCTGGGGATTGAGGTGCCCCGTGGGGTAATGGGTCACCCGGGCCCGGACCACGTCCCCCGGTTGGGCTTCCTTAAGCTTGGCCGGCGGGATGACCAGGTTAAAGAGGAGGTGCTCGTCTTCGGGCTCCACGTAATAGGTGTCGGCCGCGTGGCACAGGAGGCCAATGACCTCCACGACCGCCCGTTCGAGGATGCGGATGACCCGGGCTTCCCGGCGTTTGCCCCGGCGGCCCTCCAGGCGGGCCACCACCCGGTCGCCGTGCCAGGCGTCCTTGAGGTCCGCGGTTTTAATGAAAATGTCTTTGCCGCCGCTCTCCGGGGTCAAAAACCCAAAGCCGTCCGGGTGGACGCTCAGGGCGCCGGCCATCAGGTTCATTTTGTCCGTCAGGCCGTAGCGCTTCCCCTTGATGAGCACCAGATCTCCCCGTTCGACGAGGCGGTCGAGGCCCTCTTTCACCCATTGAGCCTGATCTGCAGGAAGGTCCAGGAGTTCCTGAATCTCGGTCAGCAACAGGGGCCGGCCGGCCTGGCTGAGAACGGTGAGCAATCTCTTTTCGCCTGGGGGGCGCTTGCGCTTTTTCCGGGTCATTCTACCTCCGATGAGGGAAGGGCCGGAGGGGCTTGGCTTCCCCTTTCCACCCCTTAAAAAACGGTTTTCGGTTTTCAGTTTTCAGTTTTCGATTAAAAAATCAGCAACTTCAGCGTTTCAGGCTTTTGGTTGGTTGCAACCCCACAGGGACTTGGCATAAGGGGTCCGGGAGAGATGGCGAAAGGGCCTTGAAGCCCCGGCTTCTTCTCCCAAAAACTCCTGGCAACCCTCTCGATTAGCTTTGTGCTTCCTAGAACAATCATATATACTCATAAAATTGCAATATATTTCTCCGGAAGGCAGGGTGGCGGGATGCCGATTGTGCAGGTGGAATTTCTGGACAAGTTGAGGCCCGCGAGGCTCGACCACCTGCTGCACCGCTCCCGGGAGGACGTCAACCAGGTCAGAGAAGAGGTGCGGGCCATTCTGGCGGCGCTGCGCCGGGACGGGGACGCCGAGAGCCTGCGCTGGCACCGCCAGTATAAGGCGGATTTAACCGCTGCGGAGCTGGAAGTGAGCCCCGCCGAGATCGAGGCCGCGTATCAAAGCCTGGATGCCAGAGTCCTCGAAGCCCTGAAGACCGCGGCCGCCAACATCGAGACCTTCCACCGGGCCCAGCGGGAGCGGGAAATGTGGGCCGTGGAAGTTCGCCCCGGCATCCTGGCCGGCCGGCTGGTGCGGCCCATCCCCCGGGTGGGCTGCTACATCCCCGGCGGCCTGGCCAGCTACCCCAGCAGCGCCCTGATGAACATCATTCCGGCCCGGGTCGCCGGGGTCAAGGACATCATCGCCTGCACCCCGCCGGGGGCGGGGCTGGC
>JBGSLA010000167.1:0-21203 GCA_041740935.1 Desulfobaccales bacterium | reverse complement strand
CCCTGGCCCCCTCCCCCACATCAAACTTTGCATAACAAACTTACCCGCCGCCGGTTGAGGGCGATCAGGCTGTTATCTAATCAGGTATGCTGCCGTACATGCTGGACTATGAGGTAAAGCCGGGGGAAAACCTCCCGGAGGGCCTCCCCCGGCAGTCGCTGGTGGTGCTGTCGCCCGTCTGGCGGGGGCCGGTCCTGTGCCTGGAATACCCCGACGGCGACACCGAGATTATCGAGGGCGTGACCGCCGGCGGCGAAGCCTGCCAGGTCCAGGTCTTTTGGACCCGAAAAGACCCCCGGGGGCCGGCCGTGTGCCTGGCCATCGGCGGGGACGCCGGTCTGCGCCGGCTGATCCGGCAAGGGGGACAGGAACTCTCCCGAGGGGCGCCTTTCCTGGCCCTGGCGGAGCGCCTGATCCCTCCGGAAGTCCTGGCGGTCATCGGTCCGCGGCCTGATAAAGTTCCGCTCCTTCTTGGGTGAAAAAGATCGAGCGGCTGGAAACATAATAATTACGAACCCATAGGAGATGTCTGCGATGAAGCGTTACCTGTCTTCCATAGCCCTGGCGGGCCTCTGCCTGATTATCGTGACCCTGGCGGGCCCGGCGGCCACCTCCCCCGCTTGGGGAACCACCGCGCTGGGCCTGCAGCAGGACTTTATCCGGGTGGCGGACCAGGTAAGGCCGTCGGTAGTGAGCCTTAAGGCCATCACCGTGGTCACCCACCGACTCCCCGGCCCGGATGATTTTTTCCGGGGAACGCCCTACGAAGGGGTTTTCCGGGATTATTATCCCCGGACCGTCCGGCAGCCCCAGGTAGGGCAGGGCTCCGGCATCATCATCGACCCCCGGGGCTATATCCTCACCAATTTTCATGTGGTGGGCGGGGCCCAGCAAATCCTGGTGCGGTTGAGCGACGGCCGGGAGGTGAAAGGCCAACTGGCGGGGAGCAACCCCCGCCTGGACCTGGCCCTGGTAAAAATTGCCGCCGGGGGTCTCAGGCCTGCCACCCTCGGGGATTCCAACCAGGTCAAGGTGGGCCAGTGGGCCATCGCCATCGGCAGTCCCTTCGGCCTGGAGCAGACCGTCACCGTGGGGGTGATCAGCGCTGTGGGCCGCCGGGGTCTGGCTCAGGGCGCTCCGGGGCATTACATCCAGACCGACGCCTCCATCAACCCCGGCAACAGCGGCGGGCCGCTCCTGGACCTCAGCGGCCACGTGGTGGGCATCAACAACATGATCCTGTCCTCCGGCCAGGGCATCGGTTTTGCCATTCCCATCAATCTGGCCAAACAGATCGTGACGCCCTGGCTGCGCTGATCTCCAGGCGGGGGGAGGGCTGGGGGGGGCTGGGGCCCCCCGGCCCCGGTAGCACGGGCTTCCAGCCCGTGGGAACCCCCCTCCCGCACCATAAACTTTTCAGGAATTTCAGGTGAAAACATGGAAGAGCAACTCATCATTCCGGCCGGCGAGGTCAGTCTGGAAGCCAGGTTCATTGCCGGGGTTGCCCCGGCCGGTGCGGTCATCACCCACCCCCATCCGCTTTACGGGGGCAGCATGAACAACAACGTGGTCTGGACCGCCACCCGGGCGTTGGGGGAGCGGGGCTGGTCCACCCTGCGCGTCAATTTCCGGGGCGTGGGGGCCAGCACCGGCAGCTACGGCGGCGGCCTGGCGGAGACCGCGGACCTGGCCGCGGCGCTTCACTTCCTTGAGTCCCGGACGCCGGGCCCCTGCTTTCTGGTAGGCTATTCCTTCGGCGCCGCGGTGGCGGCCCGGGCCCTGCTGGAGGGCCTGGCGGCCGCGGGCGCGGTCCTCATTTCGCCCCCCATCGCCTTCATGGACCTGGCCTTTCTCCCCCAAACCCCCGGCTTGCGCCTGATCGTGACCGGGGACCGGGACGACCTCTGCCCTCTGCCTGACCTGGAAAATCTCTGCCGAGCCTTCGAGCCCCCCGTGGACCTCAGGGTGGTGGCCGGGGCCGACCACTTCTTCGGCGGCCGGGCGCAGCAGCTGTTTCAAATCCTCAAGGATTACCCCTTCCCACCGGCCGCCACCTGAGCCAGCCGGCCCCTCAGAGTCATTTTCCCGTTGTCGTTTGCCCTTCCCTGGTCTATGCTTTGCCCATGGCCAGAATCATCTACGGCGTCCACGGCACCCTGCACGGCCACGCCATGCGGGCCCTGACCATCGCCCGCCATTTTTCCGAACACGACTTTCTGTTCGTCACCCATGACCGGGGCGCCGCGGTCCTGGCCCCCGAGTTCCCGGTGGTGGAAATCCCGGGGCCGCTCACCATTTACCAAAATCACCGGGTGGCCACCCTGCCCACGGTTCTCCATACGCTTCGCCAGCTTAGCACCCGAAGTTCCCGTCTCCGCCGGGTCCGGGAGCTCATCGAAGATTTTCAGCCGGATGTGGCCATGAGCGACTACGACTATCTGGTGGCCCGGACCTGCCAGCAGCTGGGGCTGCCCTGTCTTTCCGTGGACCACCAGCACATCATCACCTTTTGCCGGCACCCCCTGCCCTGGCGGCTGCGCCTGCCCTACTGGCAGCTTGACCTGGTGATTCGCCACATGTTCAGTCAGGCCAGCCACTATCTGGTGATCTCCTTTTTCCGCCCGCCCCTGAGGCCCGGGGTCCGGGCCCGGCTGGCCCCCCCCCTTTTGCGGGAAAGCGTGCTGACTCGCCGCCCCCGGGAAGGCGGCCACGTTCTGGTGTATCAGAGCATCTCCCCTTTTCCGGATTTTTTCGCCTTTTTGCAAAGCCTGCCCCACCAGGTTTTGGTCTATGGCTTTCACCGGAATCGCCGGGAGGGCAACCTCACTTTTAAGGAAAACTCCGAGACGGGGTTTCTCGACGACCTGGCCGCCTGCCGTTACGTCATCTGCGCCGGCAGCCACACCCTGACCTCCGAGGCCCTGTATTACGGCAAGCCGATTCTGTCCATCCCCTTTCAGGGCGCGTTCGAGCAGGATCTGAACGTTTTCTATCTCGAACGGCTGGGCTATGGCCGGGGTCTCACCCGCTTTCCGCCGGGGCAGGACTTCATGCCTCGATTTGAAGCCCGGTTGGAAGATTATCAGCGGGCCATCGGACAGGGGGATTTTTGCGGCAATGACGAGGTCTACGCCGCGGTGGGCGAGTTTATCCGGGAGAAAGGCCGGGTGTCCTGGTGAGGGGGGCGGGACCGCGGCTCAGGAGCCGCTGGCTCACCCGTAAAGCCTGAAAAGCCGCGTAGCGCGGGCACCGCCCGCTGCTATAACTTTGGACTCTGGACCCTGGACTTTGGACTTTTCAGGACAGTCTTTGAAAAATGCCCCCTGGCAAGAAACCCAACCCATGAGCGAGCCCCTGTATCTGGTCATCACCATCGATGTGGAAGAAGAAGGGCTGTTTTCGGGGCAATATCCCCGGCAGGGCGCGGGGGTGGCGAATGTGGTCGAACTCCGGCGCCTCACCTTCATCCCCCGGGAGTTCGGCTTTCCCCTGACCTTGCTGTTAACCTACCCGGTGGCCCGGGACCCGGCCGCCCGGCAGACGCTCCTCACCTGGCGCCGGGAGCACAATGCTGAGATCGGCGTCCACCTGCACCCCTGGAACACCCCGCCCTTCGTGGACCTGCCCGAGCCGGAGCCCGTTCCCACCGCCAGGCTTCCCCTGTCCCTGGTGGCGGACAAGCTGGCGACCCTGGTGAACTGCATTACCGGGAATTTCCCGGAGGCGCCCCGGGCCTTCCGCATGGGCCGCTTCGACTGGTCCCCCGGCCTCCTGGACCTGTTGCCCCGCTTCGGCCTGACCGTGGACACGAGCATGGTGCCCCTGACCATCAAAGGACCCGGGCTGCAAAATTTCCTGGCCCCCGCTGACCCCTTCTGGCTGGAGGGGCCGGCCTCCCCCGGCGGGCGGGTGTTGGAGGCCCCGGTCACCATGGCGCCGGTCTGGGCCGCCTCGGCCAGGGCCCTGGTTCGCCTGGCCGGCCTGCTGCCCGGGAACCTGGGGGAGGCCTTGCTGTCCCGCTACCGTTTTGTGGGCGTAGCCGGCGTCCACCCGGCCTGGTTCCCTTTGCTGTCCATGCGCCTGGCCGCCTCCCTGCACCGGCGCCGGCGCGGCCGGGTCCTCAACCTGTTTCTCCACTCCACGGAGCTTTACCCCGGCGGCAGCCCCGATTTTCCCGACGAGGCCGCAGTAAACCGCCTGGTGGCCAAACTGCAGGATTTCCTGGCCTGGCTGGTCAAACAGGGGCCGGTCTCCGGAGTAACCCTCTCCGGGCTCCGTGACCTCATGGCATCACACCGCCCCCCAGACCCAAGGGGATAATATTTTAAAAGGAGATAATCCTCCTGGCTCGCAGTCTGTTATACCAAGGTCGGATTGAGATGAAACAAACTCACCATCTAACAACCTATTTTTCTTATTATTTTTTACCGAAAACCGAAAACCGAAAACGGTATTATTGGCCTGACCCTCCTCATTTTTACACATCTCCTGCTTCTTCTTGATCTGGTTGGGTAAGAATATCTTTTTTTTCCTCGGCTTCGGCGGTTAGCGTCTTACTCCGCCATAAACACTGTGCTAAGGCATCTTTTTGCCTATGCTGGCAGGGATCGTGGCCGCAAATGGGGCACACCGGCTCTTCACAGGGATCCGTACGAATAAGGATGTCGGCCTGGCCGCCGAAGTGGGCGTTAAAAATTTCCTCAAGCTCCTTCACTTCTCGATTTACCTCAGCCAGGGTGAAGTCTCGGGGCAGGATAAGGTGGAAATCCAGGAGCACCCGGCTGCCGGCGCGCCGGGCGCGGAGACGGTGGATGTCAATCCAGGTGTCCTTGCGGTGTTGGGCAAGTAGGTGGGCGATCTCCTCTAAGAGCCTGGGCTCGGAGGTGTCCATGAGCCCCAGAAAGGCCTGGCGCACCAACTTAACCCCGGTGACCAGGATACCTGCCGCCACCAGACAGGCCACGGCGCTGTCCAGCCAATACCACCCGGTGAACCACACCAGGCCAAGCCCGCCCAGTATCCCCAAGGAGGTATAAACGTCCGTTAAGATGTGCTGGCCGTCGGCCACCAAGGTAGGGGAGTTTGTACGTCTGCCGGTTCTAATTAACCCCAAGCTTAAAAACAAGTTGACCACCGCGGCAATAAAGACCAGAAGGAGCCCGGTCTCCAGTCGGGGAAGATCCTGAGGATGGAGGAACCGAGGCCAGGCCTTGACGAAGATGCCAGCCGCAGCCAGGATGATGAGCGCGCCTTCAAAACCGGCGGCGAAATACTCGATCTTGCCGTGGCCATAGGGATGGGTTTCGTCCGGGTGGCGGGCGGCCCATAGGACACTTATCACCGCAAAGGAGCTGGCCGCCGCGTTGATAATGGACTCCAGAGCGTCGGAGAGGATGGCGCTGGACCCGGTCAGATAGGCGGCATAGAATTTGATGGCCATAAGGGCGAACCCCACGGCGAGGGAGAGCCCCACGGCGACCAGGCGTAAGCGGAGATTGGCGTCTGCCGGAAGGTGCATAAGAAAAAATCGTTATCTTATGTTTGCTCTAGTTCAGGGGGATTATATATTACCGAAACAGCAAGCATGGAGATGTCAGTTTAGGCCTGACGTTAGGTTAAAACAAGTGAATCAGTAGGAACTCAGGTTATCCTTTCAGAAAAAACATCTTGCGCCAGCGATGATCTCCCGCCAGGGCATGGACAATGACGGCGAACACATGTACAGCCAGGAATACGGGGATCAGCCATTCCCCGACTTCGTGCAGTTCTTTCACCAGTCGCACGGCCCCATGGGCTTTCTGCCCCGGTATGAGGAAGAGGAACATGGCAAACCCGGTGACCGCCATCCAGGTAAAGAGAGCCAGTCCCAAGGCTTCCCACAGGCCCGCCAGTCCTTGGCGGGGTGGCCGCTCGGGCAGCTTTAGAGTGAAGAGGTGGCGAATATCTTCATAGACCATCTGCAGCCTTTCCGGGGTATAAGGCGCCCAGTTGGCGAAGCGGGCCTGGTCCGGCCCCCAGAAGCCATGAAATAAGCGGGCTGCCACGAACAGGCCCGTACCCAGGCCCAGCATTTTGTGCACCGTAAAACCCACTTGGTTGATCTTTTTGTAGTCTCCGGCCCAGTCTCCGGTCAGCCAGGCCAGGACGCCAAATATCATAAGACCGAAATGCAGGAATATGGTAAAGCTATCCAACTGTTCTGACTTGCTCGAATCGGTGGGTTGCTCCATTTAGCGTCACCTCCGCGGCAGGTTCAGGATGATCTTCTGCACCTGACGCTGACGATATACCTAATAGCACGAAAAGCTTTTCCCAGATTGATTTTCCCAACCCAAAGCCAGCGATAACCTGAGGTCATGAGGAATCAGGCTGACCGGTGCTCAAAAAGATAAGGGCCAGGAGCTCTCCCTGGCCCTTAAGACCAAGAGGGGAAGTTATTTCCCCACCCATCGGATCACAGCCGGGGTCTTCGCCGCCAGCCCGGCGTCCCTCTGCCTTTAATGGCAGGGCAAGATCGCGGTCCCTAATTATATCGGGATCATCCTGGACTCCCTGGAGAAGAACCCCTGTGCCCATTATCTAAGACTGGCTGCAAAGAAAGCCGGGTACAGCAGGTGGCTGCGCCCGGGTGGTGTGATCCGCTGGGGTTGCTAAACGAAGAGCTTAAAAGCGATTACCAGCAGGTACGATCCTGGGCCTGAATCCTGATACCGACCGGAGTGCCGGCATTCTTTTGGAATTGCGACCCGGTTCGGGTCTGCGGGGCAGACGTTATGGCCTGGGTCTGTAGCGGACAATCCGGATTACCAAGACCAGCGAATCCACCAAACTGGGGGCCAAATCCCATACCCATGCCCCTAATTTCTCGAGCTTCCTGATCACTGATCTTGGTGAGGCCGTTCAGGTCGGCGGCCGCGGCCAGGGCAACTCCGCCCAGGACCAGCGATAACACCATGATCACAGTCGTTAATTTTTTCATGATTTACTCCTTTTTATTAAAGTTTATAGATGAGCTTTTGTTTGCCTTACATAATATGCAAAATGAGTCCCGGCGCAAATCAGATGAAGCCTCTTTTTTTTGTAGGAATACCAGCCGACCCTGTGTCGGTGTTTGTCCTACAAAAAATAAAATGGAGAGAACAAGAAGAAATATCTGGAAAGTGGCAGGAAAAGAAATCTGGGATGGTATGATGGATGAGGCTGCATGGAGATGGCTGTCTGCTTCTCTTTTACTCTATCAACCCATGCTTGATGGCATAATAAGTAAAAGCGGAGTTGTTTTTCATTCCCATCTTGGTTAAGGCCCGCACCCGGTACGTACTGACGGTTTTCACGCTGAGAAACATCTCGTCGGCAATTTCTTTAACCGTCTTTCCGGAGGCAATCAGCAGCATCACCTGGTATTCCCGGTCCGAAAGCATTTCATGAACCGGTTTGTCGGCATCCACTTCGAGGTGGCTGGCAAGGTTTTCCGCCAGGGATGAACTGATGTACTTGCCGCCCCGGGATACCTTTCGTATGGCGGCGATCAATTCTTCAGGCGCACTTTCCTTGGTCAGATAACCGGAGGCGCCCGCCTTCAAGGCTCGCACGGCGTATTGTTCTTCAGGATAAATACTTAATACCAGGACCGGGAGTTTCGGTTTTTCTTTCTTTAACTCCTTGAGAGTTTCCAGTCCGTCTTTTCCGGGCATGGCCAGGTCTAATAACACCAGATCCCAGTCTTCCCGGCGAATATGTTCCAACACTTCATGTCCATTCGTCGCTTCACCCGCCGCCACCATGTCGGTAGTTTCCGCCAGAATCTGCTTGAGTCCCTCGCGGACAATAGCATGATCATCCGAGATGAGTATTTTTATCACCAAGGTTCTCCTTTGGTCCGAGGGGAAGGCTCACATGGACGATGGTCCCTTGATGGGGTGCCCCACTGATCCTCAGTTCTCCCCCCAGGGAATACACGCGTTCCCGGATGCCGATAATCCCGAATGACTTGGACGCGGCGAGCTGTTCGGCAGTAATCCCCTTGCCGTTATCCCGTATTGCCATTTCCACCGTTTCGGTGTTTTCCTCAAGAATAACTTCCACCTGATTAGCCTGAGCGTGCCGGGCGATGTTGGTCAGGGCCTCCTGAAAGATGCGAAACAGCGCGATAGAACGGGCTTGATCCAAAATAATGTCCTCGGGTTCTGATCGGATGTCGCATCGAAGTCCCGCCCGGCCGCAAAATTCCTGGGCCTGCCATTCAATGGCGGCCGTCAGCCCAAGGTCATCCAGTAAACCCGGCCGTAATTCCGAGGAAATCCGCCGCACCGCTTGCACCGTAGTATCAATGAGCCCTGACATTGATTTTATCTTGTGCATCTGCACTTGTTGATCCGTGGGCAATCTCAACCCCAGCCAGTGAACGTCCATCTTCAGAGCTGTCAAGGCCTGTCCAAGCTCATCATGTATCTCCCGGGCGATACGGCTTCTCTCTTCTTCCCTGATGAGCTGTAAATGTAACGCCAGATCCCGCAACTGTTCCTGGGATTGCTTTAAATCTTCCTCCGCCCGTTTGCGTTCCACGATTTCCTGTTGCAGCTGTTCATTAGCACTCTCTAATTCGGCTGTACGGGCTTCCACCAACACCTCAAGATGTTTGCGATGCCTGCCCAAATCTTCAGACATCTTGTTGAAAGAATTTGCTAAAGTTCCAATTTCATCATTCCGGTTAATCATAAGCGGCGAAAATATTTCTCCGTTGGCGACTTGCTCCATGGCTTTGGTAATGCGCCGTATGGGCATGGAAATAAAAGTGGCTAAAAAATAAGCAAAAACCCCGCCTATGAGGATAGTCGCCAAACCGATCAGCATAATCTGCCGGCGAGCCGTGGCGATTTCATTGGCAACAGCGGAATAGGAGTATCCAAGGAAGACCGTTCCCAGACCGACTCCGGAAACCTCAACGGGCGCGCAGATATTATAATAAACTTCTCCCTCCTTTTCTTTTATGAGGTGGGTATGTGAATAACCTGGTTCATCAGCCTTGCTTCTATCCCTGTGAGAGGAATCGTTAAAAAATGTACCCACCTTACTCAAATCACTATGCATAACGACCTTGCCGGCAGGGTCTACTATGCTTACATACCGAACATAATCTTGTTTCATGGTGTGATTCACGAACCGGCGCAGAGTGGCCCAATCCTGACTTAATACGGGTCTTTCAGAGAATTTAGCAAGATCGTTGGCCAAAGCCAATCCCCGCTTGCGAAGCTCATCTTCTAACGTCCCTTTTTCACGCAAAGTCGTGATAACCCCTGTAACAATTACAACAAGTATTACCAGACCTTCAATTAATAAGGTCAGTTTGGCCCTCAATCTAAGCTGTAGCCAGCGAGGAGATGAATCCATGGGCGCTAAAATTCCCTTAACAAGTGGTCAGTTAATCTTCCCACTTGGTGCTCATCATCATTTTTATCGACGCGAAGTCTCCATCGGAATATTGGTGAAACCCGCCCAGTTCAGTCTGATGCAATATTTTTACATGTTCTGCATTTTTATTATCAAGATTTAATAATGCTTGCTTAACCTTGACTATGATGCCTTTATCAACACCTTTACGGGCACCCATAATTTTCATCGGTACGCTTTTTGTCTTTCCAATAACAACAATCTGACCGGCATCTATCCCAATTTCTTTTTGTTTGTCCCCGTGCTCATCTGCAAAATGATCGCAAACTACTCCTGCATCAACTGCTTTCAGGTACACACTGAAGGCTATATCCTCACAACAACCTCCATTAGAATAAGCTTTTAAATATTTTTCGATATTTATGCCTTGCTCCTCAAACAAAAATTTAGCTGCGAGCCACTTTACGGAAGAAAACTTGGGACCAAACATTACAGTTTTTCCCTTCAGATCAGTCAATTGATTTATGCCACTATCTTTCCTGGCGATAACCACCCCTGACTGGGTAGTTCCTCCCTCTAAATTAAGGGCTCTAATAAGAGAATCATCATCAAATAAATTTGAAAGCTTTAGGAACGTATGAGGGTCCTGCAATGCAAAGTCTATTTCCCCATTATTAATTAAAGTTTTAAATTTGGTGAGATCTTCCGGCACTATCAGCCTGATGGATAGATCAGTCTTCTGAGTGAGATATGTAACTAACGGATGGAACTTTTTAAAGGTACTTACAATATCTGTGCATGGCAGAACAGCAATGTTGATGGATTTAGATATGTCCTCAGAAAATGATGGATTAACTATAAAAAATATTAGTATCGATATTAGACTCAATGTCTTAATCATAATTTACTTATCTACCTATTGCTCAAATATTTATCCTTGCCTTCCGAAACATCACCTGGAATGAACCCGATGCGTCCTACAATTGACTTGCCGTTGCCGCTTGATGGCCGCTTAGGAATGGGGATAGTGAGCAGTATCCTCCCCCTAATTGTCCCGATCAAATGACCTGGTGCCCAATCTCTGGGTATCCGAAGATTTTTTCAAGCTTTTATTAGTATAACAGAACTTGTCAGATTACCAACTGAGGCCAAGGCTCAAAGGGGGAGGGGGGTGGTAAAGGACATTTTCCCGTAAACAATGGGTATTAAAGAAGGGGACATGCCTTTCAGCCCGTTCTGCTGCCAATTTCTTAAAACTATGAGGCAATAGTTTCAAATGGTTATGGTTTCAGTTAACAAAAACCCTTGGTAGGGCGGGAAGCACCCAAGGTGCGGTTCTGCTACCTAGCTTGCCACTAGCCGCTCTCCTGAAATCTTTTCATATTGTTCAAATATGGAAACCTCTCATAATGAAAAATCCCTGGGTTGAAATCCCCAGGGCTCCAACGACCTCTTATCCGATTCAAATTTTTATTTTAAATTGACAAGAATTTCTGGCGAAAAATTCGCTACTTCAAAGTTGACGTCGAAGGAACACAAAATTGCCCGCCATATAACTGAGGGGCTTCTGCCAGGGTGCCGAAGTCCCTTGAGGTCATCGATGCAACCGCATCGAGCTGGAAGTCGTGAAGCTCGTCGCGGCAGGAGAAAGCAACCTTTGGCGGAGGCATAGCTTCTCCTCTCATCTGGAAGAAGCATACCATAAAACGATTATTGATTAAAACCATTCATGAAACAAAACACTATTAAAAAATTGCCGAACTAATCAATTGGAGTTTAATCTATTTCTCTAACCTGGGCAATTATTGAATTAATGATGGTTACCGTGTTTTTGCAATTAAATATATTATTTAAAATATCTAAAAACTCTTCCTCACTATTTGCGGTTATATTTGCTGTATTTTCGAACAATATTTTCTTTATGGCCCCATCAGTATAGATAATTACGGGATATAGGTTAATGCCATGAAAGATTGTAAGAAGAATATTACGATAATAATCAAGAGCTGGCGCTTCAAGATAAAAATCATACATGAATAGATCTTCATCGGCGCCGAATTTATCCTTTACGGTAACTCTCGGCAGATATGATGGCTCAATTCTTCCCGTAACCATTTTATTGGTTTTATTGTCCAGGTGCCGGGCCTGCTCTCTCAGAATCGCCGCCGGAGCCTTACCACTTCCCGCGATCAGATTGTCAGGCCATAAATCAATCATGATGCGGCCCCCTTCATATCCGGAAGGCTTTGAGGCCGAACCGCCCCAAGAATGCCGGGAGCCGGCGCGCCACGGCCGCAGGAGCTCCGGACTCCGCTTTCAGGATAGAGTCGGATGGCCCGGCCGCTGAAAATTTAAAAATATATCGAAGCCCGATAGGGTCCCGATAGCGTGGCAAGGCATCGACTCTTTCCGCTTATAATTCCGCCAAACCAAGGCAGGGCCGTAGCTGACCCTGCCATGGTTTGTTGATTAACTCTTCCTGAACCTGCCTAAAGCCAGTCCCAGCAGCCCGGAGGCCAACAGGCAAAAGGCCGGGCAGGGGGAAACCCCAGGTCGCTAATGCCGTCGCCGGCCCAGCAAGAGGAGCCCAACCAGGCCGCTGAGAAAGAGGACCACGCTGGGCGGCACCGGTACCGGGTTGCCTGGCATCAGGAGACCGCCGCCCTTGAGTCCGTAGGTCAAGCCGCCCAGGTAGTCGTTGTCCCCCAGATTGGGGTTGTAGTATAGATTGAATCCGTTTCCAAAGATGTTGGTAACCTGGGAGCCTTCGAGCAGCACCCCCAGGATGCTCCCCAAATATAAGGCGCCGCCGTCTTCGGTGTTGCCGTCTCTCAAGGTCAGGCTCGGTGCGGTGAGATCCAGGATCCCCCAGGCGAAGTTGTGGGCGTAGCCCGCGCTGGCGGCGCCCATGTCCTTCCCGGCGAGATACAGATCGTGCTGCTGATCGGCGCCGCTGATGAAGCTGATTATGGCCTGTTGGGTGTTCCAGGAGATAGTCTGGGTGCTCTGGTTAATAAAATCGTTGCTCACCTCAAACAGGTCGCCCGCGCCCCCCACCAGGTTGCCGCTGGGACTTACCGTCAGGTCTGAAAAGGAGTTGACCGACGGGTCGCTGAAATAAGCCCCGGAGTTGGTAAAGGAGCCGGCCCAGGTGACCGTGGTGTCGGTGGTCTTCACCGTGCCGTAGTTGGTGACCGCGCCCGTGAAGATGGCCTGATTATAGGCGATGGTAAGCTGCCCCGGGGCCTGGTTGGTGACGTCCCCCTGGACCGTGGTGGTGCCGCCGCTTAAGGTCATGGCGCCGATGTTGCTCAGGCCGCCGGTGCGGAAGGCGCCGTAGCCGGAAATCTGGCCGGCGTTGCTCAGGGCATGGTTGTTGTTGTCAAAGGTGCCGCCGGTGAGGTTGATCACCCCGGCATTGGGGTTCAGGCCGGCGCTCACCAGGAGTTTGCCGCCGTCGCCGGCAGTCATCAGGCCCCCGGGGTTGTTGGTCACTGCGCCCCCCAGGGTCAGGGTGCCGCCGATGGCTTCGATGATGCCGCTGTTGCTGATGCTGTTCCCCACCTGGCCCCGGCCTCCGATGCTGCCGGTATTGGCGATGGCCCCGCCGGTCAGGTTGGCGGTGAAGTTGGTCAACTGTATCAGGCCGCTGTTGCTGAAGGCCTTGGTGATGGCGGTGGTGCCGCTGTCCACCACCACGGTCCCGCCGTTGTTGATAAAGTTGCTGGCGATGGTGCCTTTGCCTGAGATGGTCCCGCCGTAGGCATTCGTCAGGGCGCGGCCACGGGAAATCTTTAGGGTCGCATGCCTGTCCTCCTGAGACTGGCAGGGCCACACCTGACCCTGCCTTACGTTTTATGAGTACGGGAGGTGCGGGAGTTTATCGAAGGCTTTTTCTTCGACGACCAAGCAAGCCCAAGCCCAGCAGGCCGGATCCCAGGAGGAGCAGGGTGGAGGGCAGGGGGGTGGGCACCGCTTGATCGATGATCATGCCGCCGCCATTTTTCCACGCACCTGTGGGGACCAGACCGAACTTAATAACGTACAGGTGGAGACCATCCAGGTTCAGCGTATCGCCGGCGCCGACGAACAAAGAGTCGACATAGAGGGCCTCGGGATCTCCGCCGGCGCCGCCCCGTTGGCCGTTATTGACCCAGTCGCTCAGGAAAGTCAATGTATGGGTGCTGGAACTGGCATCACCGATCTTGAGCTTTTTCAGGTTGAAGTTGGTGTTGCTGACGAAACCGGTGAGATCATACCCATAGTCTTTTCCGCCGATCTCCAGCCGCTGCCCGTAACCGCCGCCCCCGCCCCCGTCACCGTTCATCGCTAGGGTGGTGGTGGTGCCCCAGTTCCATTGAGAGGTATCTTGCTGGGCAAAGACAAAGTCTTTGGTCAGACCAACCGTGAGATTATTACCCACTATCAGGTTGCCGGTTTGGGCCATGGTAAAATTACCAGTTTGCAGACTATCCCGCAGGTCCAGCGCACTGCCGGCGATGGCCACCGTACCATCGCCGGTGACCGCCCCGGTTACGATCAGGGTGCCGCCCTGGGCGGAGATGGTGCCGTGATTGACAATGGGGGCACTGATCTGCCCCTGGCCCTGGATGGTGTGGCCCGCCGCCAGGGTGATGGCAGTGCTGCTGCCGCTGCTGGTGACAAGGTTGTTGGCGCTGCTGCCGCCCAGCACCAGGGTGCCGCCCCCCTGGAGGGTGGAGGGGTTGAGGGCCTGGAGGCCGGTGTTGGTTCCATTGTTGTTAAGGGTAAAAGTGCCGGCCATATCCAAAACGGGGTTGGTCCCGGCAAGATAGAAAGTCCGGTTGCCGTTGACCGAGACGGCATCATTGCTGTCAATCTTGAGCTGATTGACGAAATACGTGCCGTTCACAGACACGGTGACCGCGGCGGCATTGCCGCCGTCCACCCAGGCAATGGCGTCGTTGGCATTGGGCGGGCCAGTCCCGGGAGTCCAGTTGCCGGCGTCACTCCAGTTGCCGCTCGAGGTAGTATTCCACGTGTAACTGGTGGCTTGGGCGCCCGCAGTCAAAAATCCCACCCCGGCGATCAGCAAAGTCAACATGAGCAAAAACCGTCGCAGCTTCATCATCTACACTCCTTTAATACCGTTTTCGGTTTTCGGTGAAAAATAATAAGAAAAATAGGTTGTTAGAAAGTTAGTTTGTTTCATCTCAATCCGAACTTGGTATAACTGATCCTGGAAAACAAAAAGTTAGGTTGCCATAGTTAATTATCCAGACAAGCCCGCCGTCTCCCGGGGTTCAAGGAGACCCGTAGCATTCCGTCCCAGCCTATCGACAGGTTTGGCCTTATCTGTCGGGAAACATGCCCGGCATGTGGACAACTCCCTGATAATCTGCAAAAAAGGCGGGGCCGCAGCTGACCTTGCCTGGTTGGCCGCTTCATTCTTCCTGACCCTTATCAGGCCCAGACCTGTCAACCCGGAGCCAGGGAGCCAGACCGCGCCGGGAAGGGGGATGGAATTGCCGGTCCAGGATGCCTTTTTCCGGTTTCAATGCATTTTTACAACAGATCAGGTTTCAGAAACGTTACAGGAGGGAAAAGGGGGTATGGATAGGTAACTATTTGTTTATATGTTAGAATAATGCCAGATGCACGGGGTCAGGGAATTCCGCAATAGAGGTTTGCAACCCGGGATGGTTTTGCCGGGGAGCAACCAAAGGAAGGCGGGGGCCCCGGCGTTTCCCGGTAATAAGCCGCGGCTCAGAGGTAAGCGCTGATGCCCGCCGGGAAACGCGGCTCAGTTTGATTCTTGAATCTTCCGGTAAATGGCGGTGGTCACTTCATCGGGCGCGGCATCCAGTTCCCGGGCCAGGGCCTTCCTGCAAGCCTCGTAGGTCCTCAAGGCTTCGGCGCGCATGCCCCGGCAGGCATAAAGGGTCATCAGCCGCCGGTAGGCAGGTTCCAACCCGGGATCAGCCTGAATCGGCTTTTTGCAGTATTCGATGGCCCGTCCCAAAGTCCCTTGCTTTTCGTAAAGTTGGGAGACTCGCTCCAGGAGTTCCAGGTAATCGCCCCGCAGCGCGGCCCTTTTCTTTTCGGCCCCGGGCAGGTACAGCTCTTCCGGGAGAAAGTCTCCGCCATAGAGGGCGATGGCCTTTTTATATTGGGCCATGGCTTGATTAAGGTTCCCTTGTTCTTCCTCTTGCCGGCCCGATTCAAAGAGAGCTAAAAACTCCGTCACATCCACCCGGCACAACTCCCGGTCCAGGGAGAGCAGGCCAGCCTCGCTATGGAGATAGAACGACTCGAAAACCTTGTCCAAATTGGGCTCCAGGGCCTTGCGCAAGCGGTGCAGGGTGACCCTGAAGTTTTTTTCCATGATATCCGGGGAGCCTTCAGGCCAGAGGTCCTCCAGGAGCACGTCCTTGGGCGCCTCTCCCCCGCGGGCCACCAGGGCTTTGAGCAGCAGCTTGGGCTGCTTGCCCTCCCAAACCGCCTCATCCCTGGGTCCCTGAGGGCGCAGCAGCCGGAACCTTCCCAGGGTCTGGATGTGCAGCCGGGGCAGATGCTGCCGGCGGATGGCCCGGCGTATCTCCCAGGCCCTGGCGGCCACCTTCGGGTTGGCATGCTGGGACAGCCGGTCTAAATCCGGCCCCACCCAGTCGGACCACCTACAGAGCAGCGGCGGCAAGCTGTCCCAAACTTCCTCCACTTCCAATTCCAGGGCCAGGGTGAAGATACGGCCCTGGTTTCGGGGACTGAGGGTGATGGAATAATAGGAGCCCCGCTGGGCCGCAACCTCCATCCCGGCCTGAATATGCGCCGCGGCCTCCTCCAGCCTGCCTTGCCGCCAGCGCCACAGGGCCAGGGCCCAGTGAGCATCCACCATAAAGAAATAACTCGATATGCCGGTAACCTCTGCCAAGGTCTTTTCCAGTTTCCGTTCAGTGGCAGGATCGAGTTCTTCCAGATTATAGGAGATCAAGCCATCCACCACCTGGAGACAGTGGAGATGGTATTCGGCCCTGAAATCACCACCGGCCAGGATCTTATGGATTCTGGCGACAAATTCTCCCGCCCCCGCCAGGTCGCCCATATGATAAAAAAAGATGGCCAGGTGCAACGAGACTATCCCTTGGAGAACACTGGCGGGGGAAAACGGCAGATTCAGCAGGTTACGGCCGGTTTCCACTGCTTCCGCATATTTTCCCAGGTATCCCAGGGACATGAAGCGATGCAGCTGGATCAGCGGATACATGAAGGTCAGTCCGTGCTGCGCCGCCTCCTCCATGACCATATTCACCAGCGCGGCCGCCTCTTCCACCTCACCCCGGAACATTTTCAGTTGTGCGGTGCTCAGGAGTTGCAGCACCTGCAATTCCGGATAAATCCAGGTGGCCAGCAGCGCGTCAATCTGATGACTGGTTTCCTGGGCCGCAGTGAAGTCTCCCACCGAGGACAAAATAACTTTGCCATAAATCAGGGCCTGGATCTCCAGGTGGCGCTCCCCGGCGTTCCTGGCCAGGAAAGAAGCATGGCGGCAGATCGAATAGCCTTGACGGATATCGAGGGTGAATTGCTTGGCCATACCCACCTGGAACCAGAGAACCGCGCTTTCAGAGGGGAAATCCCGGATGTCGGTTCTTTGTAACAGCTCTTCCGCCTACTGAATCAGAGTCGTCCAGGGGAACAAAGGCATGCCTATATGAATGGCCATATCCAGGAGATAGCCCGACGTCAGGAGTAAACCCCGGAGGTCCTGGCGCTGCTGAAACATTCCGTGGGCCCGCTGCAGGCTGGACAGGTATTCCGGCGCGCCGGTGAAACGCCCGGTAATATAATGATAAAACAGCAGCCAGGGGCGGTCCTGAACCAGGGCTGGGGGCAGGTTTTGCAGCCACCGGGCCAGTTCCGTGGTCTTGGCTTGCTTCAGGAGTTGGAGACCGGCCCGCTCTATCAAGGCCACTGCCTGGTCCGTGGCCCCGGCTTGCAGATAAAAGTCCACCGCGCTTTCCAGGTCCCCCCTTTCCGCCAACAGGGAGCCGGCCCGGAAATAGGCGCTCGCCTGTTGTTCCGGCGGCAAGGTTTCCTGGAACCTGGCCTGCAAGAAGTCTTGAAATAACTAGTGATACCGGTATAACCAGCCCCTTTGCTTATCGAAGATGGGCTGCACGAACAGGTTCTTGGCGCTCAATTCCTCCATGATATCCCGGGCGTGGCCCACGCCCAGATAGTCTGTGATGAAATCCGGGTCCACCACCTCCAGGATGGAGGACTTCATGAGAAATTCTCGAATTTCCTCCGAACGGGAGGAAAAGATGCACTCTTCGAAATAGCCGGAAACTTCCGCGGCGAATTTCTCGGTGGCCTCCCTGGATAAATACTTTTCTCTGGCCTCCGCCGGCATGCGCTCCAGGGTCTCGCACAGGAGGACCAAGCCGCCGATCCACCCTTCAGTAAATTCGTTTATCTGCACTATCAGATCGTAAGGAAGTAGAAGTTTGCGCAGGGTCTGGAAAAAGTTCCGGGTTTCCTTGGCGGTGAAGGCCAGATCTTCATTGCCCATCAGGTAGACTTCCTGCCGGACCTTCAACTCCTGGAGCCTGAGAGGCGGCATTTCCCGGGAGAGCATGAGCAGATGGAGGTGCGGCGGGGCCACTTCCAGCAACACCTGGAGAAAGCGGAACGCGGCAGCCTGGGGAGCGAGCCGGTCCAGGCCGTCAAAAACGACCTGCACCGGCGACTGAATCCGGCTTAACAAGGCCAGAAGCCAATCCCGATATAACGGCATCTCCTCCCGGGGGCCGGCGGGAAGGGTGGGGTAAGAGTGAAGCGGGGAGAGATCGATCTCCGGCAGGGCCCGTTCCAGGGATTGCACCAGCAAATAAAACAGGTTCACCGCCTCGGAGTCCTCCGGTCCTAAATTCATCCAGGCGGAGGGAACCTTGGAGGCGTTCACGTAGGAAAAGGCCAGGGTGGGGTTTCAATATTTATAAAGCCCGGTGTATAGGTGGAATTATAGCCATAAAGATTTATTAATCAACGAAATTCACTATCGAATAGAAAGCGATTATAATATCCAAATTAAGGTTGACGAAAGAGATTAAACCTCTCTTGATTTTTTTATTGGATTCTTCGGTAGTTGGACGTCTCGCCGTCTGAATCTTTGAGGGTTAGCTGCTGTTCTCCTAAAAGGTAAGATAAGAGCTCTTTCTCGCCATTCAGAGAACTTTTAATAACAATCTGTTTTCCACTTATTTTATACGTACCCTTATCCACAAGTTGATTAAAACTATAGAGTTCGTATGTCGATGGTCCAATTTTGAGAACTTCCCCCTCTTGACTTTGCCAGACGCCGACCAGGGAAGCCGCGGGCTCCGAAGGGGTGGTCGGGGCCGGGGGCAGGGTTGCGGGCGCCGGCTGGGGGTCAAGGCTCCATGAGGTCACGGGGGCGGCGGGCGTCGAGGCTTGGCCGTCCTTTTCCCTGGCCCACAGCAGCAGCCAGCCTTTGGGCACCAGGTACTTGAGCACCAGGCGGGGCGAGCCCTGCTCCCAGCGGGACACCAGCACGGTGAAGTTCATATCTTCCACCGGGCGTCCCTTCTCATCGAGGGACAACAGCCTCAGGGTGGGCTTGACCCTGGTGTCCAAAAGGGCCACCTGGTTGGCGACTTTCCAGTTCGGGTCGCTGGGGTTGTGTATCTGCGCGGTCAGCACCTTGGGGTCGGACTTGGCCGGGGCAATTTCCGTATAAGCCGGCAGGGGCTGCCACCGACCGTCTTTTAAGCCGTGCCAGCGCCATCTGCCCACCAGGTCCTGGGGGGTGAGCTTTTTGGCGTTGTCCACGAAACCCTGCTCCTCCTGGGTGTAGCCTTCCACTTTAAGGGTGGTTTTGGCAAAATCTGACTTTCCCCCAATGGATTCGGCTCGCATCGCCACGATGATCTCGCCGGGAGAATCGGTGTTAATGACAAACTCCAGACCCTCTTTCCACTTCAAGGTCTCTCCCTGGAGGTAGCCGGGTTTGCCCTCATCTGAAAAAAATTCAAAGAGCAAGGTCACTTCATCTTCCGGTTGTGGTTTAATCTGCCGATAGGCTACGGCGCCGTCCGGCTGAGGGGTCTCGCCGACCACATGTGTGGCCTGCCAGCTTAAAGAATCAAAAAACACCGTGGCATAATGTCTTTGCACATTGTGGCGCTTTATATAGACCGGCACGGCCACCCGGGTCAGGTCCGTCAGGTTGGAGGCATCAATAGTAGCCCGCCCCGCCAGTTCCCCGTTGGTGACCATCAGATGGCCACCGATGAACTCCCGACTGACTTTATTCTGTTTGCCCTTGAATTCCGGCATGATGAGATCGACCACATCCGCCACCGCGGCCACTCTTTTCTTATAGTACTCCGGATCAAGCACATAGCTCTTTTCCAGGATGGCGGTGCCTTTATTTTTCTCATCCCGCTTGGCCTGGAGATACTGCACCCACAGGACGTTGTCCCCCTCCACCGTGGCCTCGACGCGGAAGCCGCCGCCGGGCTTGCCGCCTTTGACCGGTTGCCCGGATTGCGCCTCCACTACTTTGATGGCGCTGATTTTGGGAGTGGTCAGATTATTTTTCTGGGTTTGGTGCAGCGCGGTCAGCAGCTTCGGCCAGTCAGAGGTCCTGGCTAGTTGGACCTGCTCATACTGGGGACTATATTGCCGACTGGTCGTCGGAGCATAGATTGCCAGGCCGTGGCTGAGCCGATGCCTGGGGGAGGTATAGGAGGCAATGACCGCCCGATCCATGATGCCAACGATTTCCTGATATTCCTGGTCGGCTGGGAAGGGTTGGACAATGTGACGCAGACGCTTGAGCATATCCAGGAAATCTACGCTCGCCAAGCCGCTGGGGCCCTTGCGAATATCCGTACGGTCAGCGTAAGACTCGGAATAAAAAAAGGCCCGGGAGATGGCGGGCCATTGGTCGGGAACAGTCTTCGCCAGCTTGCCGGCTAGACTATTCACAGTTTCCGCCAGCCCTCGGACCTCTTTCAGATCGATGGCAGACAAGGTAGCGACCGGCTGCTGGCGACCGCCGTAGTGCTTGCCGTAAGCCTCAACAATCTGGGCCCCCAGCCGGCGGGCCCCCAGGCTTTCATTGCCGAAGGAGGGGAGGATCTGCTCATAGGGCCAACCGTCGCCAGGTTCGACGGCCTGGGAGGCCACCATGATCTCGGCCAGATCGGCAATCTCGGCCGCGGTCTCGAGCTGGGCCATGAGACACATATCGAAGCCCACCAGATCGAGCTTGGTGCGGCCCGTGTCTTCAAGGGCCCCGGAAATCGCCTGCCGCAGGTTGGGAAGACTCATGTGGTCGTGTCCGCCTGCTGTGCCGGGGGCGCTGGTGTCGTTGAGCAGCGAGGCCCAGCCGCCCCCGTGGTCCCACAGGATCAGGGCCTGACGCGGCGCCGGAAAGGTTTTGATCACCGACGACAGAAAGGCTTGCAGGACTTTGGGGTCGGCAATGTTCAGTTCGCCGGGAGTCGCCAGCACTTCGGGCTGAACATCTTTCCCCGCCCCTTTCCTGATTCTCACCACCTTATCAGTCCGATCGTCTCCCTCGGTCTTGGCCCCTTTGGCCCGATCCACCAAAACGATGCATTCCACCCCTTCTTCGGGCAATCCTTTGGCCATTTCTGTAAGATCTTTGGGGGCAAAGGGGTCAAGATCATTATCTGCACCCATGTACACGGCAATGGTCCAGATCCTTTTGGGGTCCTGGCTTACGGCCCCCAGATCCAGCTTGCCGGCGGCTGCCGGCGCCGGGCCGGTGGGCGCCGCCCCCC
>JBGSLA010000166.1:0-8522 GCA_041740935.1 Desulfobaccales bacterium | reverse complement strand
GGCGCCGGGGCGAGCTCAGCGGCGGGCGCTGGCCAACAGGCGCCCCAGGCGGGAGCGGGACAGTTCCACCGCGCCCTGGGGGCAGACCTCGTTGCAGCACCAGCAGCGGATGCACAGATTCAGGTCCACCAGGGCCATGCCGTCCCTGAGGCGGATGGCCCCCTGGGGGCAGGATTCCTCGCACCGGCCGCAGCCGGCGCACATCGCGGGGTTGACCGCCGGGCGGGGCAGCATTTCCTGGCTGAGGTATGCCTTCAGGCGCCGGGGCAGCCAGGAGAGGCCCTCCAGGCCGTCCTCCAGGGTGTTGGGGCTGGGGAGCCGGAAGTTCGGCACCCGGGCCTCCTCCAGGGAAACGCCCCGCACCTCCACCGGGGGCGGCGGTGCTACCTGGAACATGGGCACCGCCGCGGCCGGCAAGCCCATCATGCGGCTCATGACCCAGTCCACCGCCAGGGGGTCCATCCCTGCCAGGAGATATCCCACCTGCCGGGGCCGCCCCCAGGTGGGGCCGTCCCCCTCCATGCCCACCACCGCGTCCACCACCGACAGCCGCGGCTTCAAGAAATCCACCAGGTCAAGCAGCATGCCCATAAAGTCCCGGGGATCTTGCAGGCGGGTGTGGTAGGCCACCTTCATGACGCCGGAGACCGCGCCGTACAGGTTTTTCACCGCGCCGGTGAGGCGGGCGAACAGATGGGTCTTGAATTTGGGCAGGTTGAGGAGGGCCGGGGCCGCGGCCAACGAGCGGTTCAGGGTGAGGACCCTGAGGCTCCGGGCCTGGGGAATCCTGACCTCCACCGGTTCGAGGTCCTTATCGAGGGCCAAACCCAATTCCCGGGCCACATCCTCCATGCCGGTGCGGCGGTGGAGGAAATTGACATAGCCGGGGCGGGCCGGGCCCGCGGGGCTGTCCCCCACCAGCACCTCCCGGCCGCGGGACATGAGCAGCCGGGCCACGGCCCTGACCACCGCCGGGTGGGTGGTGACCGCCCGCTCCGGGGCAAAGGGGCCGGCCAGGTTGGGCTTCAGGTAAATGGGGCCATCAGCGGGAAAGAGGGGCTCCCAGCCCCCCAGGAGGTCCAGCGCGGTCCTGAGGGCCCGGTTGACCTGGGCGTCCTCATAAGAGGGGCATGGGACAATGGCCACGGGCGCCGGGGGCGGTGCGGCCTCCTGGGCCATCTGGGGCGATGATGGGCTTTTCAGTATATCTGCCATGCTATGAGGGCATGATGGTCGGTTATGGGCAAGGCGCCAAAAACCTGCTCAATCGACGCCTTGCTTACAACATATCAGACGGCCGCGTTCTTGGCCACGCTCAAAATATTCACTGCCCCACACCGGGCAGATACTGAGGTTTTCTGCTTTGAAAAATTCCTCAAGCGGCCATGTTTTGGTAGGGCGGCCGTCCCCGGCCGTCCATGACTCCGGCGGGCACGGAGGCCCGCCCCACCGAATTTTTCCTGTTTTCGGGTGAGCTGCAGGATCATGAAGAACTGTTATGAAAAGTTTTATTGTGGCGGAGGGGGGTTCTCACGGGCTGGAAGCCTGTGCTGCCGGGGCCGGCGGGTTCCCATCCCCTCCCCTCAGGGGGGAATTTCCCGGTTGGCGAAAAACCCAAGCTGTGCCACAGTAAAGCCAGCATTCCCTGGAAAGGAAACTGCGGCCATGCCAAATGACCCGATTTTTACCCCGATGCAGTTGAAAGGCTTCCGGCTCCGGAACCGCCTGGGGGTGGCCCCCATGACCCGGATGTCTTCGCCGGGCGACAGCATCCCCCGACGGGACGTGCTGGAATTTCTGGTGCGCCGGGCGAAAAACGGTGCGGCCCTGGTGTACACCGAGGCCATCGTCACCGACTACGAAAGCGCCCAGGGCTATCCGGGGCAGGCGCGTTTGGTCACGCAAAGGCAGATCGACGCCTGGCGGCCGGTAACCGCGGCCATCCGGGAGGCGGGCGCGGTGTCCATCATGCAAATGTTCCACTGCGGCCGCATCTCCTGGCCGGAGATCAACCCCGCCGGCCGCACCATCGCCCCGAGCCCCCTTGTCCCCCAGGACCACAATCATTTCACCGGGAAACCCTACCCCGTGCCCGACGAAATGAGCAGCTTCGACATCGAGCACGTCATCCTGGGCTTTGTGGAAACCGCCCGGGGCGCAATGCTTGCCGGGTTCGACGGGGTGGAAATCCACGGCGAGCACGGCTATCTCATCAGCGAATTCCTCTCCCCCTCCACCAACCAGCGGACCGACCTCTACGGCGGCTCCGTGCCCAACCGCTGCCGCTTTCTGCACGACATCATCCAGGCGGTCTCCCCGGTGATGCCCCAGGACCGCCTGCTGACGGTGCGCCTGTCCGACTGGGGCGTGGTGGATGTGCACCTCTCCCTGTTCGGCGCCCTGGAGGCCTACCAGGAGACCATCCGCCTGGTGTCCCGGGAGCCCATCGACGCCATTTCCGTGTCCTGCTATGATTTTCGCAAACAGGCCTTCGGCGCCGGCAAAAATATGGCCCGGATCACCCGGGAGGCCACTGATCTGCCCATCATGATCTGCGGCAAAATTCATGACCGGGCCACGGCCCAGGAGGCCCTGCAGGATGCAGATATCGCCCTGTCCGCCAAGTCCATGCTCCTGAACCCCGACTGGGTGGAGGATGTCCGCCAGGGGAAGCCCCTTCCCCTCTACGCCTCCAAGGAGGCCGACATCGCCTACACCGAGACCCCTTTGCCGTGAGCCGCAGGGGTAGCCCAAAAAAAGCTGCACGGGTTGCAGTTGAGGCTCAGCAGACTTACATTTCTGAAAACTTGATCAACTATCACCCGAGAGGGGCAAATCAACCACAGGAGGACCTCATGCAACTGCCGGAATATGTCACCAAGGAAGAAGTGCGAAGGATTTGTCAGGAGCTCAAGATCAGCGACTGGACCAAGCTGCCGGAAACCCGGGTGTCGCCCCAGGAGGCCGAGATTATCCTCAAAGTGGTCAACGTCGAGGGCATGGACATCCCGCTGGAGGATTTCCGTCAGGGGCTCGAAGTGGAGTTGGAGCACGGCACCATGTTCCACGACGCCAATGTCACCAACAACCATCCGGTGTTGACCGGCAAAATCGTGCTGGCCCACCTGAAGGAGGCCATGGACTACTACCCCCGGCTGGAAGTGGCGGAACTGGAGGGCGACCTGCTCAAGGCCATGCGGGCCGGGGATTTGGCCAAGGCCCAGCGGAAATACCAGGCCCTGGTGCAGGCCCGGCTGGAGTTGGCCGAAGCGGAAGTTCGGCAGATGAAATGAGGGGCCGGCAAAGGATTTTTTGAAGGAAGGGAGGGGGACCACCGGCACCCTCCTCTTTCTTCACAATCCCCTCCCAACCCAGAGCTGTCCGCTCAGGATTTTGCGGCAGGCCGATTTTTAGCCCCCCCTCGGCGGGTCTATAGACCGGGGAGGGGGTAAATTGAGCAACATACCGACTTTTCGCGAAAAAGAATCACCCCCATTCCAGCCCTCCCCCATCAAGGGGGAGGGAGGAAAGGCTACCCCGGTTTCAGGTCCAGAAAAATTGTAGGGCGGGCACTGCCCGCCATTTTTTCTGATGAATTGGTTCTTAAGGCGCACCCCCCAAAAAAACTTTTCATAACAGTCGCGCATGGACCTGTGGTCCACCCGCAAAGCATGAAAAATGTAGCGCCGGCGCCCTCGCCGGCGAATGAACCGCCGAGGGCGGCGGTTCCGCATAAAAACTTTTCAAGACAGTCTCTCATCAGCCCCTGGCTCTCTCAAAACCAGGAAAAGCCTGGTGGCACAGGCGTCCCGCCAGTGCGGGCACAGGTTGAAAACCTGCGCCACCGACTGATTGGCGCGCCGTGCGCCTCCCACAGAAACTCATTGATATGGGGATGGGGAAGGGGACAAGTTTCAAAATGGGTGTTATGGGCCATTTACTTAAGCCAACCCAACCTCCATCTTGGTTTGCAGCTTGTCCCAGAACCGGTCCAGGTTGATGATGGACCGGGTGTGGTCGCCGTCGCCCACCTTTTCCCGCTCGTCGAAGGCCTCCACCTTAAAGGTCAATTTCCGGCCTTCCACGGCAATCAATTCGGCCCGGGCCGTCACCCGCATCCCCAGGGGGGTGGCGGCCAGGTGCTGGATATTGAGGCCGGTGCCCACGCTCATCTGTCCCGGTTCCAGCTTGGGGTCCACCAGGTTCCGGGCCGCGGCTTCCATGAGGGCCACCATGATGGGGGTGGCCAGCACCTTTACCCCGCCGCTGCCCAGATGCACCGCGGTGTGCTCTTCGGCCACCACCAGCGATTCTTCATTGACCATACCCGGCTTGAGATCGGCCATGAGCTCATATCCTCCTTTGGCTTACTTTTCAATGAGAATTCAACACTTGTTTTTCTGTTAAGACAATGTCTGGTTAACCCGGCATTCTCTCCAAAAGTCGATAGGCCTGGTGGCACAGGCTTCCAGCCTGTGCAGGCACAGGTTGAAAACCTGTGCCGCCAGGAGATTGGCGCGCAGAGTGCATGCGGGAATCTGGTTGCAAGCCAGGCAGACAAAAAGGCGGGAGGCGCTAAAGCTTTCCCGCCCTACTCCCAGTGGGCGGCCAGGGACGGCCGCCCCACCGGAATACAGACCATAGGGCGTGCCGTGCACGCCATTGGCGGCGGCCACGGGCCGCCCTATAAATTAACTGTTCTCCATAAAATGGGAACTTTTCATAACAGCTCCTCATATATCTGCGGCCCACCCGCAAAGCATGAAAAGCCGCGCAGGGCGGGCACTGCCCGCCGCTATGACCTTGGACCCTGGACTTTGGACTTTTCATAACAGCCCCCCGAGGCGCCTCAACAGCCCGGCCAGTCCGGCGTGCCCCAGAGGACCAGATCTTTTCCCACCTGATGGAAAGAGACCCGCTGCAACCGGGGGAAATCTCCCAGGTGCGGCTGCAGGGAGGATTCCAGCACCCGGAGGCCGCCCACCAGGACCGGCGCCACCGTGACAATGACCTGATCCACCAGCCTGGAAGTGATGAAACTGGTGATCACCTGGGCGCCCCCCTCCACCATCAGGGCGGTGACCTGCATCTCCCCCAGCCTGGCCAGCAGGGCGGTGAGGTCGATGCCGCCGCAGGAGCCCTCCGGCAGCCGGAAAACCCGGGCCCCCTGGTCCTCCAGGTCCCGCTGGCGGGAGGCGTCCGCGGTGGGCGTGGTAATGATCCAGGGGCGGCAACCGTCCTGGAGGAGCCGGGCATAGGAGGGGAAGCGCAGGCGGCTGTCGAGGAGCACCGGCTGGGGATTTTTGCCCGGGGCCAGGCGGACGTTTAAGCGGGGATTGTCCGCCAGCACCGTGCCGATGCCCACCAGGATGGCGTCGTGGACGGCGCGCAAACTGTGGGTAAAGGCCTGGGACTCGGGGCAGCTGATGCCCAGGGGATGGCCGGGCCGGGCCGCGATGGAGCCGTCCAGGCTCTGGGCGTAGGTCAGGGTGACCAGGGGCCTCCCGTGCTGCTGGTGGCAGCCCCGCCCTGCCGCGGCAATCTCCCCCAATTTAAAGAGCAGCACCTGGTCGTCGGAAAAGCTGCACGGGGGTTGATCCACATCCAGCAGATGGTGCAAACGCTCGGCCTTGGTGCGCAGATAGCGGCAGTTTTCCGGGGTCACCCGGGGCAAAAGCGGCAGCCGTGCCGTGATGCTGATCCCCAAATTTTCCAGGCTGTCGATTTTGTGGGGATTGTTGGTGAGCAGGCGGATGGCCTGAATATCCAAATCCTTCAGGATATGGGCGGCAATGTCATAATCCCGCTCGTCCGGCTGGTGGCCCAGGGCCAGGTTGGCGTCCACCGTGTCCAGCCCCTGGTCCTGGAGATTGTAAGCCTGCAGCTTTTTCATCAGGCCAATGCCCCGCCCTTCCTGGCGCAGGTACAAGAGCACCCCGGCGCCGTGGTCGGCGATGAGGCGCAGGGACAGGGCCAACTGTTCGCCGCAGTCGCAGCGCCGGGAGCCCAGTACATCCCCGGTGAAGCACTCGGAGTGCACCCGCACCAGGACGTCTTTCCGGCCGGCCACCTCGCCCCGCACCAGAGCCAGATGCTCCTTGTGGTCCCGGTCGTCCTCATAGAGGAACATCTGAAACTCGCCCCACTCAGTGGGGATGCGGGCTTCGGCCCGGCGGGCCACGGTGGCGGGCGGAGCCGCCGGCAAACTTTTTCTTTTCACGGGACAGATACTCTGTATTTTTTTCAGTTTGGTTTTACCGTTTGGAATTTCCAGTGGGTCTGAACTCTTAACAAATTTCTCTAACCCTGAGGAATGAGCATGGGGTTTGGCGTTTGCGAGCCCTTGGCAAAAAGCCTCACCCTTGGAACCAACCGCGCCTCAGGGGGATTTGACCACACTGTAAAAATTCAGCATATTGCCTTCCGGGTCCCGGAAATAGATGGAACGGTTCCCCCAGGGAAAGGTGTTGGGCGGCATGACCCAGGCGATGGGGAGCTTGGACTGCTTCAGGCGGGCGTATTCCTGGTCCACGTCCGCCACTTCAAACTCCAGCATAAGGCTCTTATTGGCCCCGGCCTGCATAGCCCCCGGCACCGTTTGGTCCAGGCTTTCCTGCTTATACAGCGACAGGATGGCCCCTGCCGTGGGAAACTCCACATACTCTTCCTGGTAGCTTGTGGGCTCCACCTGGAGGACCTCCCGGTAGAAATCCCGCAGGCCGGCCAAGTCCCTGGTGATCAGACAGGCGTGGCTGAGCTTCATAATTTTTTTCTCTTCGGCCGGGGGAGCGGCCCCGGCCACCGAAAAAGCCGGCCCCGTTAACAAAAGGGCGATGAGCGCGGTCCTCAACAGAAACCGCAGCGCCAAGGGTGGTGAAAACCGGTTCAGGCAGGTCATGGGCGCCTCCCGGGGATGTTTTCACTTCCATAGAAAATTTAACACCTGATTTGATCGGCGCAAGGGTGTGACTATCTTTGGGGGCTAATCCCGCCCCGGAAAAGGCATTGACTTTTTGGGGATTCTGATGATCATTATGAATCACTTTACAGATAACCGACGCCGGCGTGCAGCCTTTTCTATGTCAACGAGCGAACTTCGCCCCCTTTCCCGGCCCTGGCCGTCTCCGAAGAGATTTTGGGGGCGGCTCCTCCCTCCCCTTACCCCGACCAGGCTGGATGCGGCCCTGAAAATTTTCATTCCCCTGGCCCTGCTGGTCCTGCTTTTCCTGGCCCTCACCCGGGGCTCCTTCGGGGTTTACCTGGAGTTGCTGCAAACCCGCACCTATACCTCTGTTCTCCCTGCCCTGGGCGCGGGCTACACCGTGCTGCTGCTCTTTCTCCAGGGTCTGCGCACCGGGCTCTGGGCCTGCTACCGCCCGACCCCTCTGAGCGCCAAACCCCTGCCCCGCCTCACCGTGGTCATCCCGGCCTACAACGAAGGCCGGATGGTGGAAATGGCCCTCTATTCCGTGGCCCAGGCCGATTATCCCACCGACGGGCTGGAAATCATCTGCGTGGATGACGGCTCCACCGACGACACCTGGCAGTACATCGAACAGGCCCGGAGCCGCTTTCCCGACCTCATCCACACCATCCGCTTCCCCCACAACCGGGGGAAAAAGGCGGCCCTGACCGCGGGCTTTCGGGCGGCCCGGGGGGAGGTGCTGGTGAGCGTGGATTCGGACAGCGTCATCGAAGCCCAGGCCCTGCGCCACCTGGTGGCCCCCCTCCAGGAAGACCCCGGTATCGGCGCGGTGGCCGGCAACGTCAAGGTCTATAACCGCCACCAGAGCTTCATGGGCAAGATGCAGGGGGTCAGGTTCATCAATCTGGATTTCCTGCGGGCCTCCCAATCGCTCTACAAAACGGTGATCTGCACCCCGGGGTCTCTGTCCGCCTACCGGCGGGACGCGGTTCTGCCGGTGCTCACGGCCTGGCTCAACCAAACCTTTCTGGGGGCCCCCTGCCACCACAGCGAAGACCGGGCCCTCACCAACTTTATCCTGAAAAGCGGCTATTACACCTGCTACCAGCGCTCGGCCGTGGTCTATACCCTGGTGCCCGAGACCTATGCCGGGGTGTGCCGCATGTACCTGCGCTGGGAGCGGGGCAATGTCCGGGAATCCTGCGTCATGCTGGGGTATCTGTTCACCCGCTACCGCGGCCGACACCGCGTTTTGCCCATCGTGGAATGCCTCTTGAGCCAGTTTGAAGGGCCCCTGGCCGCCTTCTTTTTCGGCGCCCTGTTCTTGTCCGTCCTGGTCTATCCGGCCATCCTGTTCAAGTTGCTCATGCTCCTGGGAATAATGTCCCTGGTCGGCCTTATCTATTACCTCTGCCTGGAGCGCGACCTGGAGGTGGTGTACGGCGTCATCTACTCCTACTACGCCTTCTTTCTCCTCCAGTGGATTTACCCCTACGCCCTGGTCACCGTGCGCCACCGGGGCTGGCTGACCAGGTGATTCGGAATGTTCTTGAGGGAGGGGGCCAGGGGCCGTGGGCCCCGGCCCCCTCCCTCAAAC
>JBGSLA010000165.1:0-9047 GCA_041740935.1 Desulfobaccales bacterium | reverse complement strand
GTTTGAGGGGAGGGCGGGGGAGCCACCGCTCCCCCGGCCCTCCCCTCAAAGATCTTTTCTCGCCCCTACAACTCCTCCGGCTTCCCCAGTTTGGGGCCCATTTCCTGGGCGAACTTCAGCCGGTTGAGGCCGTTGATATAGGCCCGGGCGCTGGCGGTGACGATGTCCGGGTCCACCCCCTGGCCGGTGACGATATGGCCTCCGTCCTCGAGGCGCACCGACACCTCCCCCAGGGCTTCGGTGCCCCCGGTGATGGAGGACACCGCAAACTTGAGCAGCTTGCACTTGGACTGGGCCAGGGTGGTGATGGCCTTGTAGGTGGCGTCGATGGGGCCGTCCCCGAAGGTCGAGATGGTTTTGAGGTCATCCCCCATCTTCAGCTTCACCGTGGCGTTGGGCTTCACCATGGTGCCGGTGAGGACCACCAGCTCCTCCAGACGGAAGTGCTCCGGCACCGATTTGTAGATGACCTCGGTCTCGATGAGGCTGATCAGGTCCTCATCAAACACCGTCTTTTTCCGGTCGGCCAGGTCCTTGAAGCGGGCGAAGACCCGGTTCAGTTCCTCATCGGCCAGATAATAGCCCATTTCCTGGAGCTTGGTCCGGAAGGCGTTGCGGCCCGAGAGCTTGCCCAATGGCAGGCTGGATTTTTTGAGGCCCACCGTGGCCGGGGTCATGATTTCATAGGTGCTGGCTTCCTTGAGCACCCCGTCCTGATGGATGCCGGACTCGTGGGCAAAGGCGTTGGCCCCCACAATGGCCTTATTGGGCTGCACCACCACCCCGGTGAGTTTGCTCACCAGCCGGCTGGCGGGGCAGATGTACTGGGTGACGATCTCCGTGTAAAAATCGAACAGATCCTTGCGGGTGGCCAGGGCCATGACGATTTCTTCCATGGAGGCGTTGCCGGCCCGCTCCCCGATGCCGTTGATGGTGCACTCGGCCTGGCGGGCGCCGTTGACGATGGCCGCCAGCGTATTGGCCACGGCCAGACCCAGGTCGTTGTGGCAGTGCACCGAAATGATGGCCTTATGAATATTGGGGACATTATCCACCAGATATTTGATTTTGGCGCCGAACTCATGGGGAATGGTGTAGCCCACGGTGTCCGGAAAGTTCACCGTGGTGGCCCCGGCGTCAATGACCGCGGCGAACATCTGGGCCACATAGGCGAGATCGCTTCTCCCCGCGTCCATGGCGGAGAATTCCACATTGCTGCAGTATTTTGTGGCGTGCTTGACCGCGGCCACGGCCTGCTCCAACACCTCTTCCCGGCTCTTTTTGAGCTGGTGCTTGAGGTGGATATCCGAGCTGGAGATAAAGGTGTGGATGCGGGGTTCGGTGGCTTCCCGCACCGCCTCCCAGGCCGCGTCGATATCGGGCAGTTGGGCCCGGGCCAGCGCGGCGATCTGGGACCCCCGAATCTCCCGGGCCACGGCCTTCACCGCCTCAAAATCCCCCCGGGAGGCGAAGGGAAAGCCGGCCTCGATGACATCGACGTTCAGCAGTTCCAACTGCCGGGCAATCTGGATTTTTTCGTCCACATTGAGGCTGGCCCCGGGGGTTTGCTCGCCGTCCCGGAGCGTGGTGTCGAAAATATAAACTTTGTCGGGCATATGCTGTCCTCCATGCAAAACAGGTAAACTATACCAGGACCGTGACTGATTGTCACAGCCAAACACTTTTTCAAAAATGGACGGGGGAGAGTTTGCCTGCGCCTTTAGGGGCAGGCTAAGAGCAGGACCAGGCACAGGCCGCCGGAAACCGCGACCGGGTGAGACTTTCTGCTGCGTGGGTGGGTGTTTGGGTTCATCTGCATGATAAGATCGGTTTTAATGTCTATATGCTACAGGGATTTTTGAAAATGCGCAACCTTTTTCGCCACCGAGCCCCGGCCAGGGGCTCGCTCAGGCAATCCCTGCCTGCCCCTCGGATGATAGATATGGTGCGGCCAGCTTGAATATTTTGCCAGTTGATAAGTTTCTCATTAGAGCAGATAACGGTTATTGGGAAGATAATATGGAGCTTAATCCAGGGCTGCAGAAGGCTGATACATATATCCCCGAGAACCTTCCAGGTTTGATTCGCCGGACGCTCTGATAAAGGGTAACAGCCCTATTCTTTCTTTCATCAGAAAATCAGCTACCTTGATTTTGGGCACCGATTACCTGGTGGATAATCTGGTAAATCTCTTGGGTTGTGGATGTAAGGCGTATTTCAGCTTCATTGAGATTATTTTCCGGGGGCTTCGTGGATATTACCTTCCCATAGGCTTTCCCTGGGATCTCCTCCCTTTTTTCATTCAGCAGGTGTATACGGACATCTTGCCATTCCACCAGTTCCCCCTCGAGAATGACGGTCGCCGAAGTTTCGCACAGATGGGTGATCCAGGCGGTTTCCATGGTGCCTACGATAATTTTTCCCCTTAACCGCCAGAGGTGGATATTGATCCTCTCGGGCAGGGGAACAGGTTTCTCATACCTTTCTTTAAGTTGAATTTGATAAGGTCCGTGGATACCCCGAACATCATATAAGTCTATCGTTTCGGGGATCCCTTTCATCTCCACCTGGAGGATATTTCTTACGTCAACATATTCGCCCACCCTACTGTAAGCGTAGGGGCTAACAAGAACCTGTCCCCCCAAGGCATAAGATTCCATTCTCCCCGTTAAGTTTACCTGACTCCCGACCAGACCATACTTGGTCCTTTTTTCGGATCCTATGTTGCCTACCACCACATCGCCAGTATTCACTACGACACTCATCTCTAAATTGGGAAATCCGTCAGCTCTGTTGAGAAGATTAATCTCGTCCATCGCGGCCTGCATCTGGAGGGCGCAAGCCACCGCCCGGACCGGATGGTCTTCCATGGGTTCCGGCGCGCCGAAAAAAGCCAGAATGCCGTCTCCGATGATTTCATCGATGACGGCTTTATGATCCAGAAGAATATCAATCATTTTTCCCAAATAGCGGTTCAAGAAAGCAATGACCTGATTTGGCTCCATGTCGGCAGTTAAAGCAGTGAATCCCCTCAAATCGCTCATGATAATTGATATTTCCCTGGTTTCGCCGCCCATCTCCAAGGCATCCTTGGAATCTAGCAATATCTTGACTACTTCCTGGGTGACATAGCGGCCGAAGGTGTCCCGAATGAAATCGCGTTTATTGATATAATCCGTAAGTTGGCAGCCCAAGGCATTGAATGATTTCGCTACTTGCACTATCTCCTTGGGCCCGGTCTCCGGAATGACCACCGAAAAGTCTCCTTCGCCCACTTGCCTCACCGCATCCCGCAGGCGCAAAAGAGGTCTGGATAGGATGGCGGTAAACCAGAGTCCTGACAATCCTCCGATCAGACAAAAAACTACCCCGCCAATAAGGCCACCTACCTTTACTTGCCAATCAATTTTGTTAAAAGAATGTTTTATAGATTGCTTGGACTTGTCAGTTATTTCTTCTGAGATTTTACTAATTTTTTTAAAAGCTGGTAACATAAAGCTATCAACATTCACTTCCGCAACCACAGCAAAAGGGGTTTTAGGAACACGAACTAATGCTACGAATTTTTCCCGTTTTTTCTCATTTCTATCAAGAAAATTACAGTAATTTTTTATTTTTTTCTTTTTGAATGAACCAGAAATACATTTGTACATACCAGGAAAAGTTTGCTTCCACTCAGAATAATTTTTCCCTTCTAATAGTTGGTTCGGATGCCAGATAACTTCTCCCTTATTGTCATAAACACTTATATAACCCACCGCCACGTCATCAATAGATATATCCTGAGTAGCGATCTCTCTAAAATCTTCATCTTTCCGAAGTTCAGCATAGTTGTAAGGATTTTGCCTTTTTAAGATATAAGACAGTTGGTCGGCTACTTCTGTTGCTGTGGCTTCTATGATTTTTTCCATATTGTATGTAATAGCTTTTTTATATGCTTCATAGTTAGCTGCCGACGCCTTTATAACGCCATCCCCAGCCAAGTTCATGCTTTCGGTGGTTAGTCTATTAAGGGACCATTCAGCCAGCGCATAAACCCCTGACATTAATAAAAGAACAAGTGCTAAATATGAAAGTATAAGATAGGTTCGGATACTCATGCTGACCTCTAGGAATTCTTTGTGGTGTTGACCTTCCCTGGGTAATTGTAGCAAATTTTAAGTTAGGATGGGGGTCAAGTGGAGATGCCCACATGGAGCAACCTCTTCCTTTCCCAGGTAAGCTATATCAGGTCTTATATCACGTTGGCGATTTATCTACCTAGATTTTTGGCGTTCTATTTTTTGGCACCGAACTGCTGAAATATCTATCTGGCCGTCGGCATGGCGAGAAGTCTGATGAGCAGCCTTTCCCCGAATGTCATGGATTTCCTCCCAATTTTTAATAGGAGGCGAAGTAAAAGCAACCTCTTGGGTCTGGTAAATTTATAAGATAACTTGCCAAATATCCGCCCGAGCCATTTTTTCCAGATAGCGGCTCCACATGGAACCATACCCCTTGGATGGCTCTGCTCATCCAGGGGGTTTAATCCCCCAAGGCAAAGTCTTTCCGGAGGATCTTTTCCAGGCGTTCTGCCACCATGCCGTAGCCCGCTTCGGTCATGTGGGCCAGGTCCAGGTAGCAGGGCTGGGTCCTCCCCTGCATGGCGTCGGCCAGATTATAAAAATGGGGCAGTCTTTGTTCGGCTAGGTATTGGTTGGTTAAGCGATAGAGTTGGGCGAATTTCTGGTCCTTAAGGCGCGCCTCCGTATGGGTTTCCCCCGGCAGGACTTGCCCTTCGGTAAACCAGGCCGGCTGCCAGAAACAGGCATATCGGAAGCCATAAGCCCGGGAAAGACCGTCCACCAGCGATAAGGACTGGGCGTAATACTGGACCAGCCCCGCGGCCAGGGCCTCAAGCTCCCGGTCACTCATTCCGGCCCCGACCTCCTGATAGCGTTCCTCGGGGCGAAAGGCCAGGTACAGCTCTAAATACACTTTACTGTACAGGTAAAGGTTTGCGCGGAGCCAATCCCCGACGGCCAGCCGGAAAAGTTTCCGGGGCTTGGCTTCCAGCTTTTCCTGCATGGCCGCCAGATTTTGCGGCGCGCCCGCCTGCCCTGACTGATACGCCCCATAGACATCGTTAAAGCCGTCGTAAAAAATGACGTAATCGGGCCGAAAACCCTCCCGGAGCTTCAGGATGAGGTACAGCAGCCCCTGGGTGAAGGTGTAGGCCGGCTCCCCGTAATTATAGACCCGGAAGCGGGGGGCCCTGGCGTTGAGGAGCCGGGAGAGCTGGGAAGGGATGGTGTAGTCGTCCCGGGCGCCCCAGCCCCAGCAGGCTGAGCCCCCGAAAACATAAACCGTGGTGGCGTCGGGGGGGAGGTCAGGGGGGTTCCAGGTATGGCGCCCCCCGTCCCGGTCGATATTGACGAAGCGTCCCTGAACCGGTTTGGAAATCCAGGTCAGATACGGGTGGTAATGCTGGTCCCGGTGGGGTTTATCCGACTCCCGGGCGAGCGCCGCGGCCCAGTCTTTATCCTGGTAGAGGCCGCGGAAGGGGAGCGCGGCCGGGCTGGGTTGCAGCCGGCGGGCCCCAAAGTCAATGAGATGCAGGCCTGCCTCCACGGCAAGCAGCACCACCAGGACGGTAATGAGGGCATACAGGATTTTTTTCCCTGGGGTACGGACGTGGGGCATGGCGCGGCCGGGGCTCAGGCGGGGTCAGGGGTTGGACGGCTTGGGGCTCGGGGTTTCCTCCTCGGTCTGGTCGGGCACGGGCTTCCGGCGGTAATACACATAGGTGCTGGCGATCCCGGAAACCACATAGGCCGCCATCAGCACAAAGCCCATGACATAGGGTTCGGTGGCCACCACCACGAAAATCAACACCAGGGCCACCAGGGTCTGGAAGCGGTGACGCCGGAACATATCCGGGCTTTTGAAACTGAAGAACTTGAGATTGCTCACCATGAAGAAGGAGAGCACGTAGATCATCACCAGGACATAGATGTGGCGCAGGTAAGCCCAATCACCCAGGTTGAGATAGAAAAGCACCCCGGTGGCCACAAACGCGGCCGCGGCCGGGATGGGCAGGCCGTTGAAGTAGCGGGGGTCGATGGAGCCGGTCTGGACGTTGAAGCGGGCCAGCCTCAGGGCCCCGCAAACTACGAACAGGAAGGCCGCCACCCAGCCGAAGCGGCCGAAGTCTTTCAAGGCCCAGAGATAGACCAGGAGCGCCGGGGCCACCCCGAAGGCCACCAGGTCGGACAGTGAGTCGTACTGCAGGCCGAAGCCCGAGGTAGTCTTGGTCAGGCGGGCCAGGCGGCCGTCCAGGCCGTCCAGCACCAGGGCCACCAGGATGGCCAGGGCCGCGGACTCGAAGCGGCCGTTGATGGAGGCCACGATGGCGAAAAATCCGGCAAACAGGCTCCCGGTGGTGATGAGATTGGGGATGAGATAGGTCCCCCGGAATTTACGCCGATCCTTCCTTTTACGCTTTTTTCTGATGGCCATACAATCCTCAGAGGGCCGGGACCGCCGGGCGTCGCCCGGGCCTGGTCAGGACCAGCGGCCGACGATGCTTTCCCCGGCCCGAACCCGGTCGCCGACTTTTACCAGTATAGCACAGTTCCGGGGCAGGTACAGGTCCACCCGGGAGCCGAAGCAGATCATGCCGAAGGGCCCCCCTTTGGGGAGCGCCTCTCCTTCGCTGACCGCCGGCACGATGCGCCGGGCCAGAAGCCCCGCAATCTGCACGGTGAGTACCCGCTCCCCCGCGGGTGTCTCCCACAGGGTGGCCTGCTGTTCGTTCACCCGCTCCACTTCGTCTTTAAACGCGGCCAAAAATTTGCCGGCGCGATGCCGGGAGAGGACCACCCGTCCGGCCACCGGGGCGCGGTTGACGTGGACGTCGAACACGTTCATGAAAATGGCCACCCGCCGGGCCGGGCCCTGTAAAAATTCCCCTTCCTGAACGTCGTCCACCCGCACCACCTTGCCGTCCGCCGGCGAAACGATGGCCGCCAGGTCGGTGGGGATGTCCCGGTCCGGATTTCTGAAAAAATTGAGCAATAAGGCCGTAACCGTCAGGCCCAGAAAAGCCGCCAGGCCCCAGTCCAGAAGCCAGAAGGCCAGGGCCAGCCCTCCGGCCGCAGCGATAAAGGGATAGCCGGGCGCCGCCACCAGCCCCCGCCCCAGAACCTTAGAGGAATTCATGCCCGGATTTTACCAACTTCTGAATCCAAAAGAAATTTTTTTCCTCAAAGCTCCCCCTGGGGGGTTCGGGAATTTCCTTTAAAATACCTCCACGACCCCGGCCGTTTTCTCCCGGTTTTTTTTCCTTGAATTTATTATTTTTTTTATATATACGAGATATTATCAGGGGAACGAAACCCCGGCGCACTAACCAAAACCCAGCAAAAAATTTTAAGCCACGAAGGCTAGAAGCCCTTCCTCGAGGAAGGGCGCCTTCGTGGCTTTTTTTTGACCTTCGGAATCGGCCCTGCCGGTTCCAAAGCATAACCTACAGGCAGGTAAACCATGCATATTTCGGAAGGAGTGCTCAGTCCGGCGGTGTTGGCCGGGGGCGCCGCCCTGACGGTGGTGGGCACCGCCATCGGACTCAAAAAATTGGACTATGAGGCCATCCCCCGGGTGGCCATTCTGTCCGCCGCCTTTTTTGTGGCCTCCCTCATCCACGTCCCTGTGGGGCCGGTGGGCCTGCATCTGGTGCTCAACGGCCTCATGGGCCTGCTTCTGGGCTGGCTGGCCTTCCCCGCCATCCTCATCGCCCTGTTTTTGCAGGCCCTGCTCTTCCAGTTCGGGGGACTGACGGTGTTGGGGGTCAACACCTTTACCATGGCCGCGCCCGCGGTTATCTGTTTCTACGCCTATCGAGGTTTACTGCGCCGGGGGGGGAGTTTCGCCAGCGTGGCGGCTTTCGCCTGCGGGGCCAGCGCCATTGTGCTGAGCGCGGTGCTGGTGGCCGTGGCCCTCCTCACCACCGGCCAGGCCTTTCTCGAGGTAGCCGAACTGGTGGCCCTGGCCCATGTGCCGGTGATTATCATCGAGGGCATTATCACCCTGTTTGTTTTTGTTTTTTTGAAAAAAGTCCGCCCGGAAATGTTGGAGGGAATTTATGCCTGAACAATTTTCATCTTGGAAGCGAAACCTTCTAGCCCTCTTGATGCAAGGGGCCTTGCTGAGTCTGGTTCTGGGAGCGCTCACCACCCCGGCCCTGGCCCACCGGGTGCTGGTCTTCGCCTACGCCGAGGGCGACACCATCCACACGGAAAGCAAGTTTATTCCCGACACGCCGGTGCGCCAGGGCAAGGTCATGGTCCTGGACGCCAAAAGTGGCCAGGAACTGCTCACCGGCCAAACCGATGATAAGGGGAAATTTTCCTTTAAAATTCCCGCTGCCGCCCTGGCAGAGAAAATGGACCTCAAAATCGTGGTGGAGGCGGCCATGGGCCACCGGGGGGAATGGCTGCTCAAGGCCGCCAGCTATCTGAGCGGCGCCCCAACCGCCGCGGCTCCTGCTCATTCCCCTGCCGCGGTCCCCGCCCCGGCTGTGGCTCCCACCCCGGTGGCGGCCTCAGGGGTCAAAGCCGCCAATGTTGACCAGCAGGCCCTGGAAGCCGCGCTCAATAAAACCCTGGAGCGCCATCTGGCCCCCATAAAGGAGATGCTCACCGATTTGACCATTCACCGCACCTCCCTCACCGACGTCATCGGCGGCCTGGGCTGGATCATGGGCCTCTTCGGCCTGTGGGCTTACTTTGCATCTAAACGTTCATGATAAATTTTTTTCACCCAAAAAAGATATTTTGGCGTAGGGGCGGACCCGCGTGTCCGCCCTTTAGGTCGCACACATGGGTGCGCCCCTAGAGACGACTTTCAAGGTGAAAGGAAGAACATTTGAGCATCGAAGAGCCCTTTGCCGACGGCGCCTCGTTGATGCACCGCCTGGACCCCCGGGGGAAAATCGTGGTGGCCGCGCTGTTCGCCGTCCTGGCGGCCACGGCCGACACCCTGGCCACCGCCCTGGCCGGGCTGGCCGT
>JBGSLA010000164.1:0-18771 GCA_041740935.1 Desulfobaccales bacterium | reverse complement strand
GGTAATCGAAGAGTTCGCCGTTGAAGACGACCCAGACCGAGCCGTCTTCATTCGAGATCGGCTGCCGGCCATCCGCAAGGCCGACAATGGAAAGCCGGACGTTGGCCAGGTGCAGTCCCGGCCGTTCGAGAAAGCCATCCTCATCCGGCCCGCGATGAACGATGGCCTTCGCCATCCGGGCCCCGGCCCCGGGCGGCGCCAGGCCCCGGCGCCGAGGCGCCCGCAGCTCTTCTGGCTGCGGTGGAGCAGGCCGTGGAACGTCTGCCGGTCCTGGTGGAAAGCGCCCGGGAGATGCTCAGAGAACTGGAAGCCCAGGCCCGGGATTTTGCCGACCCGGAGAGCGTCTCCCGGGCCCTGGCCGACCGGGAGGTCTGGGAGCAGCTCCTCGCGGCTTTGGAGAAGGCCAAGGCCGCCGCCCTGGGCCTGCTCGAGTCTCTGGTCCACCAAGTGTCTGAAGGCCGGGACCCGCCCTGTCCGGACTTCCCGGAGCGCCGCCAGGACCTCCAGAGTGCGCTCCAGGGCATCAATGTGGGGCCTTTCCGCAAGGCTCTCGCCAGGCGGATGGACGCCCTCCTGCGCGGCGGCCGGGAGCGCTTTCCGGTGGAGCCGGGGGAGCCCAGCGCCCGGCTCCTGGAAATCCTGGCCGAGGCTGAAGAGATTTCCTCGGCGGAGGCGGCGTCCCAGGGGGAAACCGCGCCCTCGGCCTTCCCAGGGGAGGGCGGCGCCGGGGCCGATCCTTTCCTCTCCCTGGAAGAGAAAGCCCAACGACTTGCGGAAAGGCGGGACCGGCTGTGGCATATCATCCGGGAGCACCTCGCCCCCGTTGCCCCGGAAAAGGACGATGCCGCGGTGTTCGCCCAATGGCGGAGCGACTGCCAATGCGCCCAGCAGGTGGTCCCCCGGCTGCAGCAGGCCGCGGAGCGCTGCCGGGAGAGCCTCGAGGACCTCCTGAACCAGGCGGCGGCGGACCCTTCGATGCCCAGGCCGCCTGATCTCACGGCTTACCAGGAGGCGGTGAACGCCTGCCTGAACCGGGTCATTCTGGGGCCCCTGCGGCGGAAGCTCACGGAATTCAACCGGACCATCCAGGCCGCGGGGGAGGCCGCCCCCCGCCAGGCGCCCTCTCCCATGGCGGAATTAACCGATCTCCTCCGGGAACTCCAGGACCTGGAGCCCCAGGTCTCTGGGGAGGAGACTCCGGAGGCGGCGGCGTCATCGCCCTCCCCTGCAGAGGACCAGGGCCCCGACCCGCCCCCCTCCGCCGACCGCGCCGGGGAGGAGGCCGCGCCTCCCGACACCCTGCAAAATGCCCTGGCATACCTGGAACGGGAGGTCGATCAGGTATTTCAGGCCGCGCTCGCCCCTCTGGAAGCCTACCCCGTGGAGCTTCGGGAAAGCCCGCCCTTCCAGTCCCTCAGGCGGGCGGTGCAGGCCTGGCAGGCCGAAACCCGCTTCCGCCTGGAGGATTATCCCCGGGCCCAGCGTCTCTGGCATGACATCCGGCAGCGGGAGCGGGTGGATGCCGGTTTGTTGAAAAATTTCGCCATCTGTGCCACCCAGGAAGATCCGTGGCGCCAAGGCCTGTCTTCCTGGCGCAACTATTTGGAAGTCCTTTATTTCCTGGACATCCTGGCCGGCAGCCCCCGGCCCCTGGCCCGCCCCCGGGCGGAGTTTCATCGTTCCTACGGCCAGGCCTTTGCGCCGGCCTTTCTGTCGGATTTTGATCCGGACCCCAAATGGCAGAAGTGGAGCTGGCCGAAGTGGCAGGAGAAGATCGACGGCCCGGCCCTGGTGGCCTTTTGCACCAGCCCGGGACGGGTGCGCAACTTTGTGGAACACAAGCTCCTGGAGTTTTTTCACGCCCGTTTCGCGGCCACCAGCCCGCCGCTCATCCTGGGCATCTCCCGGGCGGACGGCGAGCGGGCCCGCACCCGGGCCTGGGAGACCGGCGTCGCCTTTCTCGAAACCTTAACCCCCCTGTTCCCTCCCCGGATCCGCGCCGGTTTCCAGGATCTGGCGGCCCGCCACCTGGACCAGGCTTTAAAGGCCTGCACCTCGCCCCGGCGGCTCCTGGCGGCAAAAGACCCCGACTATGAGGAAGAAAAAGAACATCTGCGGCTGCTGCTCCAGGATTTCTGTTTTTTGAAGCTGAAGCTCTCCGCCGCCCTGCAGGAGAGCCGGGAGGTGGTGAGGTCCCTGCCCTCCCTGGATTTTCTCAATGAGTTGGCCCGGCTGGACCAGGTCCCCATCGGCCTCAATGAGGCCCTGCTCCGGGAAGCGGTGGGGCAGCACCTGCGCCTGACCCCGGAGCGGGCCCAACGCCTCATGACGGAACTCTCCGACCACCTCATAAAAAGGCTCCTGGCCTTTATCTTCGGTCCGGCCGACACCCCGGAAGACAGCCACCTGCAGCAGCAGCAATACCAGCGGCTCATCACCGAGTGGGTCAAACTCCCGGTCTTCGCGGAAATGCTGGACTTTATCGATGATCCCCAGGCCTTTTATCCGCCGGAGGTCAGGGAGGGTCTGCAGCAGAGCGACCCCAGCCCGGAAGCGGCGGAAATCCTGCGGGGTTGGCACGAGCGCTACCCCGAACTGTCCGGGCCCACCCGCTTCCTGGCCATGCTCCTCAACCGGGAGGAAAAGTTCGAGGAGGCCATCGAGGCCCTGACCCGGACCATTGACCAGGGTTTTCATGACCAGGGGGTGAAATCCTGCCGGTATCAGCGCATGTTGACCTGGTTCGAGCGCTCCCAGGTGGAGGAGAAGCAGGGGCGGGCCACTGAGGCCCTGCAATCCCTGACCCGGGCCCGGGAAGACGCCGACCTGCTCATCGGGGAGGATTTCCAGCCGGCCGGAGGCACCTCCTGTATCTTCATCCGCCTGCTGGCCTGGTACCGGCAGGGGGAAGCCCTCTCCAAGAGCGGCAACCGCACCGAGGCCTTAAGCGCCCTGAAACAGGCGCACCAGGCCGCGGAACTGCTGCTCAATACCTCGGAGAGCTCCCAGGAACGGCAAACCGCCGCCAGAATCAAGAGCCAGTTGGACGATCTCCTGTCCCGGGCCGGCTGACCCTTGCCGCAGGATAATCCGCGTTGCAGTTTTCTGTTTTTTGAATAAGCCTGAGAAAATAAATATGTTTTACCGAGTTGCGCTCAAAAAGCGATTTTCTGTAGCCGCAGGCTTCAGCCTGCGCTTTTTGAGGCTGGAATTCCCCTGTCGCCGTTTGGCTGCGACTTGGTATTATATGGCTCGTTGGTTGCATCTCAACAAGCTATTGGCCTAAGAAATAACCAGCAAAGAAAAAGCGCCCGCCGCCGACCTAAGGATTGACGCGGCCGGTTCCTTAACTAGCCGGCCCAAACCAGGGCCGGGGCCTCCGCTTTGGCCTCGGAGGCGCCCAGGAGGGCCGCCACCACCTCTTCGGCCTCACGCTCCAAAACTTCTTTTGCTTCAATGACCTGCGGGTCGGTCGCCAGCCGCGCGGCCACCCGGGCCAGCCGGGAAAAATTCCCGAAGACCAGCTTCTGGAGCGGCGCCGGCTCCTTCCTGAAACCCCAGGCGACCCTGGTGCTCAAAAAACCCTTGAAGGCCTGGGACAGTCTGGCGAAAAGCCCCAGGGCCGCCTGGGTGAGGTGGGTGAGCGCTCCCCCCTCCAGGCGGGGCAGCAGCTCCAGAAACCCGTGGATGGCCGGCTGGGGATAGATTTCCCGGAAGAACCGGCAGACCTCCTCGTCGGCGGCGTTCCTGATCTCGCAGAGCTCGCCGCTCAGGCACAGGTAAAGCACCTCGATGGCCTCATGAAACCGGGGCAGCCCGAATTCCTGGGCCGCCATGACCCCCAGGCGCTGGTCTTCGTGCCAGGCCGCCTGGAAGATATGGCGCCCCACTTTACTCAACAAGGCATCCACCCGGCGGCTTTTCTGGCCCTTCAGGAGCTTTGCGGTTCTGCTCCGAAAGGGGGACAGGCGCAGGTGATACACCTCATGCCCGCCGCGCATGAGCTTTACCATGCGGGTGTCGGTCAGGGGGTAGCCGGGACTCAGATAGAGGTCTTCCACCACCAGGTCGTAATCAGAACGGTACAAACGATAAAGGCGGCAGAGATAATACACCGGCAGGCGGGTCTCCAGCTGGCGCACTGCCAGATGCACCTCATAGTCGCCCACATCGCGCAGCAGGTCGCGCATCCCGGTTTGGTTCACCAAACTCACCTTAAATTCCCTGAAGCAGCCCTGGATGGGGATTTCCTGGCGGATGATTTCCGTCAACCGCTTTAAATCCCGGAGTTGCCCGCCCTCGGTCTCCAGCTGCAGCCGGCGGGCGTCATAGCCCCGCAGGTGGGCGATCAGAGGTTCCAGGGCCTGGGCCAGGTCAATGACCGGACGACGATACCCGTACCAGGAAGAGCCGCCCTGGTAGAAGTCCTCATCCTCAAACTCAACCCCCAACTGCCGGTCTGTCCATTTTTGATAGGCCATGGGACCTCCTCGGCGCTCGATCTATGCTCTTCACTTTTTCCCCACCCAGCGGCGGCGCTCCCTGAGACAGGAGGCCACGTACGCCCCGATCTGGCCGGCCACCCCCGCCGGGTCGCCGAGTTGGGCGTCATTGACGGTCAGAACCCGGTCCAGCAGGTTCTCAAAGCCGGTCTCCCGGTTTACCCCCAGGGCCACCAGGGTGGTGTGGAGCTTGCCGGGCATCTCCTGGTAAACCGAGTCAAAGAAGGCCTGGACCTCTTCCTGGCCGCTTTTGCCTATCCGCAGGCACGAATTCCAGGCGCAATCCGACAGCAAAATCAGGTAAATCATGCGCCCCCGGGCCAGACGGCGGGCTTCCTCCAGCATGAAGGCCAGGGACAGGGCGTCGGACTGGACGCCGACTCCCGAGGCCGGAAGCGCCACCAGGGCCCGGGAGGCCTCCTTGCGGGTCAGGGCCGGGGTCTTCTGGGGATGGTAGATCCACTGGACCAGCGGGCCGGACACCCCGGGACGCACGTTGCCGCTGTGATACAGGCCGGCCAGCACCTGAATTTCGCTTTTCACCGTGGATTCGAGCCAGGCCGCGGCCAACAGCTTGAGCATGTGCATCTGCTTGTGATTCAGGGAGCCCGAGCCGTCGCAGGCGATGAGCACCACGGGCTTGCCCCGGGGGTCGGCCTTCTCCCGGATGCGGTAGCGCCGGAAAATAACCTGGGAATACTCGGCCACCGCCAGGCGGTTGGCATCGAGGCAGCCGCTGGTGCGCAGACGCTCCGTCTCCGGGATCTGCTCGACGTTGGGATAGAGGTTCTTTTTCAGGGCCTCCACCAGGGGGCGGCAGTTCGCCACGAGTTCGGCATACCCCCCCTCGTCGTCCGAGAGCTCCACCGGGCGGTCAAAGATTTCCCCGGCGGCCATTTGCCCCTTCCCCATATTTACCGTCACTTCATGGCCTTCCACGGGATTGCCCTGGAGGGGACTCTCCGAGAAGCCGCGGTTTTTCAGCATGTGCTCCAGCACGTCGGAGCGGAGGTCCTGGTAGGTCTGCTGCTGGCCGCCGGCCTGGTTGACCGCGTCGGCAAAGTCATTGATGAGCTGCTGGCAGGGGTCATCCTCGGCCGGCTCCCCGATGTTTTTGCCCCCCACCAGGGACTTGACGGCCTGTTCCGGATTCAGCGGGTCAAAGAGCATGGGGGCATGGGGACCCCCCAGGGGGGCAAGCCGCTCGGTGGGCTGCCTTTTGCCCCGCGCCCTGGCGAAGCGGTGGCGCTCTTCCCCCGGCTCCCCCGGCGTGGGCCCGGTTTCCGGTGAGTCTTCATCCGGCTCCGGCAGGTACGGAGCCAAGGCGAGGCACACGGCCCTCACCCAGTCGACCCCCAGGTCCACCAGAAGCTGCGGCGGCGTCCGGCCCAAGAGGTCAAAGTAAGGGTTGCAGGTCCGGGTCAGGTCGCCCAGGATGTGGCGGGTGAGGAAGTGAAGCTCCTGATCCCGCCAATCAGGCAAAACGTCGCCGTAGAGGATGACGGCATGGAGCATGTCAGGCACGGTGCGGAACCGGGCGCTTTGCTGCGAAGCCGAAAACAGCCGGTACATCTCCACCGAGGCCCCGAAGGGAGAACGGGAGAGATCTTCCAGCAAGACCCGCGTCTGGACCTGCTCCGCGACGATTTTGGCCACCTCCGCATAGCTTTTCGGGTCCACCCGGAGGTCATCATGCTCTGCCGGCTTCTCCAAATATTGCTTCAATCGGGTGAGCAGGATCTTCTCCGGGACCCGGGCCTTGAACTCCAGATAGGCAGTCAGGCCGATGGCGGCGTGGGCCGCCAGGGCGGAGGGATAGCTTGTATAAAAAGGGCTCAACTGGGGCTTGGCCTTCGGGTCATAGGCCTCCGCCACCCCCCCGGTGCAGTCGCACACCGCCACCTGGACCTTGCGGGTCGCCTGGTAAAACAGCCGCTGGGCCGACATGCGGAAGTAGTAGTCCAGATTGCTCTTGAACGCGTCGCCCAGGTCGATGCCGGCCCAATCGGTTTTGGACCGGCGCTGCCGACAGGCGGAGTAATAGACGCCCCTGGTGTAGGTCGGTAAAGCCGCCATGGCTTTTCCCCTTTCTAAAACAGATTGGCCTCCTGGATGGATTCCGGATCATGGCCCTTGCGGTGGCCGAAAACCCGGTTGACGATGCCGGTGGCCACTTTGCGGTCCTCCAGGCTGGCGTTGCCCAGGAGGGTGACCATGGCGATCTGCCGCGGGTCCAGGTGGGGAAGGTGCTCCGCCACCCGCAAAAAGGCCTGGTAGCCGTAAATCGTCGGTGGAATGACGGACTGCAGATTGCCTTCCTGGCGCTGCTTGCGGATTTCGGCCCCCAGTTCCACCACCTTTTCGATCAGCAACACGTTGGGTTTCCTGGTCATCTCAATTCTCCTTTAAGACATGATGGAGCACCTGGATCTCCTGGAGCGGGTCCAGGTAATCCAGGGTCAGGTTGATGGTGAACCGCCGCTTCAAGGCGTCATCCAGGGTGACCAGGGTGTGGGTGGAGTCGCCTTCGGCCTGGTAGTTGCTGTCCGCCACCCAGGAAACCTTGCTGCCGTTCAGCCGGCGGCCGTCGGGCAGCAGGATGTCATATTTGCTCATCAGATTCAGCAAACCCCCTTGCACGCTGGAGGAATGCACCCGCCCCATCTCCCTGAGCCACACCAGGGGATAGACCTTGCCGTCGGCCCGGGAGGCCTGTTCCAGGGCCTGCACCAGCCGGCTGGGCTCGTCAAAGGTGGTGCCGCCCTGGAGCGAGCGCCGCTGATACAGGTCCCCGGGCGCCTCGAAGGTGGCCATTTCAATGGCATAGAGTTTGATGGGCAGGGGCCGAAAACCCAACCCGGCGCAGATGGTCTGAAAATTCTCCGGCGCCAGGTGCAGGGCCTCGATGACCGACGATTTGGCCGAGCCGGTGGGGCCGCTCACGTGGATGATTTCGTGATTGGCAATGGCGTAAACCAACACCTCCAGAAACCACTTGGGCAAAAACAGCGGGTTCTGGCCCGGCACCGGCCGCAGTTCGATGAGATCGTTGGGCCCGGCTTTGCGGTATTCGGCCGGTTTGGACACCCGGAAAATGGATGTACCCATGGGTTTTCCTCCTTTCTCAACGTAGCTCCAGGGTAAGACTGCCGGCAGGCGCGACCCCCACTTCCAGGACTTGGCCCCGGCAATCTTGTGCCTGTCTCTTAAAATTCAATATGGCCGCCGCAGCCAGGGTGCGGGCCTGCTCCACGATGGTCCGGGCCCCAAGGGCCGTGACGCTGGTCATGAGAGACGTAAGGACCGCCGCGCCCACCTCGGGCGACACCACCACCTCCCGGATGGGGAGATGCAGATGGGCGGCTGCCGACCACACCGCCTCGGCCACGGCCCGGCCGGCGATGTCGGCCAACACTTCACCCTCCAGGGGGCGAAACAGGATGGGGCTGCCGATGCGGCTGAGAAACGCGCCCGACAACATGTTTTGCAGTTCGCTCATCACCCGCCGGCGCCGTTCCCGATCTCCCCGGGCCTGCTGAAAACCGATGCCCCGGTGGGCCTTCTCATCTTTGTTGCCGGGGAGGTTCATGCTGAAACCGAAAATGAGATTGGCGCAGGAGAACATGGCCCCGGTGGCGCTCTGGGCCTCCCCTTTATCCAGGACCTGCAGGAACAGGTCCGCCAGGGAGGACCGCACTTCGGGCGGGGCATGGTCCAGATCGCTCACTTCGATCAAGGCCCCGGCATGGTGCTTGGCGGCTTGCTCCAGTCGGCCGCTTTGGTGCGAGCCCACGATACCCCGGCCGGAGCCCAGCAACTGGGCCGCGGCGGTGTGGGCGCTGGGGATGCTGGCCGCGTCGAAGTTTAGGTACGGTATGCCCAGCCACTCGGCCGTCAGCACCAGGCTCTCCGATTTGCCGGTGGCCGGGGTGCCCTCGACGCACAGCCGCACGGGTTGATGGCCGGGCCGGGTCAGCGCTTCACTGGCCAGGCGGTTGACAAACTCCGCCAGGGCCTGATTCTGGCCCAGAAGTTTTTCCTGTAAGACGCCCAGGAGCCCGGGATCGGTGAGCCTCTGTACAAAGTGCTCCTGCACGGTTGCCAGACGGTGCACCCGGGGTTGGGGGCTCAGGCCCGAGAGCGTCTCCGACAGGCTGCTGGCCTTGGCGGCAAAGCCGGAGTCATCGCCCCGGGGCGACCCGGAAGCCCAGGAATTGACGGCCCTTCTGGCCACTCCCGGCAGCACCCGGCGTTGCTCCGCTGGCGATAAGCGGCCCAACTCGTCTATGATCCCCTGGAGCAACCGCGCTTCGGTGGCCGCCGGCAGGCCGCCCGCCCGCAGGCCCGCAGTCCTGACGGCAAAGAGGGCCAGGGTATTAAGGGGAATCGCCGGCACATGGCGCACCACGGGGAGCAGGGGGTCGGTTTTGCCGCCCTGGCCGCCGTGGAACACCGCCTGCAACTCTTCTATATCCCCCGTAAAAATCGCCGGGCGATTTTGGCCGGCCAGGGTGCTCAGCAGGGCCCGCATTTCGTTCCCGAGTTCATAGGGGCTGGTGCCGAGGCTGAGGTTCATGGCCGGCGCCGCCACCCAGCCGGGGGCCTTCTGGCTCAGTTCCACCAGGGTTCTGGCGTTGATGCTCGGGAGTTTCAATCTCCCCAGGGTTTTCTTGAACCTGTGGGCCGCCGGGGCGCAGACCGCCAGGGCCAGGTCCCCCTCCAGCGGAGTCGCGGCAGCCAGGGCCACGGAACAGGAGCTCACCAGATAATCCACGGTTTCCGCGGCCCAGTCCCCCAGTAATTCGCCAGGCTCCGCCTCAGGTCCCGGCCACGCCGACACCGGCTCCAAAAGTTCCGACACCGGCTCATAGAGTTTGGCCAACTCCGCGTCGGTCCGCCCGACAGGGAGCTCCTCCTGGAGGACTCTGGCCAGGTGGTCGAGATGCTTCAGCTCATCCACCAGGGCGCTGGCCCGGGCCACGGAAAGAGGTTTGGCTTGAATCTTCAGGCTCACCAGATAGGAAGTCTCCCCCTGCGGACGGAGTTTCGGGGGCGCCAGCCTGATTTTTTCTCCCAGCGAGGACAGGTGCTCAAAAACGGCCCTGGTGGACACCCGCAAACCCTCCGGCCCCCGCAGGAGCTCACACTCCAGCAGAATAAAATCATCTTCCACCAGCCGCCCCCGGCAGGAAATAATCCCCCGCGAGGACGTCTTATCCGCCTCCTGAGAATGAAACGCCGTCCCCTCAGGCAAAACCTTGAGGGGCAGGCCCAGGGCCTGGACGCACAGGTCGGCCACCTGCCGGAGAGTTTCCTGGGATTCCGGCACGCCCCAGCTATTGACAGGGGAGAAATTTGAGTCCATAATCAACTCCACCGTATGAGTAAATCAATGATTATTAAGACTGTCACCTGTCACTAAATCCAAAACCTGTGCCAAATCTATAATTGCAACAATTATAGATAGATATATTTTTATTGATTGATTTTGTTGCGTTGATTAGTTGACTTTATTTGGGTGGAATCAACAAAAAGGAGTGGGGCATGCAGGTGTTGCGAGGCGTCAGCCCTTTAGGGGGCCGGTGGCGGCTACATCGGGAGGATATTGCTCTCGACACCCCCCAGGATTTGGAGAAAATCAAAAACCGGACCCGGCCCGCGGTCCTGGTGGTGCGCCAGCCGCATCTGGCCACGCTGGTCCGGTTCCAGGATCTGGTCATCGAGCGGGGCGCCAAGAACCCGGCCAAGACCCTGAAACAACTCCTTTTGGGCCACGACAAGGTCCCGCTCCTGGACGGCCGCTTCCGCAACCCCGGCCAATGCCGGCGGAGCATCCGCACCCTCCTGGCCAACGCCCAGGAGACCGGGGACAGCAATCTTTACATCATCGGGGTCAGCGACGCGGTCTTTGAACCTTTATGGAAACAGGCCGCGGACCGGGAGACCACTGTTCAGACCGACATCCCTCTTGTCGCCGTTGATCTGGCCAGCCAGTTTTTGGAAATTCTGGAAAATCGGCAGGAAATCTCCCAGGAACTCAACCAGAGATTCATCGGCAACTCACCGGAAGCCCGGCTGGTGCGGCATTTCATCACCCTGGCCGCCAAAATCACCGAACCGGTGCTGATCCTGGGGGATACCGGCACCGGCAAAGAGGTGGTGGCCCGGGCCGTCCACGATTTGAGCCCCCGCCGCTCCCAGAAGTTCATCCCGGTTGATTGCGGGGCCATTTCCCCCTACCTGCTGGAGTCCGAACTCTTCGGCCACAAGAAGGGCTCCCATGCCACGGCCTTCCGGGACAAGATCGGCTTATGGGAGGAGGCCGGCGAGGGCACCCTGTTTCTGGACGAGATCGGCAACCTGGCCCCGGACCACCAGGGGAAAATCCTGCGGGCCCTGGCCACCGGCATGATCAGGCCCGTGGGGGAGGAAAAGGAGCGGCCGGTCAGGGCCCGGGTGCTGGCGGCCACCAACCGGGACCTGTTCAGCATGATCAAGGCCGGCCAGTTCCTGGAAGACCTCTATTACCGGCTGCGGGGCTTTCTCATCCGCACCCCGGCCTTAAGAGAACATCCCGATGACATTCCCCTGCTGGCCCGGTTTTTCTGGACGGAAATCACCCAAAATAAAGGCAAGCCCTTGTCAGAGGAATTCCTCTCTGAGCTCAGGGCGTATCGCTGGCCCGGCAACGCCCGGGAGCTCAAAATGCTGCTGAACAATCTCTACGCCTTGTTCGGGGCCGAGATCCCCACGGTGGAGCAGCTGCATCTGGTTTTTCTCTACGAGGGCCAGGACCGGGGCCTCGGTCCGGAGGCCGCCCCGGAACGGGAACTCCTCCTGCACCGGGTGGAGTGCCTCCGGCACCTGCGCCGGGCCCTTGAGGTCATCCGGGCCACCGAGGTGACCCTGCAACCCCTGACCGGGGCCCGCAAATTAGACCCCGCGGTCGCCAAGGCCGCGGCCCCGGGGCTGTCCTTGCGGCTCAGCGAACTGGAGATGCTCTGCCTGCGCCCGGTGCTCTTTCACAGCGAAACCACGTATCTTGCGGCCCACAACCTCAAGGGCAAGCTGGCCTATTTCCAGGGCCTGTTGAAAACCAGCGGCCCGGAAGCCCTGGCCCTCTGGAAACACGAACTGACCCAGGAGTTCCGCCTGGCCTCCTCGGCCATTTTCAAGGAAGTGGACGCCCTGCTGAAAAGTCCCTAAGGAGGAACGCCCCCATGCCGTATCCAATTTGCAGAACTTGACAGACACAACTGGACCAAGCTGGTTATCAGACATTTTCACTACCAATTTTGCCGCCGCTGCGGTTTAATGCAAGCCGGATAACGGCTGACTGAAATCCTGCTTTCCCCCTGTAAAAGCCCAAGAGGATCAGCATGCCAGGGGCCAGGAGAACCAACCGAGTTTTCATCAGCTCCACCTTTCACGACATGCAGGCGGAGCGGGATTACCTGGTCAAGCACGTCTTCCCGGAATTGCGGCGCCGCTGCCGGGAGCTGGCCGTGGAGTTCGTGGAGGTGGACCTGCGCTGGGGGGTGAACGAAGAGCAGGCCGAACAGGGCCAGGTTATGGCCGGATGCCGCATGTCCCGTTGGGGAGAGCGCCATGCCTTATGATTGTTTTATCAGCTATGCTTCTGCTGATCTACAGTATGCCGAAGAGCTTCAGCGTCGGCTTGACACCGAGGGTTTCACGGTCTGGTTCGATAAGTTCCGCCTGCAGCCCGGCTATGATTGGCACCGGGAAATCGAGCAGGGTTGCGAAAACAGCCGGGTGTTTCTGCCGGTGCTCACTCCGCGCTGGAAGCAATCCGACTGGACCAGATATGAGACCTACGGCGCCGAGGCGGTGATGCCCCTCATCTTCGAAGGCCCCTGGACCGAGGTGTGCACCCCGCCCCTGGAGCGTTTTCAGGCCGAAAGGCTGGACCTCTCCCAGCCCCAGGGCGTCGGCTGGACTCGCCTGGAGGCCTCGGTCCGCAAACTTCTGGCCCGGCCCGAACCCCAAAAAACGGCCCGCCTCAGCCACCTGCCCCATCGGCCGAACCCCCATTTTGTGGGGCGGCAAAAGGACCTTCTGCGCATCCACGAGGAACTGCACCTCAACCCCCGGGCCGTCCTCACCCAGGGGCGGGTGCGGGCCCTGACGGCCCTGGGCGGGGTGGGCAAGACCACCCTGGCCCGGCATTATGCCGAAAAATTCTGGCGCTGCTACCCCCAGATTTTTTGGGTGGACGCCCATATCGATTTGGAAACCGGCTTTGCCCGGGTCCACGACCTCCTGTTCCCCGACCGGGCCGGGCTGGGCCTCTCGGACGCCGACAAGGCGGCCCGGGCCCTCTTCGAATTAAACAGCCAGGACACCCGCCTCCTCATTATTGACAACGCCGAGGACGAGCAGTCGGTGATGGCCTGGATCCCCAAGGCCGGCGGCTGCCACACCCTCATCACCTCCCGCTTCGCGGCCTGGTCCGCGGCCGTCAAGTCCCTGTATCTGTATGTCCTGGAGCCGGAGCCGGCCCGGGAACTTTTGCTCAGCCGGGCCGGGAGACTGGATCTGGCGGCCGCCGGCACTGACCCCGGGAGTTCAGGGGAACTCGCGGCCTGTGACGCCCTGGCCCAGGCGTTGGGCTGCCTGCCCCTGGCCCTGGAGCAGGCCGCGGCCTTCATCGCCCAGGAGGGAGCGGAGTTTGGCTTTGCCGACTACCTGCGGCTGTACCGGGACAATGAGAGGGAGCTCCTCGCCGCCGGGGCCCTGGGCTCCACCGAATATCCCGACCCGGTCATCACCACCTGGAAGTCCACCGTGGACCGGCTCAAACCCGCGGCCCGGGCCGTCCTGCGCCTGGCCGCCTTCCTGGCCGCCACGCCCATTCCCCAGGAGTATTTCGTCACCTCCGTGGACCTTCTGCAACAAGAGGCGGAGCGGGGTTGGGGGGCGGGCCCGGCCGCGCCCGCCTCCGGCTCCCCGGAGGCAGCCACCCCGGAATGGTGTGTGCGCCAGGCCGTGGGCCAACTGAAGGCCTATTCCATGGTGCAGGGGGAAGGGCGAAGTTTTGCGGTGCACCCCCTGGTGCAGACGGTGGAGCGGCTGCACCTGCCCCCGGCGGACCGCCTGGCCGCCCTGCAAACCGCCGTGCGCCTGGTGAACGCCGCCCGCCCGGCATCCACCGACCTGGAGCACCGGCTCGCCTGGGAGGTGCTGCTGCCCCATGCCGAGAGTCTGATTCACCATCTGCGGGGCCAGGCCGGAGTCGCCCTGAATGATGAGCTGCTTTACGCCGCAGCCAGGGCCTATGCCGCCAGGGGCTGGTTTCTGCAAGCGGCCCTATATACCAAGGAAATAGTAGGCCTGAAGCGTGAACGTCTGGGCCCCGAACATGAATACACCCTTGCTGTGGAAGAAAGCCTCAGGTTATGGCTTCGTAAGGGTGGTAATTATTCAGAAGTCGAACCCCTGTTGCGGCAGGCGGTGGAATTATCGGAAAAGAAATATGGGCCAGAGCATGCCAAGACTTTGGGCCAAAAGCATGAATTGGGATGCGCCCTTTACGGGTTGGGCCGCTATTCCGAGGCACAGGCCGTTTTTGAAGAGGTCTTGCAAGGTTACCAGAAGATTAAGGGAACCGGGCATCGGGATACCTTGACCTGCCTGCAGGACCTTGGGGTGACGCACTTATTGAGGGGGGATTTTATCAAGGCCGAAGAGACCTTAACCAGCGCCTTGCAGAGTTACGAGGGAACCGTCGGGGCCGATAGCCAAGATACCTTGAGGACTATGGGTAACCTGGGTCAGGTTATGAAACGGAGGGGTAAACTGGCCGAGGCCGAGCCCCTGTTCCGGCGCTCCCTGGCTCTCCGGGAGAAATTAATGGGGCCGGAGCACCCAGACGTTGCCACCTCCCTGAACAACCTGGCAGAGCTTTACCAATCCCAAGGCCGTTACCCCGAGGCCGAGCCCCTGTTCCGGCGCTCCCTGGACATCCGGGAGAATGTCCTGGGGCCGGAGAACCCAGACGTCGCCACCTCCCTGAACAACCTGGCAGTGCATTACTCAGATCAGGGCCGTTACCCTGAGGCCGAGCCTCTTTACAGGCGCGCTCTGGCTATCTATGAGAAAGTTTTGGGGCCGGACCACCCGCACGTAGCTGTCTCCCTGCTTGGAGTGGCGGTGATTTACAGATCCCAGGGCCGCTACGACGAGGCCGAGCCCTTATACCACCGCGCCCTGGCTATCTGGGAGAAAGTTTTGGGGCCGGAGCACCCAGACGTGGCCACCTCCCTGAACAATCTGGCGCTGCTTTACCGCGACCAGGGCCGCTATGCTGAGGCCGAGCCCCTGTACCAGCGCTCCCTGAACATCCGGGAGAAGGTCCTGGGGCCGGAGCACCCGCACGTGGCCATCTCCCTGAACAATCTGGCGGATCTTTACTTAAACCAGGGGCGCTTTGACGAAGCCGAGCCCTTGTTTCTCCGGGCCCTGGCCATATTACACAAAATTCCCTTGCCGCTGGAATCAGCCAACGTGGGGATCAACCTGCAAATCATGTATCACCGCTCAGGGAAACCGGTGGACAAAGACCGGGTGGAAGAATCGACCCTCATCCTGGAAGATGCCGGGGACCCGCGGGCTGAAGGCGGCCGGCTGTTGCTGGCTAAGTTGCCTTGAATTTTTGGGACTCGGGCTCGATCCCAGAGTCTTTTTGCCCCAAACTTCTGTCCTTCGGCTCCCTCTCCCCCGGCGGCAGGGGGGTGGGGAAAGGGGACAAACGGAGCAACATGGCGACTTTACATAGAAAATCACCACCCTCATCCCAGCCCTCCCCCATCAAGGGTGAGGGAGAAGAGGGCTTTTCCGGTTCCATGTCCAGATACAGACAACCATCAGGGATTTGGAGTTTAGAGGCCATTTACAGCAGCTTTTCGGAAATGTCATCTGAACATAGGATGCACCGGCAATTTCCGTGCCGGACAGCAGTGCCCTGGCCCCTTTTGAAAAAGGGGGGGGAAGGACCGCCTGGTTTATTTCCGTAAGCACAAACCTTCAGCAGGAAAGGGGTACGCCATGGCTAAAAGCACCTCGTCTGAAAAAGTGATCGTGGTCGCCGGGGACGTCACCGTGGACTGGAACCTGGCCCGCGTCGAGGGCCGGGCGGGGGGCCTGGCCTGGAGCGCCCTGGACTGCACCCGGGCCGGCTGCCAGCCCGGGGGAGCGGCCATGCTGGCCGAACTCATCAAAACCGCGGCGAAGGAGCCCAGCCGCAGCAGGCAAGAGAGGTTCACGGTGCGCCACCCCGCCGTCGACTGGCAAAAGGTCCTGCCCACCGACGAAGCCTTTCACCACTCCTATGCCCTGTGGTCTTTGTATGAAGAGCAGCTTCATGACCGGCAGAAAACCGTCTGGCGGGTCAAGGAGTTTCTGGGTCTGGACCACTGCACCTTCAGCACGCCCGGGGAAAACCAGGAACGGGCAGTTGCGGGCGATCCGCCGCCGGGTCTGGTGGTGCTGGATGACGCCAATCTGGGTTTTCGCAGCCACTCCCACCTCTGGCCCCAGGCCTTGACCCAGGAGCCCCCCGCGCCCTGGATCATCCTGAAGATGGCCAGCCCCATAGCCCAGGGGCCGTTATGGGAGGAACTCTACCGGCGGCACGCCCACCGGCTCGTCGTGGTTATCCCGGTCAAGGACCTGCGCCTGACCGAGGTCCGGATAAGCCGGGACCTTTCCTGGGAGCGCACGGCCCAGGACCTGTTCTGGGAGCTGACCCACAATCTGCGCATCAGCGGCCTGTCCCACTGCGCCCAGGTGGTGATTTCCCTCAATGCCGCGGGGGCGCTGCTCCTGTCCAAAACCGCAACCGGCCCCCGGGGCACCCTGATTTTCGACCCCCGGGTCATGGAAGGCGCCTGGGAGGGGAGGCATCCCGGCAGCCTCATCGGCTACACCATCTGTCTCACGGCCGGCATCGCCCGGGAGATCATGGCCTCCCCCGAAGGCCCCGACTTCACCAAAGGCGTGCAAGCGGGCTTGACCGCGCTCCGAAGTCTGCATCTGGGGGGGTATGATATCGCTCCCCTGGGGCCCGGCAAGGTGGTGCCCACCCTGGTCTTCCCTTATGAGAGGATTGCCGCCGCCCTGACCCAGGAGGGCGGCCCCTGGGAGGTCAGCGAGGTCCCCCTGCCCGCCCAACCGGAGCCGCTGCCCTTTGCCCTGAAAGGACCCTCCCGAAGCGGCCGGTGGAACATTTTGCAGGAAAAGCACCCCAACAACCTCCAGCAGGTGGCCCGGCAGATCGTCCGGCGCGGGGTCAAGGAGGCCTTGCCCGGCGTGCCCCTGGGCAAGTTCGGGGCCCTGGAGACGGTGGACCGCCTGGAAATCGAAAGCCTGCGCAGCATCCGCATCCTGATGCGGGAGTATTGCTGCCACCCCCGCCACACCAAGCCCGTGTCCATCGCGGTGTTCGGCCCGCCGGGGTCGGGCAAGTCCTTCGCCATCAAGCAGATCGCCCGGTCCTTTTCCCAGCTGCCCGCGCCCCTGGAGCCCAGGGAATTCAACCTGTCCCAGTTTCATCACCCCGAGGAACTTCTGGGGGCCTTGCACCAGGTGCGGGACGTGGGCCTGGGCGGCAAGATGCCTCTGATTTTCTGGGATGAGTTCGACACCGCCCTCATGGGCCAGCCCCTGGGGTGGCTGCGCTATTTTCTGGCCCCCATGCAGGACGGCACCTTTCAGGAAGGGCAGATCACCCATCCCCTGGGCCGGGCCATTTTCGTGTTCGCGGGCGGCACCAGCGCCACCATGGAGAATTTTTCCCAGGGGCATTCCCCCGAGGCCTTCCGGGCCGCCAAAGGTCCGGATTTCGTCAGCCGGCTCCGGGGCTACGTCAATATCCTGGGCCCCAACCGCCGCAAGACAGAGCGCGGGCTGGCGGTCAATGATCCCCACTACCTCATCCGCCGGGCCATTATCCTCAGGGTCATGCTCAAACTCCACTGGGATACGCTCTTCCAAAAAGAGAATGACCTAACGCTGCTTAACATCGATCCCGGCGTGCTGCACGCCTTCCTGGAAGCCTCCCATTACAAGCATGGGGCCCGGTCCATGGAGGCGGTCATCACCATGAGCGCCCTCACCCACAAGACCCACTTTGAACGGTCGAGTCTGCCTTCCGAGGCCCAACTCGACCTCCATGTGGACGGCCGGGAGTTTCTATCCCTGGTGCAGACCATCATTTTGCCGGAGGTGGTGGTGGATAAGCTGGCCGGGGCGGTGCATCAGATCTATTGCGAAAAGGTCCATGCCACCAGCAAGCATTCCGCCCGGCGCACCTGCTGCAAGACCTATAAGGATTTGGACCCTGAGGACAAAGAGCAGAACCGGGCCTTTGTGCGGGACATTCCCCACAAACTCGCCCAGGTGGGCTACCGCCTGATACCTGCGAGCGGTCCTCCCCTGACGCCGGATCTCACCGAAGTTATTGAGAATCTGGCCGAGGCGGAGCATCTCCGCTGGCTGCAGGCCAAGATCGAGCAGGGCTGGCGCCATGGGGCCAAAACCGAGAAAGCCAGGAAGGTTCATCAGGACATGCTCTGGTGGCAGAAACTCTCGGCCCAGGAAAAGGGCGGGCTGCCGGCCGAGTGGCTCCAGGCCCTGGGAAAAGGGGAGTTGCCGGAGGGCGAAAAAGACAAAAACCGGGACCTGGTGCGGCAGATTCCGGAGATCGTCACCAGGGCCGGCTACTGCCTGGTGAAAGACTGACGAGCCTGAGGCGCGGCACTGCCTGAACCTGACCCGGAAAGGGACGACATGATCAAGATCGGCGTCACCGGACACCGCATCCTGGCCGAGGTGGACAAGCTCGAGGCCGGCATCGGCGAGGCTTTGCGAGGCATTGAGCGAAAATTTCCCGGGGAGCCCCTGGCCGTCATCTCCTCCCTGGCGGAGGGGTCCGACCGGTTGGTGGCGCAGCAGGTGCTGGCCAAACCTCATTCCCGCCTGATCGTGCCCCTGCCCCTGCCGGAGTCCGAGTATCTCCAGGATTTTCCCGCGTCCCGGTCCCAACAGGAGTTTCTCACCCTTGTCCGCCAAGCGGCAGAAGTCATCCACCTGCCCCCGGCCCCCAGCCGAGAAGAGGCCTATGAAGCGGCCGGGCATTACGTGCTGGACCACTGCGACGTGCTCCTGGCGGTCTGGGACGGCCAGGGGGCCCAGGGGCTGGGGGGCACCGGCGGCATCGTGGCCGAGGCCCGGCGCCGCCGCCTCCCCC
>JBGSLA010000163.1:0-3234 GCA_041740935.1 Desulfobaccales bacterium | reverse complement strand
CTTGGCGGGGTGGACATTGACGTCCACCTGTTCGGGGGGGAGCGTCAGATAGGCCATCACCACCGGCTGGCGGCCCCGGGGCAGCAGGCCCTGGTACGCGGCCCTCACCGCCGCGGCCAAAATCCGGTCCTGGACCACCCGGCGGTTCACCAGGAGCACCTGGAAGCGGCTGCTGGCCACGGTGTAGTCCGGCAGAGACAAGGCCCCGGCCGCGGCCCAGGGCCCGCCTTCCAGTGCGAAGGGCAGGAGGTGCTCGGCCGCTTCGGCGCCATGCACCGCGGCCACCCGTTCGAGCAACGTCGAGGCCGCGGGCGCGGCCAACAGCGTCCTTTTGCCGGCCGTCAGGCGAAAATGCACTTCAGGATAGCCCAGGGCCAGATGCCGGACGGTCTCCAGAATATAGCCCTGCTCCGCCTCCCGGCTTTTCAGGAATTTGCGCCGCACCGGGGTGTTGAAAAACAGGTCCGCCACCGTCACCCGGGTGCCGGGGGTCGCCGCGGCCACCTGGGATTCCAGAATATCGCCGCCCTCGGTCAACACCCGAAAGCCGCCGGCAGCCCCCGGGGGCCGGGTCAGAAGTTCCAGCCGGCTCACCTGGGCGATGCTGGGCAGGGCCTCGCCCCGAAAACCCAGGGTGGAAATGCCCAACAGATCCTCTTCCCGGCGGATTTTGCTGGTGGCATGGCGCACCAGGGCCAGGGGGGCCTCTTCCGGGGTCATGCCCCAGCCGTCGTCCACCACCCGGATCAGGCGCCGCCCCCCTTCCTCGATCTCCACGAAGATGTGCCGGGCCCCGGCGTCCAGGGCGTTTTCCACCAACTCCTTCACCACTGACCCCGGCCGGGTGACCACCTCCCCCGCGGCGATGAGCCCGGCGGTCTTCGGGTCCAGCACCTGAATGCGCCCCATCTGTTCCCCTTGCCCTCCGGCCCGCCTTGGTTTATGATACCCCCAAGGAGGGCTGTGATCCGGTTCTTCTTGCCGTCCCCGCCGGTCATTTGATGGCCTTCTTCTGATCGGCGGGGCATTGAGCTTTGGGCTTTGAGCTACAAGTGTTCGCTCTGAGATTGTTCATAGCTCAAGGCTCACAGCTCATATTACCAGAAAAACACCCCCTCAGGGAGGCCCCGCCGTGGCTCGAGACAAAGGCGGCGCCGCTCCCATCCCCGCTCGGGAGGAGCTGGTGCTCAAGGTGGCCAAGGAAATCGTGGTGAAGTTCATCGAGGTGGGACGCCTCACCCCCACCACCTTTGCCGACACCTTCAACATGGTCATCGACACGGTGCGCCAATCTCTCAAGGATTAGCCAGGCCTGAGATTTTTTTTAGCGCCGTTTTTTAAGGATTTCTCACTATTGTTTACTGACTGCTGACTGCTCAAAACTGCCCATGCCCCGAATCGGCGGAAGACCACCCAACGCGCTGCGCCCCCTCACCCTGGCCACCCATTACCTGGATTTTGCCGAGGGCTCGGTCCTGGTCACCTGGGGGCGCACCCGGTTGCTGTGCGCCGCCTCAGTCCAGGAGGAAGTGCCTCCTTTCCGCCGCCACACCGGCCAGGGCTGGGTCACCGCGGAATATGCCATGCTGCCCCGGTCCACCGGGACCCGCCAGTCCCGGGAGGGGCTAACCGGGCGGCCCCGGGGGCGCTCCCAGGAAATTCAGCGCCTCATCGGCCGGTCGCTCCGGGCGGTGGTGGACTTAAAGGCCCTGGGGGAGCGCACCGTGGTCCTGGACTGCGACGTCATCCAGGCCGACGGCGGCACCCGGGCCGCGGCCATCACCGGCGCCTTTGTGGCCCTGTGCCTGGCCCTGGAGCCCCTGCGCCAACAGGAGATCCTCGAGGTCTTGCCGGTCCGGGACCAGGTGGCCGCGGTGAGCGTCGGCTTGGTGGGGAGCGCTTTGCTGCTGGATCTGGACTACCAGGAGGACTCCGAAGCCCAAGTGGATGCCAATTTTGTGGCCACCGGCCGGGGCGAACTGGTGGAAGTGCAGGCCACCGGGGAGGAGGGGCCCTTTCCCCGGAAATTGCTGCCCGACATGCTGGAGTTGGCCACCGCCGGCCTCACCGAAATCTTCCGCAAACAGGAGGAGGCCCTGGGGCCATGGCTCCCCTTACCCTGGTGATGGCCACCCGCAACGCCGGCAAGGTCCGGGAAATGGCGGACCTGCTCCGGGACCTGGGGGTGCGGCTCCTGAGCCTCAACGATTTTCCCGAAATCCCGGAGATTCCCGAAGAGGGGGCCACCTTTGCCGACAACGCCCTGGCCAAGGCCCGGACCGTGGCCCGCCTCACCGGGCTTCCCGCCCTGGCGGACGACTCAGGGCTCGAGGTCGAGGCCCTGGCAGGGCGCCCCGGAGTTTTTTCGGCCCGCTACGCCCAGGACCGCACCCGCGGGCGCACCCCCACCGACGAAGACAATTGGCGCAAGCTCCTGGACGAATTAACCGGGGTCCCCCCGGAGAAGCGCGGCGCCCGTTTCGTCTGTGAGATCGCCCTGGCCCGGCCGGACGGCAGGGTCATCACCAGCCGGGGGGAACTGGCGGGCGCCATTGCCCCTGAACCCCGGGGAACCCAGGGCTTCGGGTATGACCCGGTGTTTTGGCTGGCGGACTATCAGGCCACCGTGGCCGAACTGGACCTGGTGGTAAAAAACCGCCTCAGCCACCGGGGACGGGCTTTGCACCAGCTGAAGGAAAGGCTCGCAGAGAAACCAGAAGAATTTTTCGCCGACCCGCCCCAATAATTCTTGCACATCAACCCAACACATTGTAATTATAAGAAAAAATCTCGTCAAAAATTTCCCCCGCATCGGGACGTAGCGCAGCCTGGTTAGCGCGCCTGCCTTGGGCGCAGGAGGTCGGCGGTTCAAATCCGCCCGTCCCGACCATTTCCCCGGTTCGGCTGTCCTGAAAAGTTTCCTTGGTGTAGGGGCAGGCGCCCTCGCCTGCCCGGTTTGGACAGCCGGGGGCGGCTGTCCCTACACCATAAAGGCTTTTCAGGCTTTACGGGTGGGCCGCAGGTCCATGAGCGACTGTTATGAAAAGTTTTTTGTGGGGGAGGGAGGTTCCCACGGGCTGGAAGCCCGTGCCGGGGTCACAAGACCCCTGCCCCTTTTCCACATCTCCACCCCCAACCCCACGTAGGGGCGCAATTTATTGCGCCCTCAGTCGGGGCGAAGGTCGACCTTGCCTGCCCCTTAATAGGGGGTTGGGAGGGGGGTCTGGGGGGAGG
>JBGSLA010000162.1:0-5406 GCA_041740935.1 Desulfobaccales bacterium | reverse complement strand
CCCTCCCCCCAAACCCCCCTCCCAACCCGATACAAAAGGGAGCACAGGCTTCCAGCCGGTGCAGCACAGGCAGGAGCCTCAAGCTCCCGTTCAATGGGAGCTAGGAAGGGAGTTTGAGGGGCTGGCGGAGGATTCGCCGTCCCCCGGCCCTCTCCTCAAAATAATCCCCGGCCAGGCCTATGCGGCGCTGGCGGCGGCGCATTTGGCGGTGGTGGCCTCGGGCACCGTGACCGTGGAGGCGGCCCTGGCCGGGACCCCCACGGTGATTATCTACCGGCTGGCGCCCCTGACCTACCGGGTGGCCAAACTGCTCATCCGGGTGGACCACATCGGCATGGCCAATCTCTTGGCCGGGGAGGGGATGTTCCCCGAACTCATCCAGGAGGATTGCACGCCGGAGCGCCTGGCCGGGGAGGCGCTGAGCTGGATCAAGGATATGGCCCGCGTTCAGGAGCTTGGGCGGGGTCTGGCTCGGGTGGTAAAGGGCCTGGGCCTGCCCGGGGCCTCGCAGCGGGCCGCCCGGGTGGCCCTGGAGATCATGCAGGGCAGCGTTGGCCGGGTCTGACGGGGAAAGGGTCCGCCAGGTGGGCGCGGCCCGCCAACCACCCGGGGGCAAAGGTTTTCAACCCGGGCCGGCACAGGCGGGAGGCCTGGGCCACCAGGCTTTTCCCGGTTTGGGGAAAACCCAGGGTCAGCACGCGGTCGTTTTTGAGTCAGGTGAACCAATATTGCAGGTAGCCGCAGGCTTCAGCCTGCGCTAAACTGAAGTATTCGGTTTGATGGGAGATAAGTGTGGCTCGAGCCATCGAGCCCTCTCAGGGCGCCAGGAAGGGCGCCCCTGCGGCCGATTCCTTGTGATGGCAGATTGTTCTGCAACCCCCAAGCACCGCCTTCGGGCTGCGGCTAAAGGGAAAATCGCCTTGGCTGTCTGAATACCTCAAAAAAAATTTAAAGGGGTGACCTGATGTTCAAGAAAATACAGACGCTTTTAGGCAAGGATGCTGAGGACCTGCTGACCCATCAATGCAAAGGCTTTCCCCGGGAAAGTCTGCATCTCCCCGGGCCGGACTTCATCGACCGGGTCTGGGTGATGAGCGACCGGCCCACCGGGGTGTTGCGCTCCCTGGCGGCCATGTTTGACCACGGGCGCCTGGCGGGCACGGGTTACCTGGGGGTCCTGCCGGTGGACCAGGGGATTGAGCACTCGGCGGGGGCGTCCTTTGCCCCCAACACCATTTATTTTGACCCGGAAAACATCGTCAAGCTGGCCATCGAGGGCGGCTGCAGCGCGGTGGCCTCCACCCTCGGGGTCCTGGGCTCGGTGGCCCGCAAATACGCCCACAAAATTCCCTTTATCGTCAAGATCAACCATAATGAACTGTTGACCTATCCGGCCATCCACGACCAGACCCTGTTTGCCCGGGTGGAGCAGGCCTTCTGGATGGGCGCGGTGGCGGTGGGGGCCACGGTGTATTTCGGCTCGCCGGACTGCCGCCGCCAGCTCCTGGAAATCAGCCAGGCCTTTGAAAAGGCCCACGAACTGGGGCTGGCCACCATCCTCTGGTGCTATCTGCGCAACCCGGCCTTCAAAACCACGGCCAAGGATTTTCATACTGCGGCCGACCTCACCGGCCAGGCCAATTACCTGGGGGTGACCATCCAGGCCGATATCGTCAAACAGAAGCAGCCCACGGTGAACGGCGGCTACACGGTGTTGAACTTCGGCCACACCCATCCCCGGGTTTATTCCGATCTGGCGGGGGCCCACCCCATAGACATGACCCGCTACCAGGTGGCCAACTGCTTCATGGGCCGGGCCGGGCTGATCAATTCCGGGGGCGCCTCCGGGACCAACGACCTGGCGGACGCGGTGCGCACCGCGGTGATCAACAAGCGGGCCGGGGGCATGGGGCTCATTTCCGGCCGCAAGGCCTTCCAGCGGCCCATGAAGGAAGGGGTGGAGCTGCTGAACGCCATTCAGGACGTGTTCCTGTGCCCCGAGGTGACGGTGGCCTGAGGGCAGCAGTCAGCAGTTAGCAGCCAGCAGTTAGCAGTTATCAGTCAGCGGCTGGCACAGAGGCCGGCCCTATTGGATTTTTTAATTATGTTAAGAGGGCCGAAGGCTAATGTTCGATTGTTCCTATTCACTTTTTTACTGACTGCTGACTGCTAACCGCCTTAAAAGATTAAGGGTTCATACGACTGAGCCTGGCAACTTACCGGGAGAAAAAATGTTTACCGGACTTGTGGAAGGGGTGGGGCAGATAACCGAAACCCGGCGCCTGGCCGAAGGTTTGCGCCTGGGGGTGGCGCCGCCCTTTCCGGTGGCAGAGCTGGCCCTCGGGGAATCGGTGGCCGTGTCCGGGGCCTGCCTGACGGTGGTGGCCAAAATGGACCGGACCTTTCAGGTGGATGTCTCCCCCGAAACCCTGGCCCGCAGCACCCTGTCAGCCAAAAAAGTGGGGGACCGGGTCCACCTGGAGCGGGCCCTGCGCCTGGGCGACCGCCTGGGGGGGCATCTGGTCACCGGCCACGTGGATGGCCTGGGGGTGCTCATGGAGCGCCGGCCCGGCCCCGGCCACCTGGAACTCACCTTTGAACTGCCCGGGCCCCTGGCCCCTCTGGTCATCGAAAAGGGCTCCATCGCGGTGGACGGGGTGTCCCTGACGGTGAATGCGGTGAGCGGCCGCCTCGTTACGGTGAACATCATCCCCTATACGGCCAGGGACACCACCCTGGCTGACCTCAAAATCGGCGACCGGGTCAACCTGGAGACCGACATCATCGGCAAATACGTGGCCCGGCTCCTGGGGCCCCAGGGCGCCAAGTCGGGCCTGACCGAGGATCTTTTGGCGCGCCACGGCTTCCTCTGAAAATATCCCTGGTTGCAGAGCGCGGGGTAAGGTATTATAACTTACTACAGATTTGCTTGACCGGCAGGCGGCGGCAGGGGTTTCTGCCCGAAGCGGGCGGCCTTGCCGGCTTTTCATATCCCCGGCTCCTTGCTTCCCGCACTCCCGGAGGAGCCGCCGGAACAAGCCCACGATTTTGTGAACCTGGAGGCGCTGAATTTCATGGCGTTGGCACCCATAGAAGAGGTGATTCAAGACATCCGCCAGGGCAAGATGGTTATCCTGGTGGATGACGAAGACCGGGAAAACGAAGGCGATCTGGCCATGGCCGCGGAGCTGGTGAATCCGGAGGCCATCAATTTCATGGCCCGCTACGGCCGGGGCCTGATCTGCCTGGCCCTGACCCCGGATCTGGTGGACAAACTGCAACTTAAACCCATGGTACGGGACAACCAGTCCCCCTTCCAGACGGCCTTTCTGGTCTCCATCGAGGCCCGCAAAGGGGTGACCACCGGCATTTCGGCCGCGGACCGGGCCACCACCATCCTGGCCGCGGTGGCGGACAGGGTCGACCCCGACGACCTGGTGAGCCCGGGGCACATTTTCCCTTTGAGGGCCAGAAAGGGCGGGGTGCTGGTGCGCACCGGCCAGACCGAGGGGTCCACCGACCTGGCCCGCCTGGCCGGGCTTAAGTCCTCCGCGGTAATCTGCGAAATTATGAATGACGACGGCACCATGGCCCGCATGCCGGACCTGGAGAAGTTCGCCGCCGAACATGACCTGAAAATCGCCACCATCGCCGATCTGGTGGCCTACCGCCTGAAAAACGAATCCTTTGTGCATTGCATCGCTTCGGCCAAGCTTCCCACCTATTACGGCGAATTCACGGTGTACGGCTACGAAAACGATATCGACGACAACCAGCACGTGGCCCTGGTGAAAGGGGAAATCACCCCGGAGGAGCCCACCCTGGTGCGGGTGCATTCCGAGTGCCTGACCGGCGACGTGTTCCACTCCCTGCGGTGCGATTGCGGCGATCAACTGGAAGCGGCCCTGGCCCGGGTGGATGAAGAAGGCAAGGGCGTCGTTCTCTATATGAACCAGGAAGGGCGGGGCATTGGGCTGGTGAACAAAATCCGGGCCTATGCCCTGCAGGACCAGGGGGCCGATACGGTGGAGGCCAACGAGGCCCTGGGCTTCAAGGCCGACTTGCGGGATTATGGCATCGGGGCCCAGATCCTCCGGGACCTGGGGGTGCGCCAGATGCGCCTGATGACCAATAACCCCAAGAAAATCATCGGCCTGGAGGGCTACGGCCTCAAAGTGGTGGAACGGGTCCCCCTGGAGATTCCCCCCAACCGGGTGAACCGCAACTATCTCAAGACCAAGTGCCTGAAGATGGGCCATATGCTGAAGTTAGTGTGAGGTGGCGCCGATGCATGTCCTTGAAGGCAAGTTAGCAGGGGAAGGCCTCCACATCGCCCTGGTGGTCAGCCGCTTCAATTCCTTTATCACCGAGCGCCTGCTGGAAGGGGCTCTGGATTGCCTGCGGCGCCACGGGGTGGCGGACGCCGGCCTCACGGTGGTGCGGGTGCCCGGGGCCTGGGAGATTCCCCTGGCGGCCAAGCGATTGGCTCACAGCGGCAAGCACCATGCCATCGTCTGCCTGGGCGCGGTGATCCGGGGCTCCACGCCCCATTTTGATTACGTGGCCGCGGAGGTGAGCAAGGGCATTGCCCAGGTGTCTTTGGAAAGCGGCCTGCCGGTGCTCTTCGGCATCCTGACCACCGACACCCTGGAGCAGGCGGTGGAGCGGGCCGGCAGCAAGGCCGGCAACAAGGGCTACGCCGCGGCCGAGTCGGCCCTGGAGATGGTCAATCTGCTCAGGGAGATGGGCTGACCTTTGTGGGAGCGGTCTCCCGCAGCCGCTGCCGGGAATGGGCTTTGCAAATCCTCTACCAGGCCGAGTGCCGGGGGCATCGGCAGGGGGAGACGGCCCGCTTCTACCGGCACTTTGAGCAGGGGGAAAAAGTTCCCGCCTATTTAGCCAAGCTGGTGGAGGGGGTGGAGGCCTACCAGGCGGAACTGGACGCCCTGATCCGGCAGCACTCGGAGCATTGGCGCCTGGAGCGCATGGCCGCGGTGGACCGCAACCTCCTGCGTCTGGCCCTTTATGAGCTCCTGCATCAACCCGCGGTCCCGGCCAAGGTGGTGATCAACGAGGCCGTGGAACTGGCCAAGCGCTACGGCAGCGAGGACTCCGGGGCCTTTATCAACGGTATTTTGGACCGCGTCCGGCAAACCGTCGGCCGGGAGGTTTAGGGAAAATCAACCAGGCGAGCCGGGGCTTCCTGGCCATAAGACCTCACGGTGCAAACCCAAAGGAGGAAAGCTGATGACAAGCCGCAAGATTTTAGCACTGGCCATGATTTTGCTGTTGAGTGTACCACTTATGAGCTGCACCACCCCCAGCGGCAGCTATGATCCGGCCCGTTCCACCGCCGCCGGCGCGGCCGGAGGCGCGGTGGCCGGGGCGGCCATCGGCTCCATCATC
>JBGSLA010000161.1:0-4559 GCA_041740935.1 Desulfobaccales bacterium | reverse complement strand
CTGGTGGGGCCGCACCTGCAGATGAAAGACGGTGCCCACGGTGTCGGCCTTGATGCGCTGCACCAGGTCCAGGAAGGATTCATAGCCCTCCTTCTGGTACTCCCGCAACGGGTCCCGCTGGGCGTAGCCCCTAAGGCCGATGCCGTCCCGGAGGTGGTCCATGGACAGCAGGTGGTCCTTCCAGTTGTTGTCCACGATCTGGAGCATGACCATCTGCTGGAGGTGCTCCCAGAGTTCGGGGCCGACCTCCCGGGATTTGGCCTCGTAGCGCTCCTCCACCATTTCCAGGAGGTATTCCGCCAAGTCGCCGTTGTCATTTCCCATAAGGGGCGCCCGGAAACCGAACTGTCGGAGGAAGGCCTCCTCCAGGCCCTTCAGGTCGGTTTCCTCCATGGTGTGCTCCGGGGCATAATCCGCCACCATATCCTCAATCAGCTCTTCGGCCATTTCCAGGAGGTCTTCCTTTAAATTTTCCCCGGCCAGGATTTGGCGGCGCTGGGAGTAGATCACCTCCCGCTGCTGGTTCATGACGTTGTCGTATTCCAGGAGGTGTTTGCGGATATCAAAGTTATGGGCTTCCACCCGCATCTGGGCTTTCTGGATGGCGTTGCTCACCATGCGGTGCTCGATGGGCTGGCCGTCGTCCATGCCCAGGCGGCCCATGAGGCCTTTGATGCGCTCCGAGCCGAAGATGCGGAGCAGATCATCCTCCAGGGACAGGTAAAAGCGGGAGGAGCCCGGATCGCCCTGACGCCCGGAGCGGCCCCGGAGCTGGTTGTCGATGCGCCGGGCCTCGTGGCGCTCGGTGGCCAGGATGTGCAGGCCCCCCTGTTCGACCACCCCTTCGCCCAGGACGATGTCGGTGCCCCGGCCGGCCATGTTGGTGGCGATGGTGACGTGCCCCAGCTGCCCGGCCTGGGCCACGATCTCCGCTTCCTTTTCGTGGTGCTTGGCGTTGAGCACCTCGTGCTTGATGCCCTCCCTTTTGAGGAGCTTGCTGAGATGCTCGGATTTTTCGATGGAGGTGGTGCCCACCAGCACGGGCTGGCCCCGTTCGTGGCAATCCTTGATCTCCTCCACCGCGGCCTGGAACTTTTCCTCCCCGGTTTTATAGATGACATCCGGGTGGTCTTCCCGAATCATTTTCTTATGGGTGGGGATGATCATCACTTCCAGCTTATAGATCTTTTTGAACTCCTCGGCTTCGGTGTCGGCGGTGCCGGTCATGCCGGCCAGCTTGTCGTACATGCGGAAGTAATTCTGGAAGGTGATGGTGGCCAGGGTCTGGTTTTCATTTTCGATGCGCACCCCTTCCTTGGCCTCCAGGGCCTGGTGCAAACCGTCGGAATAGCGCCGGCCCGGCATGAGGCGGCCGGTGAACTCGTCCACAATGATGACCTGGCCTTCCTTGACGATGTACTCGTCGTCCCTTTTGAAGAGCTGGTGGGCCTTGAGGCCCTGGTTCAGGTGGTGCAGCACCTCGATGTGCCGGGGATCATAAAGGTTGCTGATATTCAGCAGTTTTTCGGCGTGCGCGATGCCCTCCTCGGTGATGAGGACGCTCCGGGCTTTTTCGTCCACGGTGAAGTCCTGCTCCCTTTTTAATTGCTGGACCACCCGGTTCAGGATGTAATAGAGGTTGGTGGATTCCTCCGCCGGCCCCGAGATGATCAGGGGGGTGCGGGCTTCGTCGATGAGGATGGAGTCCACTTCGTCCACGATGGCGAAATTGAAATCCCGCTGGACGTAATCCGTCAGCGCAAACTTCATGTTGTCCCTGAGATAGTCGAAGCCGAACTCGTTGTTGGTGCCGTAGGTGACGTCGGCGTTGTAGGCCCGGCGGCGCTCTTCGTCGTTTAAGCCGTGGAGGATGGTGCCCACCCGCATCCCCAGGAAGTTGAAGATGCCCCCCATCCACTTGGTGTCCCGGCGGGCCAGGTAATCGTTCACCGTGACGATGTGGACGCCCAGGCCGGTGAGGGCGTTGAGGTAGGCGGGGAGCACCGCCACCAGGGTTTTGCCTTCACCGGTTTTCATTTCGGCGATCTTGCCCTGGTGGAGGACGATGCCGCCGATGAGCTGGACGTCAAAGGGCCTGAGCCCCAAAACCCGCAGGGACGCCTCCCGGACCGTGGCAAAGGCCTCGGGCAACAGGTCGTCCAGGGGCTCGCCCTGGTCCAGGCGCTCTTTGAATCGGGGGGTTTTGGCGGCGAGTTCGGCGTCGGAGGCTTTTCTCAGCTCCGGTTCGAGCAGGGTGACGGCGTCCACCAGGGGCGCCAGGCGTTTCAGTTCCCGGTCGTTTTTGCTGCCGAAGATGCTTTTCAGGATAAAGCTGATCATAGAGGGTTAGATATAGTCTCGAAATTTTTCGTTAGAATATTAAGGCGTCTCCGGCAGATCCAGGACCATGGGGATTTCGTCGCAATGGGGAAATTTCAGGCACTTGATGCAATCGGCCCAGATCCGGGGATGCAGCTTTTCCCGGGGAAACTCCCGAAACCCGAAGCGCCGGAAAAATTCGGGACGGTCGGTGAGCACAAAGACCTGGCGCATTCCCAGGGTGCGCGCTTCTGCCAGACAGCTTTCTATCAAGGCCCGGCCGAGGCCCCGCCCCTGATGTTCCGGAATGACCATCAGGGAGCGGATTTCCCCCAAATCCTCCCAAAACACGTGGAGCGCGCCGATGCCCAGGATGGGCCCGTCGCCGTCCTCCCGATACACGAAAAAGTCCCGCACAAAGCTGTATAGTTCAGCCAACGAACGGGGCAAAACGTTCCATTGGCTGGAATAGTCCGACAGCAGGCGAAAAATTTCCCGGACTTCCTCAAGTCTGGCCTTGCGGATCATGGCTCCTTGACACAGGTTCGTCTGATAATGATATTATAACATGTGGCTATGCTGAAGGAGAACCTTATGAACAACATCGAGAAGGATAAATTTGTCTGCCTGGAATATCGGCTCAAGCTGGAAAATGGCGAGTATGTCCGGGGTTCGGCCGAAAAACCCGATCGCCTGGTTTTCATCGCCGGCTGCGGGGAGGTGTTGCCGGCATTGGAACGCCGTCTCTGGGGCCTGTCGGCCGACGACGGCACGGTGGAGTTTGTGGTGCCGTGCCAGGAAGCCTTTGGCTCCTATGACCCGAACAACATCCAAACCATGAGTCGGAAGCGCTTTGATTCCAACATTGACCTGCAGGTAGGGCAGAAAGTCCTGCCCAGCGTCCTTCCCTTCCCGCCGGAATTTCCTCTGACCATCAAGGATATCAGGGAGGACAGCGTCATTCTGGACCTCAACCACCCCCTGGCCGACCAGGACCTTTATTACGAGGTCAGGGTGGCGGAAGTGCGGGACGCCACCACTGATGAGTTGACCCCTTTGAAAGAATGCCAGTCGTGCCGGGAAGGAACTGAGGAGGATTAACCGGGACCTCTGGCGGCCGCCGACCTTTTCACCCTGAAGAAAAAACGAATCCCGGCCTGAGACAGGCCGGGATTTTCTTTGGGCAAAAAAGGTCGGGTTAAACTTCGGTTATCGTGATGGCCCCGGAGGGGCACACCTCGATGCAGCTCTCACAGCCCAGGCACTCGTCCTCGGCTACCACAACGGCCTTGCCGTCCTGCATTTCGAAGACGCCCACCGGACAGACATTCACGCACTCTTCATCGCCAGTGCATTTGTCAGCATCCACTTCCACACGCCATGACATAAATTGCTACCTCCTTTGAGAATTGGCTCCTTGATGGGGCTTGCGGGAATTTTGCCGTAAAAAAACCGGAGGCCCAAGGGCGGCATTGCTTCCCGGGCAATTCGGATTTTCACTTCCGGCCCAGCTTTTTCCGGAATCCGGTCCCCTCAGCCTGGCGACCGGCAGCTATTATACTTTTTTTCACAAAAGGTCAGTTTTTCGTATATTAAAACGCCTTCCAGTTGTCAAGAAAAAATCACCCCATCACCTTTCTCCGGGGCTTGCCCGCGGAGCTGTCTTCAGTATCTGGCGCTGAGATGTCGGAAAGATTTCCGGCCGCCAGGCGGCGGCTTTGGAAGGTTCGGGCCCGGCGCACCAAGGCCGGGGCCCACTCGAGGGCCCCGAGGGCATGCAGGTGGGTGTAGGTGGCCAGGACATTTTTGTAAATCAAGCCGTCCAGACCCCGGCAGATGCCGGCGCCCCGGTTCACCCGAAAAACCAGGTCGGCCTCCGGGCCCGGCTCCGGCTCCAGGCGGGAGTAATGAAATTCATGTCCCTTAAGGAGGGCGCCTTTGGGGAAATAGGGGTTTTCCCCGGTGACTTCCAGGATGGTATAGCCGTGCCCCTGGGGGCTTTTGCCCATGAGAAAGTCGTAGGGCAGAACGCCGGCCATGGGATGGCAATCCCCCTGAGGGGTTTGGATGGAGCGTCCCAGGTACATGAGGCCGCCGCATTCGGCGTACATGGGCATACCCTGGTCTGCGGCCCGGCGCACCGCGGCCCGGAAGCCGTCATTGGCGGCCAGGGCGGCGGCGTGGGTTTCCGGGAAGCCGCCGCCCAGGTAGAGGGCGTCCAGCTCCGGCGGCAGGCCCGC
>JBGSLA010000160.1:0-4332 GCA_041740935.1 Desulfobaccales bacterium | reverse complement strand
CATCGGCCCCTAGCCCCTTCCCCCAAAAATCAACTATAAGGAGCATCCATGCGGCGGCGGAAGGTCTGGCAGGCATACCCGGAGCGGCCGGATATCGTAGGGCAGGTAAGTTCCCGGCACGGCCTCCCGCCTCTGGTCGCCCGGCTGTTGCTGAATCGGGGGCTCTCAGACCCGGAGGAGGTCCTGGCCTATCTGGAGCCCACCCTGGAGCGCCTGGCCTCCCCCTTCGGCCTCCCGGACCTGGACGCGGCCGCGGCCCGCCTGGCCCAGGCCGTGCGCCGGCGGGAGCCCCTGGTGGTGTATGGGGACTATGACGCCGACGGCCTCACCGCGGCCTGCCTGTTGACCCAGTTTTTCCAGGAACTGGGCCTCTCCTGCTCCCCCTACATCCCGGACCGGTTAACCGAGGGCTACGGCCTCAACCAGCCGGCCCTGGAGAAGATGGCGTCCACGGTCAAGCTTCTGGTAACCGTAGATTGCGGGGTGAGCGACGCCGCCGAGGTCGCCTGGGCCAAGGGGCGCGGCCTGGAAGTCATCATCACCGACCACCACGAGCTGCCCGCGGAACTCCCCCCCGCCCTGGCGGTGGTGAACCCCAAACGGGCCGGCGAGGATTCTCCCTTTGCGATGCTGGCCGGGGTGGGGGTGGCCCTGCTCCTGGCCCTGGCGGTCCGGGCCCGCCTCCGGGAGGACGGCTGGTTTAACAGCCACCCGGAGCCCAATCTGCGGAATTACCTGGATCTCGTGGCCCTGGGCACCGCGGCCGACGTGGTGCCGGTGCTGGGAGAAAACCGCATCCTGCTGAGCCAGGGTCTCAAAGTCCTGGAAGAGACCCGCCGGCCGGGGTTGCTGGCCCTGAAGGAAATCGGGGGGTTAAACGGCAAACCTATCACCTACCGGGACCTGGGCTTCCGCCTGGCTCCCCGCCTCAACGCCGCCGGACGCCTGGGCCAGGCCCGGGGGGCGTTGGAGCTGCTCCTGGCCGCGGATATGAGCCAGGCCCGGGTCCAGGCCAGACTGCTGAACGAACTCAACCGGCGCCGCCAGCTTTTGGAGCAGGAGGTCCTGCGCCAGGCCCAAGCCATGATCCGCCAACAGGGGTTGGACCGGCGGGCGGTCATGCTCCTGGGCCGGGAGGGCTGGCACCCGGGGGTCTTAGGGATAGCCGCCGCCCGCCTGGCCGAGGAGTTTCACCGCCCCGTGGCCCTGGTGAGCCTGCAGGACGGCCGGGGCAAGGGCTCGGCCCGGTCCGTGGAAGGGTATCACCTTTTTCAGGGCCTGAATGCCTGCCGCCGCCATCTGCTGAAATTCGGCGGCCATGCAGCCGCGGCCGGCTTTTCCATCGTCACGGAAAACCTGGCGGCCCTGCAGGAAGCCCTGGAAGAGACCTTTGTGGATCAGGTGGGGGAGGTCCCCCTGCGCCCCCGCCTCAAAGTTGACGCCGCGGTGAGTCTGGGCGATCTCACCCAGGATTTTTATGAACACCTCAAACGTCTGCGGCCCTTCGGCCCGGGAAACCCCGAGCCCGTTTTCGCCTGCCAGGGGGTGGAATGTGTCAATTCCCGGGTGGTGGGGGACCGCCATCTCAAGGTGGCCCTGTGCCAGGGCGAGGTGGTGGTGGAGGCCATCGCCTTTGACCAGGCCTCCCGCCATCCCCTCACCGGTCCCTTTGAAGTGGCCTTCAGCACCCGGTTTTCTTCCTATATGGGCCAGATCACCCCGGAGTTTCAGCTCCTGGACTGGGGCCGCGCCGCCGAATAGCGGTTTTCGGTTATCTGTCCTGAAAAGTCCAGAGTCCAGGGTCCAGAGTCCAAAGTTTATTAGGTTCCGAAAAGTTCTGGTGTGGAACCGCCGCCCTCGGCGGTTCATGCGAAGGCCAAGGCGCCGGCGCTACATTTTTCACGCTTTGCGGGCGGGCCACCGGCCCATGAGGAGCTGTCCTGAAACCTTCATGGCCACATCTGGCCCCCCGGGGGAGATGAAAAAATGTAGAACAGCCGCCCCGACTGTTCTTTTAACAGAGCAGGCGGGGGCGCCTGCTCCACCTTTCCCGGGGGAGTTGCGCGGTAAAAGTTCCCCCAAAAGCCATATTCCGGTGGGGCGGTCGTCTCTGGCCGCCCATGGTCCCGGCGGGCGCGGAGGCCCGCCCCCCAAATTTTACTGATGTCTGCCTTCCACCCCTTGGGTAAATTCTAAGCAGGATAGACCTCACGAATCATGGCAATGCTGGTGGCACATCCCGCCAGCCTGTGCTGCACCGGTGGGACGCCGGCGCCACCGGGCCCGCCTCCGGGTAGAACCTCGCCGGTTTCCACTATTCTTTATCCGCCCAAGTTTTTTGGAAGGCCTCTGGCCCAGCCTGATGCCACCTCGCCATCAAAGTGAATCAATTGTAGGGGCTCGATTCATCGAGCCCTTGAAGGTTGCAATGAATGGCGCGCCTGCGAAAAATTCCTTTTTGATGAAATATTGGTATGAATCGGCTTCCTCCGAGAACCGGCTTCCCAAAAAGATTTACCCTTGCCCCAGGGTCCTTTGTGTGATAGAGGAAGATGAATCAAGGGCCAGGTGTCAAAAGGAGGGATCATGGCAGGCAAGGGCGTCAACAAGGTGATCCTCATCGGCAATTTGGGCGCGGACCCGGAGATTCGCTATACGGCCAGCGGCACGGCCGTGGCCAAACTCAATATCGCCACGAATGAGTCCTATGTCGATCGCGACGGCAACCGCCAGGAGCAGACGGAATGGCACCGGGTGGTGGCTTGGCGCAAACTGGCGGAAATCTGCGGGCAGTACCTCTCCAAGGGCAGACAGGTGTATATTGAGGGACGTTTGCGCACCACCTCCTATGAAAAGGATGGGATCAAACGCTACACCACCGAGATTGAAGCCCGGGAGATGCTCATGCTGGGAGGACAGGGCGATCGCAGCAGCGGTCGTGAAATGGAACCCTCCTTCGCCCCCCCCGAGGGTGGCGTGCCGGAGGACGACATCCCCTTTTAACCACAGCCGGATCATGCCTTAATCCGATGCGCCCGCCGCCTCATGAAAAGCCGAGCCCTTCTGCGCCAAGATATTCAAGCCCTTCTCCACCAGGGCGATTTTCCGGGACTGGTGACCCTGGCCGCCCAGGAAAGCCAGGTGGCGGGGCTTCTCATGCAATATCTCTATGACCCTCATGACCCCCTGCACTGGCGGGCCCTGGAGGGTCTGGGCCATGTAGCCCACGGCCATCCCGGGCAGGTGCAGAAGATCATCACCCGGCTGTTGTGGCTCCTCAATGAAGACTCCGGCAGCTTCGGGTGGGGCGCGGCCGCGGCCCTGGGGGAAATCGGCAGGCATGAGCTCTCCGTGGTGGCTGACATTATCCCCATGTTTTGCGGTTTTCTGGAGGAGCCCTTTTCCCGGGTCCCCATGCTCTGGGGCGTCGGCCGCCTGGCCGAGGTCCACCCCGATAAACTGGACGAGGTGCGCCCCTTCATTCTCCCTGCCCTGGAAGATAACGATCCCCAGGCCCGGGGGTTGGGGGCCTGGGCTTTGAGCAAACTTCGGGAGCCAGGCGCCAGCAAGGGTCTCGAAAATTTGCTGGGCGATGACAGCCCGGTTGATCTTTATGATCAAGGGGAGCTGCGCCGCACCACCGTGGGCCAATTGGCCCGGGAAGCGCTGGCGGCCCTGGATTGAAGCTGCCGCCTGGTGAACCTGGCGGCAACCAGGCAGTCTGATCACACCGAAGGAAGGAAGAAACGCATATGGTTTGGCTGATTTTCAGTTTTGTGGCGGGAGTGTACGTGGGCTTCAAGTATCCCGAGCAGGTGGGCAAGACCATCGACAGCGGCAAAAAAATGTTCAACGATCTCAAGGACAAGATTACCAAGAAAGAAACGCCGCCGGCGTCCTGATGACCACCTCTTAGGCCCCTCTCACACCGAGTTGCCTTCAAAGCGCCATTTACTGGAGCTGCAAGGCCCCGGCCTGCGACTTTACAGGCCGGCAACCCTGCGGCACCGGCTGACTGCAACTGGGTGTCAGGGGGCCAGGGCGATCACCGCGGCCTGGCGGCCGGTGACCCCGTCCCGGCGGTAGGAAAAAAAGTCCTCCTCCCGGCAGCGGCTGCACAGGCCGGCCACTTCAATGTTTTCGGGTTTCAGGCCTGCGGCCCTGAGCTGGTCGAAGCTCAGCCGCCAGAGGTCGAAATAGCCCGGCCGCACCTGGTATTTCCACAGCTCCGGCGGAAATTCCCTCTGGTAGTTCGTAAATTCGGCGCAGCAGGGCCCGAGCCCCGGCCCGATGGCCGCGACCAGGGCCTCGGCGCGGCAACCGCAGTGCCGG
>JBGSLA010000159.1:0-27672 GCA_041740935.1 Desulfobaccales bacterium | reverse complement strand
AGGCCGGCGGGGGCGAGGCCGGCGGCAGCCCGGCTTTCGGCCGCCAGGGCTCAGGCAGGATGAACCTGTCCTACAACAACCTTTCGGGCCTGATGCTGGCCTACAACGGCGGCAGCCTGGGCAGCCTGCTGAGCGGCAAAGGCAAGCAGGCGGACCGGGGCAAGCGCTGGGGCATCTATGCCGACTTTGTGGGCACGATCGGCAACCAGGGTTCCTCAGTGAATCAAACCGGCTACGACTACCAGATCTTCGGGTTTAACAGCGGGGTGGACTACCGCCTGCGGCATGACCTGATCATCGGCGCGGGGTCGGGCTACTACCACACTGCCACCAGCTTCCGGGGCTCCGGGGGCAACGCCGAGGTCAACAGCATCCCCTTCTACGCCTACGGCCTCTATTCTCCCGGCTCCTTTTATGCCATGGGTTCGGTGGGCTACACCTTGAACCTTTACGGCCTCAACCGCCGTCTGAGCTTCGCCGGCCTTTCCCGCACGGCCAGAAGCTCGGTCACCGGGAGCCAGTTCAACCTCTCCGGGGAGACCGGCTATGATGTACCCCTGCGGGGTTTTATCGTCACCCCGGCGGCTTCGCTGTATTACTCCAAGGCCTGGGTGGGGGGGTACACCGAAAAGGGCGCCGACTCCCTGAAACTGAGGGTCAACGCCCAGAACGCCGATTCGGTGCAGACCGGCATCGGGGTGCGGGTGACCCGGCCCTTCAAGGTGAAAAACGCCCAGGTGCTGCCCCAGGCTTCGGCCTTCTATCAGCATGAGTTCGCCAACAACAGCCGGGGCCTGGACGCCCGCCTGCCGCAGACCGGCTCGAACTTCAGCTACACCACGGTCTCCCCCCGGCGGGACTTTGCGGTGCTGGGCGCCGGGGTGGCGGTGGGCTTCAAAAAGAACCTCATGGCCCAGGTAAATTACAATGCCGAGGTGGGCCGGGGCAATGCCACCAACCACTATGTCAGCGCCGGCCTCAGGTGGGAATTTTAGGCGCGTAGGGCGGGCACCGCCCGCCGCCATAAGTTATAAGCTATAAGCTTTAGGCTTTGGGGGGTTCTCTCTGTAGGGTGCTTCTCACGTACCACTTTTCGGTGCGTAAGACGCACCTTACGGGAAACTTTTCAGCACAGCTCTTCATGAGCCTGCGGCTCGCCCGCAAAGCCTGAAAAGCCTCTATGATGCAGGGACAGCCGCCCCCGGCTGTCCAAACCGGGCAGGCGAGGGCGCCTGCCCCTACACAAAGCAAACTTTTCAGGACAAAAAGCTGCATTTTGCCAGAATCTCTCTATCTTCCTGCATTTCATCCCAGGCCGCTTCACAGAGGCAGTTCGATGCGGCACAACTGAGGATCATCCGTCCGGCTGATGGTAAATCCCACCTTGCGCGCCAGATCCAGCATGGGCTGGTTCTGGGTCAGGACATCGCCCACGAGGACCTTCACCCCCTGGTCCCGGGCGATGGCGATGACCTGTTCCACCAGCTTGGGCCCCAGGCCCCTGCCCTGCCAGGGATCTCCCACAATGATGGCGAATTCGGCGCTGGAGCGGTCCGCGGCCATGTACAGGCGGCTGACCCCCATCATGACCTCCGGCCCCGGCGGCTGCCCCACGGCCATGATGCCCACCTCCCGGTCATAATCATTCTGGGTGAAGCGGATGAGCATCTCATGGGTCCATTGTTTGATGTATCTGAAATAGCGGAAAAAAATGGTCTCGCTGGAGCATTTCTGCAAAAAGGCGGACACCAGGGGCTCGTCTTCGGGCTTCATGGGCCGCAGCAAGACCGGCGTCCCGTCCCGCAGCATCCAGTGGTTTTCATATTGGTTGGGGTAGGGGGCGATGATCAGATGGCGGGGAGCCGGCAGGACCGCGGTCTCCAAGGTCATCCGGACCGCCACCGCCAGGGGCCGGCCGTTGATGACAAATAAGGGATTGATCGTCAGGGAGGCGATTTCCGGAAAATCGGTGACCAATTGGGAAATCCGCACCATGACTTCCGCCAACCGGTCAAGGTCGGCATCCGGCAACGGGCGCTCCCCCCCCAGGGCCTGAAATATCCGGGTCCTTTCCATCAGGCGGCGGGCCAGCAGCAGGTTCAGAGGGGGCAGATCCACGGCGATGTCCCGAAAAACCCCGGCCAGGGGCCCCCCGGCGCCAAAGGCCAATAACGGCCCGAAATGCGGGTCGTGGCGGCTGCCGACGAATAATTCCAGGTCGGGCTCCCGTTCCTGGGCATGGACGGTGACCCCCGGAATCCAGGCCTCGGGAAAACGCTCCCGGGTTTGGGCCAGCAAGCGCGCAAAGGCTGCGCCCACCTGGGCCTCATCATTCAAGTTATTGACAACAAATGCTTTTTCTCCCTGAGCCTCGAGGTCTGGGGCATTGATTTTCAACAGCACGGGATAGCCGATGGCCTGGGCCGCGGATTTCGCTTCCGCCGCCGAGGCCGCGGCCGCTGCGGGGTTCACCGGGATGCCGCAGGCCGACAGAATGGCCTTGGCTTCAATCCCGGTAAGGCGCTTGGGCGAGGCGGTCAGGCATTGCTCCAGAAAGGCCCGGGCCTGCCTGGTATTGACCTGCACATCGTCGGACAGCCGGGGCGGGGTTTCCTGGAGCAGGGAGAGATGGCGGCTGTAGGAATACATCTCCATGAAGGTGTCCACCGCGGCTTCCGGGGTGTCAAAGGTGGGGATGCCGCCCTGATTGAGAACCTTGACGCCCTGGGCCATTTCGTCGCCGCCCATCCACACCGCGAAGATGGGGCGGCCCTGGCCCTGGGCTTCCTGGACCAGGGCGGCGGCCACCCCGGTGGGATCGGTCTGGGCCTGGGGGGAGAGGATGATGATCAAGCCGGAGAAATCCTGCCCCTTAAGGACGGTGCGCACGGTTCGGGCATAGCGTTCCGGGGTGGCGTCCCGGAGGAGGTTGATGGGGTTGCCGGGCCTCCAGAAGGGGGGGAGGATTTCCCGCAATTGCGCCAGGGTCTCGGGGCTCAGGGTTCCCGGGGCCCTGCCCCAGCGTCCCAGGGCGTCCACGGCCATCAGACCGGGGGCGCCGCCATTGGTGATGATCCCCACTTCGCCCCCCAGGGGCCGCTTCATCTTGCCCAGGGTTTCGGCGCAATCGAAGAGCTGCCCGATGGTGTCCACCCGGACCATGCCGGCCCGGCGGAAGAAGGCGTCATAGGCCGCGTCCTCGCTGATGAGGGCCTCGCCCCGCTCTTCCCCGGCATGGCCGCGGGCCTGGGAGCGCCCCGCTTTGATGACAATGATGGGCTTGACCCGCGACACCGAGCGGGCGGCGCTCATGAACTTGCGGTGCCGGGTCAGGCTTTCCATGTAGAGGACGATGCTCCGGGCCGCGTCCTGGTTGCCCAGATAGTCGATGAGGTCCGCGAAGTCCAGGTCGCCCTTGGAGCCGACGCTGATGAAATGGCTGAAGCCGATGGATTTGCGGCCGGCCCACCCCAACACCGAACTGCAGAGCGCGCCGCTCTGGGAAATAAAGGCCAGGTGGCCGGGACGCACTGCCTGGGCGGCAAAGCTGGCGTGCAGGCCTGCCTGGGGACAGATGAGCCCCAGGGAACCGGGGCCGAGATAGCGGATGCCGGCCTGGTCGGCCGCGGCCTGGATGGCCGCTTCGATCCTCTCACCCTCGCCGCCGGTCTCCTTGCCTCCCGCGGAGATGATGAGCGCGGATTTCACCCCCACCTGGCCGCATTCTTTCAGGACCGCAGGGATTTTGGCGATGGGGATGGCGATCACCGCCAGGTGAATGGGGCACGGCGCTGCGGTCACCGCGGGATAGGCGGGCAGCCCCAGGATTTCCGCATAGTTGGGGTTCACCGGCAGGATCCGGCCGGAGAAACCGCCCTGCTGCATGTTGCTGAGCAGGGTCCGGCCCAGGCTGCCAGGCTTATCGCTGGCCCCGATGACGGCCACGGCCTCCGGTTTGAACAGATAATCGAGCTGATCTATTCCCATGACGCGCCCTCGTTGAGACCTGTTAGGAAAATTTTTTGTGGGGGAGGGGGGTTCCCACGGGCTGGAAGCCCGTGCTACCGGGGGCAAGGGGGCCCTGCCCCCCACCCGCCCCCCTACCTGGCGGTCACTGCAGACTGCCTAACACCCGGATATGATCAAAGACGCAGTCCTCCAGGACCTCCAGGTTGTAGCCGCCTTCCAGCACGGAAATGATGCGGCCCCGGCAAGAATCCCGGGCAAAGGTGAGCAACAGGGCGCCCATGATCATAAAACCTTTGGTGGACAGGCGCAGGCGGCTCATGGGATCCAGGGCGTGGCCGTCAAACCCCGCGGAAATCATTAAACAATCAGGGCGAAATTTTTCCAGGGCGGGCAACACTTCTTCATCCATGACCTCCAGATAATCGGGGTCGCGGCTGTAGGGTGGGAAGGGGAAATTCAGGGTGAATCCCAACCCCGCTCCCCGGCCCCGCTCGGTGGCCCAGCCGGTGCCGGGATAGCAGCCGGCCGGGTCTTCATGCAGCGAGATAAAGAGCACGGTGGGGTCTTCCTCGAAGAAATGCTGGGTGCCGTTGCCGTGATGGGCGTCCCAATCGACGATGGCAATCCTGGCCAGGCCGTATTGTTCCTGGAGATACCTGGCCCCCAGGGCCACATTGTTAAAAAAGCAGAAGCCCATGGCCTTGGCCCGTTCGGCGTGGTGGCCGGCCGGGCGCACCGCGCAAAAGGCGTTGGTGACCTCGCCCCGCATCATGGCGTCGCACGCGGCCAAAACCCCGCCCACAGCCAGGCGCGCAGTGTCAAACGATTCCCGGCAAATGCCATTGTCGGGCTCATCCAAAAATCCCCGGCCCTCCTGGCAGGCAATCCGGAAACGCTCAATATAATCCCGGTCATGCAGCCGGGCGATCCGGTCCAGGGAGGCCTCATAGGGTTCAATGGGATGCAGCTGATTGATTAAACCCGAGAACACCACGCGCCGCTGAATGACCCGCAGGCGGTCCGGCCGCTCCGGGAGGCCGGGGCCGGGATCATGCCGGAGGTAGCGTTTATCATACACATACCCGGTTGTGGCCACGTCACCTCCGATCCAGGCTGGGGGAAAATGGGGTATCCGCGCTGATTAACTTTTGCCGTGTAAACCAACCCGTAGGGGCAGGTTTAAACCCGCCCCCACAAAAAATTTCTATTTAGGGGGGTGAATAAACGTGTCCCTGATGGTTTCAATATATATCTGACAGATATCAGAGCCTCTTGAAAAATTCACCCGTTTTATGACGGGTCATTCTGAGCAAAGCGAAGAATCTTGGTTGTTCAACAGGCTGATACAAGTCGCAATCAAACGGCGACAATGGCTTCCCGACCTGAATAGGCGCAGGCTAAAGCCTGCGGCTACAGAAAATAGCTTTTTGAGCGCAACTTGGTATGAGATCCTTCACGGCGTTCAGGATGACAGATTCAACCACTTTTGCAAGGGCCTCAATGAAAAACCCCGACCGGTGAACCGATCGGGGTCGTTTTTAGGTGACGGCGCCTGGCGCTGTGAATGCCGCTTTCTCAGCCTTTGGAGCCCAGGCGCAGGCCGCCGTGGATGAAAAAGGTGTCCCCGGCCAGGGCCTCGTTGCGGTAAAGCTCGCCGATGAGGGAGGCCACTTCCTCGGGTTCCACCAGGCGGCCGATGGGCACCTGGTCCAGGATTTTGTCCAGGGCCTTCTGGTTCATGCCCTTGACCATGGGGGTGCCCACATAGCCCGGGGCGATGGCCACGCAGCGGATCTTGTCCCCCAGACCCCGGCGGAAAAACTCGGCGGTGATCACCTTGGGCATCACACTCATGGCCGCCTTGGTGGAGGAGTAATTAATCTGGCCGGCGGTCCCCAAGGAACCGGTGGAGGAAAACAGGCAGATCAGCCCCCGGCAGCCGTGGTTGATCATGCGCTCGGCGCACTCCCGCACTGTGAGGAACACCCCGGTGAGGTTGATGTCGATGACCGCCTGAAAATTCGCCAGGGCCATCTTTTTGGCGACCTTGCCGGTTTCCCGGTCCGGGGCCAGCAGCAGTCCGTCCCGGATGATGCCCGCGGCCGGGGCCACTAAATTTATGGCGCCGAATTTCTCGATGGCGAAATCCGCCAGCCGGCCGCAGTCTTCCTCTTTGGTGGTGTCGCACACCAGGGTGGCCGCCTGGCCGCCCAGGGTCTTGATTTCCCCTTCCACGCGGCTCAAGCCCTCGGCGCTGATATCCCCCAGCACCACCTTGCCGCCCTGCCGGACCCAATACTTCGCCAGTTCCTCGCCGATGCCTCCGGCCCCCCCGGTAATGACCGCCACTGCCTCCTTGATTGCCAGCATGCTCAATTCATCCTTTCCCGACTCTGAGATATGTTTTGCAAGACCCGGCGAAGCACCGGATCAGACAGGTAATTTATTTTGTAGCCGCAGGCTTCAGCCTGCGCCCGCACAGGCTGAAAGCCTGTGCCACCAATTTTTAGCTCTTTGATGGCAACTTGGCATGAGACCCTTTGCTGCGCTCAGGGGGACAGGAAAATCGGGTTGGCCCCAGGTCCTCTCAAGTCTTTTTCCCCTCGGGAGGCGTGGCGGACTGCGCCGCTTCCCCCAGGCCCTGGATGAATTTCTGAAACTGGTCGCCCTGCTTCTCGACGAGCTTCTGGAATTCCAGGGTGGCGGCCTCCAGCCCCAGGCCCTTGTCCTCCGCCAGGGCCCGCAAGCGCTTGATGGTTTCCTCCTGTTCGGCAAGCTTTTCCTTGAGCCCGGCGTTTTCCTGCTCCAGCGCGGCGTAGTCCTCCCGGGTGATCACCCCCATAAGGGACAGATACTCTTTGAAGGATCGGCGAAAATCCTCTTCGGCCTTTTTCCACAGCGTCAGAAAATCGGGGCTGTCCGCCGCGGCGTCATCAAGACCATAGGCGGACATAAAAATCCGGGTATAGTCCGGAACCCCCCCAAGGCCCCCCTGAAACCACCGGGCCAGCTCTTCCATCTGCTTCTGGCTCCGGGCGGCCAACAGCAGGGCCTTGCCCCAGAATTCCAAAAAGTGGCGATTCATTTGGAACCTTCCCGTTTCTTGGCCCGGGCCGGGGCGGTCCTGGCGGGTTTGGCCGCGGGTTCCGCGGGTTTTGACGGCAGGGCCGCAGGGGCCGGGGCCTTTTCAGCCTCGAGGGCCTTATCCGCTTCCGCCTCCAGGTCCAGGTGGAAGCGCACCGGACCGCGATAATTACTGAAGCAGCAATCAAGGGCGCATTCCGAGGTGGGCAGGCTCCAGGAGGTGGCGATGGCCACGTGCCCCTTGGGGAAGACCGCGACTTCGGCGTCCACCCAGTCCAGGGGGGCCAGGGCGGATTCCTTTTCCACCAGGTCGTCCTTTTCGGCTGCGCAGATGAGCCATTTGAGGCCTTTGTCCCGGGCCCGGGTGAAATTGAGGGGCCGTCCGAACAGAGTGACCGGCAGAGTCCCATCCCTAGCCACCGGGATGGTATAGGAGTCATAGCTCAATTTGCAAATCTCGAGGGGCAGATCGCTCTGATCGTACAGCATCCAGTAGTTGATGGCACAGGCGGTTTTGTTGATTTTCAGGGTCTTTTCGAACAGCTTCAGGTCTCGATGGAAGGCCACGAAGGGATTTTCTTTTTCCAGGCTTTTGAGCTTGAAGACCCAGCTCATCAGTGCGCCGTTCAGCACCCGTTTGCCGTTGGGCAGGGTCTTGAAGGCAACGCCGATGTCCTCGAAACGTTCGGGGATCTGCTCCAGAAAGGCCGACAGGCCCTGGCTGCGGGTGCCGTCCATGGGGGCCACGCTGGTGATCAGGGCGTCCATCAGGCCGTCCAGCTCTCCGGACAGATAATTGATCACCGCGGTGAACCCGCCCTGGCAGTAGCCGCACAGGGTGGCGGGCCGGCCGTGCGCGGCCTTGACCTTTTCCAGGAAAAATTTGGTGTCCAGGCAGTCTTCTTCGCCGGTCATGTCCTGCACCGCGGGATGGTCGTAAATATCCTTGACGATGCGGATGTAGGTGGGAATGCCCTGGTTGGCGAAGCAGTGCGCAAAACTTTTGCCTTCCCCGGGCAAAAAGGCCAGGATGTTGGCCCCCAGCACATAGGGAGGGATGATGACCACGGGTTTGCCGGTTTCCCGCACCTTAACCGACTTGTCCCAGGGCAGGATCTGATAGAGATAGAACCGGTCGGTCTCCGCGGTCTTGAGATAATGGCCGTCATCGAAGTGGAAGCCGTATTCCGGCTCAATGTTTTTGATGGCCCGGGGGTATTCATGAACCACCAGTTCCAGCAGCCGGGCTTGCCGGGCCATGAAGGCCGCAATGTCTTCGCCATTATGGCGGGACAGGGTGTTGGCCCAGGCCTGGGAGGCCTGCTCCAATTGATGGGCGTGAAATTCCTGAATGGCCTTCATGCCATGGTTCAGGCCTTTTTCCGCCAGCCGCAGATTGAATTCCCACAGGGCGGCGTAGTCCTCGAGGTTTTCCCAGGGGGGCTGTTCCCGGAGTTTGTCGCTCTCCAGGGCCCGGAAGGAATCCAGGGCCGAAAAGGACGGCCCCATAAAATCCAGGACATACCGGCAGAGCCCCACCCAATAGGTCTGCATCATCCGGGCCTGATCCAGGCCGGCCGAGAGAAGCTTGGCCTGGGTCTCCAGGACCTCCTGGGGTGATTCCAGGATGGCCTCGGGAACATCGGGGGGTGCGGTTTTGGACTCGGACATGCTCATCTCCTGACACAGGGAATTATTGGGGCCGGCTCGGGGAAGGCCCTGAAAAGAAAATAGTTAATACCTATCATGAAACGATCACGGACAACTTTAGCCACCCCTGAGGATGAAGAAATGTAGAACAGCCGCCCCCGGCTGTTCTTGAAAAGAGCCGGCGAGGGCGCCGGCGGCGCATTTTTCATGTCTTACGGGTGAGCCGAAGGCCCATGGGACTGCCTTGGATAGTTACTTGTGGGTGAGGAGGGGAGCAGCAGCTCCCCCGGCCCTTTAGGCGGTCTTGGCCTTTTCGGCCTTTTCCGCTTCACCCATGAAGGCTTCCAGCTTTTTGAAGCTGTCGTCCATCATCTTTTTGAAATCATCGCAGTTTTTCTTGTAGTTTTTGGTCCACTCCGCCAGGCCCTTCTTGACCTCGTCGGGGACATTGACCATCTGGCCGAAATACAGGTTGCCCATGCGCTCCATCTGCTCCTGGAGCATCATCATGGCGCTGAAGGAATTGTCGAAGGTGGATTTGTAAAAATCGATCATCTGTTTGCCCATCTTTTTGGGATCCATCATGGCAGTTCTCCTTGGCGGCGTCAGTTCGGCGCGCCGCAGTTTAGGCGGCCAGGGCTTCCAGGTTCTTGAAGCCTTCGTCCACCGCTTTTTTGAAGTTGTCGCAGTTTTTCTTGTGGGTCTTGGTCCATTCGTTCAGGCCTTTTTTGGCCTCTTCAGGGACATTCGTCACCTGTCCCCAGAACAGGTTGCCCATCCGCTCCATCTGTTCCTGGAACATCATCAGGGTGGCGAAGGAATTGTCAAAGTTGGTTTTGCAGAAATCAACCATCTGCTTGCTGAGGTTTTTGGGATCCATCATGGTGGTTCTCCTTGGGGCCGGTTCAGCCGGGATTTTCTCTTAATATAAAGGCCGGGGGAGGAGATGTCAAGGAAATATTTTGCAATGTAAAATATTTTATTCCGCCGTAATTGACATTTATTAAGGATATATTTGCATATTGCAAAAAAATGTCCTATGCTGAGGCCGGAAAGGAGAAAATTGCGGTGGCTGAAAAAGTGCTGTTAAAAAAGTACGCCAACCGACGCCTGTACGACACCCAGCAGAGCGCCTTTGTAAGCCTGAGCCAGGTGGCCGAGATGGTCAAACAGGGGCGGGAGATCGAGATCAGGGACGACAAAACCGGGGAGGACGTCACCGCCTTTATCCTGACCCAGATCGTCCTGGAGGAGGTCAAAAAGAAGACCCTGCTTTTGCCGGTGTCGTTCCTGTCGCTGTTGATCCGCTATGGGGACAGCGCCTTAAGCGAGTTTTTTGACAAGTACCTGGAACAGATCATGAGAAACTATCTGGCCTATAAAAGCGCCATGGACGACCAGTTTCAGAAATGGCTGGAAATGGGCCAGGACTTCTCCCAGCTTACCCAGAAGGCCATGGCCGAGCTGACCCCGGGGGCTTCCTGGCTGGATTTTTTCCCCGGCGCGGCGGGCAAACCAGGCCCGGAGGAAGGGGAGGGGGGTTGATGCCAGCTTCACGCTAAAAATAGAGTTTTGATGGCAGAAGCCTTCAATCCCAAAACCGCCGAAGATGTAGCCGCGAGGCTCAAGCCTGCGCTCATTTCCGAGTGGGACCAGTGGCGCAAGCTAAAGCTTGCGGCTACAAAAAACCTCCTCACCCCGACGCATCAGCACAGAGTTAATAGTCTGCGCTTGACGTTCAGTTCGTATAAAAGGGCGGGCCGGGCATCACAGGCCGCCGCGGCCCGCCCCCTGATTTCTCCTCAACCCCGGTTCATATCACGATAAGTGCTTGACCATCAACACCAGATCGGATTCGGTGCCGACCAGATCTTTCACAAAACCCGGCAGGTTGGCCACTTCCTTGAAGCCCATTTTCTCAAACAGGTAATAAGCCTTGTCCAGGACCGGCGGGATCTCGATGCTGATCTGCTCGAGCCCCAGCTGGGTGGCGATATCGATGAGATTTTGCACCAGGATGGTCCCCAGCCCCCGGACCCGGTAGCGGGTGGAGGTGGTCAGGCGGACCTCCCCCTGATGTCTGGTCCAGCCGATGGGGTTGAAGTGCAGGGTGGCGTCCCCCACCACCTTGCCGTTATCCAGGGCGACGATGGGCAGGATGACGTCGTAATTCAGTTCATAAATCCAGTTTTCAATGACCTTGGGGTCGGTCACGTCCTCCTTGAGGCACAGACGGTCCTCCGGGGGCAGGCTGCCGAAATACTCCAGGAGCGCGGCCTCGTCAGTCTTCAGCAGGGGCCTCAGGGTGAGGGCAGTGCCGTCATCCAAAGTAACGTTTTTGGGGAAGTTGCTGATAATTATCTCGGATAGAGATTCCATGAATGTCTCCCAGATAGGTAGGGCCGGAAGCCGCTGATTCCCGCCTAAAAATACCAGCTGCGTTCGACGATCATGGCGTATCCCATGCCGCCGCCGACGCACAGGCTGGCCAGGCCCACCTCCACCTGGCGCCTTTGCATTTCGTACAGCAGGGTCACCAGGATTCTGCTGCCGCTGCAGCCGATGGGGTGGCCCAGGGCGATGGCCCCGCCGTTGACGTTGACGATCTCGGGGGGCAGGTGCAGCTCCTTCAGGCAGGCCAGGGACTGGGCCGCAAAGGCTTCATTTAATTCCACCAGCTCGATATTTTTGCCCAACTCCTCGCTCACCTTGTTGATGGCGGAGCGCACCGCGTAGATGGGGCCGGTGCCCATCAGCTCCGGTTCGCAGCCCGAGCAGCTGCAGGACTTGATCTTGCCCAGGGGGCGGATGCCCATTTTCAGGGCCTTTTCCGCAGTCATGATCAGCAGGGCTGCAGCCCCGTCGTTGATGCCGGAAGAGTTCCCCGCGGTGATGGTGCCGTTTTTGGCAAAGGCCGGCTTCAATTTGCTTAATTTTTCCGCGGTGGTGCCGAAGCGGGGAAATTCATCGGTGTCAAAGATAATGGGATCGCCCTTTCTCTGGGGGATTTCCACGGGCACGATCTCATCCTTGAAACGGCCGGTCTTGATGGCTGCTTCGGCTTTCTGCTGGCTCTGGGCGGCAAAGGCATCCTGTTCTTCCCGGCTGAGCTTGAACCGTTCGGCGATATTTTCGGCGGTGATGCCCATGTGGGTGTCCCCGAAGGAGCACCAGAGCCCGTCGTGGATCATGGTGTCCAGCACCTGGACATGGCCCATGCGGGCCCCCCACCTGGCCTGGGGCAGCACAAAGGGCGCCTGGCTCATGCATTCCATGCCCCCGGCCACCACGATTTCCGCCGCGCCCACCTGGATTTTCTGGGTGGCGGTCATCACCGCCTCCATGCCGGAGCCGCACACGGCATTGACCGTGAGGGCCGGGGTGTATTGGGAAATATCCGCCAGCATGGCCGCCTGGCGGGAGGGGTTCTGGCCTTCCCCGGCCTGGAGCACATTGCCCATGATGACCAAATCCACTTTATCCTGACGAATCCTGGCCCGGCGCAGGACTTCCTTGATGACGATCCCGCCCAATTCCACTGCCGGGGTGTCGCGCAGGGCGCCTCCGAAGACGCCGATGGGGGTCCTGGCCGCGCTGGCAATCACCACTTCTTTCATCGGTATTCTTCCTCCGCATGCTTGCTAGTGGGTTTCCGGCTGAAGTTCCTTCACCATAAGGGCGATGTCGGCATACTGCTGATTTTGGACATCCTTAATATATTTCGGCAAAACGGTCATTTGGCTGAATCCGGCCCGTTCAAAGGCCCTGATGACCCCCTGGCGGATGGTCACAATCCGGGCCAGCAGTTTCTTCACCTGGCTCTGCGAGGCCAACCGGGTGATTTCCCTCAGGAGCACCGCACCCAGCCCCCGTTTCTGGAATTCCGGGCTGATGGTGACCCGGATTTCGGCCACGTGCCGCCCCCAGCCAAAGGTCTGGTAGTGCAGGGTGGCGTTGGCCACGATGCGCCCCTCATATTCCGCCAAAATGGGCAGCACCCGGTCATAATTGAGGTTGCGGGTCCACTTTTCGATGAGCTTGCGGTCGGTGACGTCGTTGCGCAGAAAACGCCGGTCATCTCCCGCCAGACTACTGAAAAAACCATACAAGGCAAACTGGTCGTCCCGACTCATGGGTCTCAAAGTCAGGCCGGTGCCATCGGGCAGAGTAATCTTTTTGGGATATTCGTCCAGCATGGCCCACTCCTTTCCGGATAACTGACAACCATCCTCATCGGCCGGCTGACGGCCGGGGGTTTAGACACCCGGCGCCCTCATTCCCGGCATCCCCAGACACTTTGCACCTGATGCGCTGCAAGCCTGGGTGATTTCTTTACCTATGAACGACCAGCCCCACCCGCAACCATTATCGGGGGTTTAAAGTATATTTTAACTTATCCGAATTGCAAGGCCAATGTTTAAGGGCCGCGGCCGCCCCGCCCCGGATGAGCCGGATGTTCATTCAACCCATCTTTATGAAGCAGAAACACTTCCAGCGGATGAGGATTTGATTTTTTTTCCGAAAATCGCCAAGGCCCACCGGCTTAAAACGAGCCGAAAACCGAGCCGAGGATAATCACCGCGATCAGGGCGATGATCGGTCCCGCCACGGATACGGCAAAAATGTCGAGATAGGACTGGCGATGGTTCAGGTTGCAGATCTGCAGCAGGGTGATGACCGCGCCGCCATGGGGCAGGCAGTCCAGACCGCCGGCGGCCAGCGCCGTGACCCGGTGCATGAGGTCCAGCGAAATGCCCGCGGCCGCGGCCAGGTCGGCAAAATTGGCTCCCATGGTTTGGAGCACAATGCTCATGCCGCCTGAGGCCGAGCCGGTGATGCCGGCCAGCACGCCCACCGACAGGGACAGGGAGATCAGGGGATTGTCGCCGCCCAGGTTCAGAATTCCCGAGGCAATGGAGGCAAACGCGGGCAGGATGGCGATAACCGCGCCGAACCCCACCAGGCTGGCGGTGTTGAAAATGGGCATGACCGAGGCGTCGGCCCCGGAATCGAGGCTCTCGGGAAAGTTGGAGAATCGCCGCCAGTTGAGCGCCATCACCAGCAGGATGGAAAAGGCCAGCGCGGCGATGATGGCCCAGATGCCTTTCACCGCCTCAATGTCGGTCTGGCCGTACTCCGGCAGGGCCAAAAAAGAAGTGTCCAGCCAGGGCAGGATCACCCGGCTGAACAGGTAATTGAGCACGATGACCAGGACGATGGGCGCCACCGCGATGAGAATGCCGGGCCGGCCCACGGGCACACAGGTGTCGCAGAGTTCCCCGATATCGAAGCCTTCCCCTTCGGCGTGGGCCCGCATCCTTTTATCCACCCGGGGCGCCGCGTCTTCGTGGCGGCCGTAGTCTTCCCCCCGGGCCGCGGCCCCGGCCGCCCGCCGGTTCAGCCACAGCATGCCCAGGACCAGCATGATGGCCCCGGCGATGATCCCCAGGAAGGGCGCCGCAAAGGGCGTGGTCCCGAAAAACGGCATGGGAATGGCGTTCTGGATGGCCGGGGTGCCTGGCAGGGCGGTCATGGTAAAGGAAAAGGCGCCCAGGGCCACCGCTCCCGGAATCAAGCGCTTGGGAAGGGCGTTGCCCCGGAACAGCACCTCCGCAATGGGCACCACCGCGAAAGCCACCACAAACAGGGACACGCCGCCATAGGTAAGGAGGGCGCAGGACAGCACCACCACCAGGATGGAGCGCTCCTCCCCGAAGGTTCGCACCGCCCATTGGGAAATGGCCTGGGCCGAACCGCTGTCGTCCATGAGCTTGCCGAAAATGGCGCCGAGCAGAAACAACGGGAAATACAGGATGATGAAATTGCCGGTGGCCCTCATGAACACCTGGGTATAGGCCCCCAAAATCAGCGTCTCCCCGGCCAGGAACACTGCCAGCGAGGCCATGAGCGGCGCGATGATCACCACGCTGATGCCGCGATAAGCAAAATACATCAGCAGCACCAGGGCTAAAATGATACTGGCAATGCCTAACATGAATTGCTGCCCTTCCAGTCCAGATACACGGAGTCAATGTCGAGGGTGGAGCGCTTCCCCAGGTCGGCAAAATTTTCGTCCAGCCAGTCCGCGGCGGTGCGATAGCCGATATCATGCAGGTGCTGCAAAAAGGCCCATTCCGTGTTGAGCTTGCTGGAGACCCCCAAAGCTTTCAGTTCCTCGTCGGCATGGATGCGGTGGAACAGGGCGTCCCGGAAGCGCTGGTTGTCCAGATTCGCCTTATTGATCAGCTCCTTTAGAATTTTAATGGAGCGCACTTCCTCGATCAGGTTGGAATTGAAGGTGATCTCGTTGATGCGGTTCAGGATTTCGGGCGCGGTGCGGGGCAGTTCGGCCCGATATAAGGGGTTGATCTGCACGATGACGATGTCCCGGGACTGGCAGTCGTCCACCAGGGGAAAAAGGGACGGATTGCCCATGTAGCCCCCGTCCCAGTAGGCCTCGCCGTCGATCTCCACTGCCTGAAAGACCAGAGGCAGGCAGGCGGAGGCCAGCACCATGTCCACGGTCATCTCCTGGCGCTGGAAAATCTTTTGCTTGCCGGTGCGCACGTTGGTGGCCACCACGAACAGCTTGATGCCCTCGGCGTGACGGACATGCTCGAAATCCACCAAAGAGGAGATCAGGTCCCGCAGGGGATTGAGGTTCAGGGGATTGAGTTGATAGGGGGAGGCCATACGGGACAGGGCCTCGAAGAAGATATAGCCCGGTGAGTAGTCCAGGGTCCAGCGGCCCAGCATGCGGTCGAGCCAGGTGCGTTTAAAGGGCGAAAAGGCCCCGGCTTGGCTCACCCCGGCCCAGAAAGTCTTGAGGGCCTGGCGGGCGCCTTCCCTGCCGCCCACGTCCAGGCCGTCGGCCAGCACCACGGCATTCATGGCCCCGGCGCTGGTGCCGCAGATGCCTTCAATGATAATGCGGTCATCCTCGAGCAGACGATCCAGCACGCCCCAGGTGAAGGCCCCGTGAGCCCCGCCCCCCTGGAGAGCCAGTTCGATCATTTTCGGTTTTGCCATTGATTTTCCTCGCGTCGTGGGCGTGTGTCGGGCCCAGCTGTTTCTTTTTGCAGATGCTTTTTAGCATTTGGCGATCTGTTATGAAAAGTGTTGGTGTGGAACCGCCGCCCTCGGCGGTTCGATCGAAGGCCAAGGCGCCGGCGCCACATTTTTCATGCTTTACGGGTGGGCCGCAGGCTCATGAAGAACTGTCTGGGATAGTCGGCCGTTGCGCGCCATTCCCCGCCCAATTCCCATCCTGCCGGGATGTGAAAATAATCGGCCTGGGGCGCGTGGGTTTTACGATCTCAAGCACCCTTTGCCCCGTCACAGAACCATGTAGGGGGGAAACCCGATACCGGGTCGGGACCGGCCCTGGATTGCCGCATCAGAGGATATTCCGGGGAATTTGCCGACCCGCGGTGGAGGAATTTAAATCGATCTTAATGGTACCTTAAAATAAATTATTTGCAACCCAGCCGCAAGCCTCATGAATTTTTAATCCTGCTGTAATGAGGTCAACAAATCTCCAGGCCGCGGGATGGGAAATGCAAGCGCGCCTCGTTCTTGGGCGATTATTCAGATTCCCAGGCTTCTGTTATGAAAAGTCCAGGGTCCAGAGTCCAGGGTCCAGGGTCCAGGGTCAAAAACCAGTCTTTTCAAGCTTTGCGGGTGGGCCGCAGGACCATGAGGAGTTGTTCTTTTAAAAAACCCGCCGGCCGGCGGCTGTTTCCCCTGGCGCCCCATCCCCCGGCCGGTTTTTTAAGCACTGAGCGTGGCCAAATAGGCGCTGAGCGAGGCGAAATCCAGGGGCGGCTCCAGCGCCTCCCCGGACCGGAGCTCATGCAGGATCACCCGCACGGGCTCCTCCAGGGTGGTGGGAAAGCTCTCCCCGCCGGCGTCATTGACGGTGATATAGGCGCGTTTGCCCTTATGCTTGATCCATTTGGTATAGGAGGCTTTCCCGGCGCAACTGGCCGAGAGCTCAAATCCGTGGCTTTTCATGGTTTCTTCGATATTCATGACAGTTCCTCATGGGCCTGCGGCTCACGCGCAAAGTCTGAAAAGATTTTCTGGGGGAGGGCCGGGGGAGCAGTTGCCTAAAGCGGGCACCGCCCGCCGCTCCTAGCGCCGGATTTAAAGCCATGCAGAGCTTGGCGGGCAAGCGGGTTCCCCAGTGGGAGCTTGTGGGAACCAGAAAACATGTGGCGCCGGCGCCTCGCCGGCGCAGGAACCGCCGAGGCGGCGGTTCCACACAAGAACTTTTCTCAACCGGATTAACTTTGAACTTTGAACCTTGAACCTTGAACTTTTCATGACAGGTTCAGCTCAGCATGGCGGCGGGCTAACCCCCGGCCCGCTTAGCGTTCCCGCCACTCCGGCTTTCTCTTTTCCAGAAAGGCCTTGACCCCTTCCTCGGCGTCCTCCGTGGCGCACAGGGCGGCAAACCGGTCGCTCAGCGTGTCCAGGGCCTTGTGGTAGGGGACATCCATCATGCCGTAAATCCCGGCTTTGCCGATCTGCAGGGCCAGGGGGCTTTTGGCGGCCAATTTGCCGGCCAGCTCCAGGGTGGCTTCCTCCAGCTTGTCGTTGGGCACCACCTTGTTGACCAACCCCAGGCGTTGGGCTTCGGCGGCCGAGATGATATCCCCGGTGAGCACCATCTCCAGGGCCTTTTTGAGGCCGACGTTGCGGGCCAGGGGCGCGGCCGGGCCCAGGCAGATGAGCCCCACGTTGATGGCCGTGGTGCCGAATTTGGCGTCCTCTGCGGCCACGGTCAGGTCGCAGGCAAAGGACAGGCCCGCGCCGTTGGCCAGGGCGTAGCCCTTGACCGAGGCGATCACCGGCTTTTTCATCCGGGCCAGGGTATGGTTGTGCTCATCCATCAGATGGATGAATTCGCGATATTCCTTGGCGGTCTTGCCCTTGAATTCATCCAGGGCGATGCCCGTGGAGAAATGTTTGCCGTTGGCGTCGATCACCACCACCCGGACCTCCGGGTCCTTTTCCATGGCCCACAGCGCGTCGTTCAGCTCCCGGGCGAAGGGCACGTTGAAGGTATTCATGGCCTGGGGGCGATTCAGGGTGATGAAGCCGATGCGTTCACGTTTTTCCACCAGAACGTTGTTGTCGCTCATGACGCTCTCTCCTTGGGAACAGCAGGCAAATTACATCCCGTTCTCATTGAAATAAAACAAATGAAACGTCCATCACATCGATTCTATTCATAATTTTTTACCGAAAACCGAAAACCGTATTAATTGGCCTTGGGGAGGCTGTCCAACAGTTTGCGGGCCTCGTCCTTCTGGGGGTAATCCCCCTTGGCGGCCAGGGATTTTTCCAGTGCGGTGCGCGCGGCTGCGGTCTCACCCAGTTTGGCCAGGCAATAGCCCAGATGGTATTGCAGCACCGGGTGTTCCGGGGCCTTGGCCACTGCCCGCTCCAGGTAGGTTTTGGCCTGGGCGAAATTGTTCTGCTTGCAGACAATCCAGCCCATGGTGTCCAGCAGGCGAGGGTCTTCGGGATTGTCGTCCAGGATGGGGGTGAGCAACTCCTTGGCCCGGGTGAGATTTTCCGGGGTGGGCCGGTGCTCCGCCAACAGGTAGGCCAGGTTGTTTTTCACCACGATGGGGGCCACCTGGCGCTCCAGAAGCTGGTTGTAGATGGCGATGGCCTGGTCGCCTTGCCGCTGGCGTTCATGGAGCTGGGCCAGGGCCAGGGCATAGAACACCGGGGCCTGGGGGTCTGCGGCCTTTTCCGCCAGTTTTTTCATGGCCCCGGGCTTATCCGGCATCTCCCCGTAGGCCCGGACCAGCAGTCCCAGGGCCTGGGGGTCGTTGATGTTCAGGGTCAGGGCCTGGGCCAGGGCCTGGGTCGCGGCTTCCGGCTGCTTTTGGACCAGGAGGATCTCACCCAGAATCTGGTGAAGTTCGGCATTCTTGGGGGCCTGGGCCACCGCCGCCCGGGCGGCGTCCAGGGCCTTGGCGGGCTGGTTGCCTTCCAGATAGAGGCCCATCAGCAGACGCAGGGCCGGATGGGCGTTCGGGTTCTGTTTGAGGGCGGCCTCCAGGTGCCGGGCCGCCTGGTCCGCCTGCTTGTTCTTTCGGGCCAGGAGGGCCAATTTCACATAGCCGGCCGGGTTTTGGGGCTGCAGCGCCATCATCTTCTGAAAGGCCGCGCGGGCCTCCTTGTCATCCCCCTTGAGGACATAGGCGTCGCCCAGATAGCCCCAATTGGCCAGATTGGCATCGTCGCTCCGCAGATAATCCTTGATGAGCTTGATGAGAGAGTCATATTCCTTATTCTGGTAATAGATGCCATAGAGCAGGGCCTGGGCCTCGCCGTAGTCGGGCTTGAGGTTCAGGGACTTTTTGGCCGCCTCTTTGGCCAACTCCTGTTCGTTGGCCACCTGGTGGGCCCGGGCCAACAGCAGCCAGTTCTCATGATTCTGGGGCTGATCCTGGGTGAGGATGCGGAAGTTGCTCACCGCCTTCAGGCCGTCTTTCCTGGTGAGCGCGATGAGGCCCTGGAGCTTGAGGGCCAGCATGTCCTTGGGATTGCTTTTGAGGATATCCTGGACCAGCTTGTCCGCCTCGTCCGTCTGCCCCCGGCCCAGTTTCAGGGCGGCCAATTCCCCCTTGGCCTTGAGGCCGTTGGGGCCGGTGGGGTCGTCATTGGCAATGTTCTGAAGCAGCCCCTCCCCCGGGCCGAACTTCCGGTGGGCCAGGTAATAGTTGGCCAGGGAGAACTTGGCCTGGACATTGTCGGGGTGCTTGTCGCTGAAGTCTTTGAGCACCTTGAGGCCGTCCTCGAACTTGCCCCGGGTGGCGAAAAGCCGGGCCAGGGCCGCGGCCGGCTCTTCCTTGTCCGGCTCCAGGGCCATCCGGCGGCGCAGGGCCTCCTCCGCCTTATCCCATTGATTTTTCATGATATAAAGGCGGGCCAGCGCATCCTGCAGCCCGGGTTCCTCGGGGGAGATGGCCTCGGCTTTTTTCAAAAACCCCTCGGCCTGGTCAAGCTGCTTCTGCTGCTCGGCCAGGCGGGCCCGGGCCACGTAGAGCACGGTGGCCTTGGGGTTGGCCTTGAGGCCTTCCTCCAGGGCCGCGGCCGCGGCCTCCGGCTTTTTATTCCGGGCCTCGATGATCGACTGCATGAGGTAAACCTGGACCTTGGCGGGGTCCAGCTTTTTTACCTGCTCCAGGATTTCCAGGGCCTTGTTCTGCTCTTGCCGGGCCAGGGCCACGCCCACCGTGAGCATCAGGGCCTCGACATTCTTGGGCTCTTTTTCCAGGACCAGCTTGGCCCTGGATTCGGCCTCATCGGTTTTCTTGGCCAGGAGCAGGAGATTTCCCAGGGTGAGCTGGGCCTCATACAGGTTCGGATTGAGTTCCACCGCCTGGGACAGGGCCCCGAAGGCCCCCCGGGGGTTGTTCAGCCGCAGCTCGGTCTTGCCCAGCCAGAGTTGCCCTTCGGCCAGCTTGGGGTCGAGTTGGAGGGCATTTTTAAAATGGAGTCGGGCGGTGATGAAATCGCCTTTCTCAAAAGAGGCCTTCCCCTGGGCCATGAAATTTTCCCGCTTGTCCTCCATGGAGGAGCAGGCGAGCAGGCCGAAGAGCAGGATGAAGGCCGCCAATGCCAGAATGGGCCGTCTGGGTGAAGCTGACAAGATCATTGAGCAACTCCGGTTTCTGAAAGATATGCTAACCTTACCATGTTTTCGCACGGATTTCGAGACTTCTCCCCAAAAACCGGGAGAGGGGGTGGGTCATTTCCGCCCTCCCCTGGACCCCCGGATTCACTTTACCCTGGTGTGCGGCCTTTCCTCCTGCCCCTTCATCGACGTCTAAACCCTCGAAAACCTGGAACAGGAACTCACCTTCGCGGCTGAGGCCTTTGTCAACTCCGGCGGCGCGGCTCTGGACCGGGAAAACCGCAGTATTTCCTTATACCAGGTCTTTAAGTGGTACGCCCGGGATTTCGGCGCCACCCAGGTCGAACGCCTGCGGTTTATCGCGCCTTACCTGTTTCAGGCCCAGGATCGCGCTGTCCTGGAAGATCAGGCCGACACCCTGCAGGTAAGCTACCAATCGTATGATTGGCGCTTGAACCGGGGTTAGCCGGGGGTCGGCAGGAAATGGGTCCAAAATGCTGTGGACCGGTACACCTGGTTTCTTGCGAGATGGAAAAGAATGCTTAATGTATTTTTAAGACTTCTTCTCTGTTAGAAATAAGCTATGCGTCAGATAGAATTTCTGGAGCCTCCCAGGCCTGTCCTGTTCCGGGGAAATTACCCATTTTGGGGTTTTTTTTTGGGAGCCTTATCCGGGGTTTTTTTGGGGCACCCGCTATTTATGTTGATTTATGTCTTTCATGAATATCTCTATCAAGACGGGACCCTATCTTTTACCCAGGCCATTCTTCACAGTTTTTCCTTCCAGGCCTGGCCTTTAACTGTCTTTTTCGGACTCTCGGGTGCCTTCTTTGGCAGCGTTTTGGGTTGGGTTTACAGCCTTCTCAAGGAAAGTAAGCTTCATGAGGAATTTTTACGAAAAGAATTTGAACTGCAAGTAGCCAGCCTGAGGCATCATTACAAAAACTTGGCCATTGGCATTAAAGGGCTTTCCAATCGTGTGAAGAACAAGCTTGGAAATTTAGATGAAGTTTTAGAAGGAATCTGCGCCAAACGGGATGATTGCCCTGGTTTTCAGGAATATTCTAAAGAATTCCAAAATTTAGAAAACCATATTGTCACCCTGGACAGTGCCGCCAGAGATTTGGAAGATACGTTAAACAAGGAATTGCAATTGTTGCGGGCTCTAGCCAGCGATTGTTTGATGCTGGTCCCCCAAGACCTTTTTTCAGTTCTGGTATCTTCACTCAAAACACTCTTAACACTACGTTTCCAGGAACAAGAGATAAAGGTGGAAATTAATGGTCTGCCTTGGGAGGATTGCCGGGAAACCTTACCCTTTCAATTTGAGCCTTATGCCACAGAGGTTGTCTTACAAAATATCCTCAGCAACGCCATGAAATATGGTAATCACATTCAGATTCGCGTTCTTGCTCAAGCAGACCAGGTGCAAATCGAAGTGGAAGACAATGGTCCGGGTCTCGAGTTGGAAAAAATTAAACACGAATTACAAAGCACATTTACCGGCAAGAAAGCTGAGAGCACTCATTTGGGGTTGAGCGTGTCATTGTATCTGTTAGCTAAGTGCGGGGGACGCTTGGGAGTATCAAGTGAACCGGGAAAAGGTGCAACTTTTCATATCTTCTTACCGAAATGATTGTCTATTTTTAAGTACTTATAGTCTGTTTTAATCAGTTCACGGCCTCAACCCTAAAACTTGCACAGACCATGGATGGAGTCGCAGGTCTGGGTGTACAACTGCTCAAGCCAGTCCTCCCGGCGCAGATAGGGCATAAAGGCGGCGCCGCAGGTCGGACAGGCCTCGTCTTTGGCCAGGCGCCGCAGGAGTCGATGGGTGGTGGCCAAAAACGCGGCATGGCTCCAGGCCAGGGGGGCGACGGACAGGGGCTCGCCGGTGTCCGGGTGCAGTTGTTCGGCCAGGACCCCCGAGGGCCGGGCGTGCCGGGCCACCCAAGTTAGGATCTCCTGGGCTTCGGCCACTTCCCCGTCATGGTCGCCTTTTTCCAACAGATAATCGGCCAGCCACAGGGTGCAGATAATCCAGGGATTGCCCGGCACCTCCGGGTTTACCCGGTAATAGCCGTCGGCTTCGAACCGGGCCAGGCCCCCCACCGGGGTGTTGAGCCAGAGTTTTTGGCGCAGGGCCGCCATGGTGGCCACCAGGCGGGGATCGCTGGCGCCGTACAGGCCAAAGGCGAACAGCCCCCAGAGGCTGGCGTCGCAGGTGTGGTCCACGGCCAGGCCGCCCTCAGGGGTGGGGGTAAGCCCCCGGCAGAAGCGGCCCAGGTCTTCCCGCCACAGATGCCGGGAGGCGGCGTCCCGGATTTCGGCGGCCACCCGGCGGAAGTGCTCGGCATGGTCATCCTCGCCGAAAATTTTGCAGAAAAGCGACGCCGCGGTCAGGCCCCCGAACACCGCGCCCACCGTAAAGCTGAAAATCCCCCGGCGCTCCTCCCACAGGTCGTAGGACAGCCCCGGCAGACCGGTGGTTTCATCCCGGTAGCGGGACATGAACTGGGCTCCATTTTTGATCAGCGGCCGGTACAGGGGCTTGACGAATTCGATGTCCCGGTACAGCACGAAATGATGCCATAAGGCCCAGATCACCAGGGCGGTGGAGTCTTCCTGGATGGGCAGCTGGGGTTGGCCCCCGGAAAACCAGGGGTGCCAGGAGGAGGCCAGGGTGCCGTCCGGGTTGTATTTGTGCAGCAGATAGCCCTCCGGGGTCATGCGGTCGGCAATGAACCGGAAAAAGGGCATGGACAGGCCCCGATAGCCCGCCAGATCCAGGGCGTAGGCCGCCAGCGCCGCGTCCCGGGGCCAGACATAGGAGTATGTGTCCCGGTTATACTGGATGACATCCGAGTCATTGGCGGCCAGGATGCCCCCCTGCCAGTCGATCTGGGTCCGGAGAATGAGCAGGCTGCGCTGGTACAGTTCGCCCACCTCGGCGGGCACCCGGGCCAACGGCGGCGATTCTTTGCGCACCCAGAGGCGCCAGTAGGCCGCGGTGCGCGCCAACAGAGTTTGGGGGTGCTTGCGCCGCGCCAGGTCGTCCAGGCGGCGCACCTCTTCCCAGGTTTCACCCGCGGCGATCCAGAAATAGGCTTCGCCCCGGCCGGCGCCCTCCAGGCTGAGCTTCACCCCGATGACCGAATCCACCGAACCCTGGGCGATGGGGTTGCCGGACAGCAGGCCGTCTTCCGCGTCCCGGTAGGTGCCTTCCATGCCCTCCCGGCCCTTTTGCCCGGTGGCGTATTGCTCCAGGCCGTCTTGGTCCCCCGAGCGGCCGTTGGCCAGAAAATAGCGCGGGCCCTTGTAGTGCACCACCCCGCCGCTCTGGGGGTCGAAGGCCGCGGTGTCCCCCACGGCGTTGCCGGAGATGTTGAGGTCGAGGCTGAAAAACAGGCGGATCTCCCGAGTCCTCGGCTCCAGATTTTCCACCATTATCCGCCGCACATAGAGATTTTCGTGGAAATCCACCGCATCGCCGCACACCAGTCTGACCCCCAGACCCTTATGCTCGAGGCCCACCCGGGTGACCAGGGTTTCGGGCTCATAGCGCAGGTCCGGCCGCCAATCCGCGCCCACCCAGGAGAACTGCCCGTCCACCCAGACCCCCAGGCGGCAGTAACTGCCCCCCAGATGGTTTTCCTGGCCTACATGGGGGAAATACAGGTCCCGCAGACAATAATCGTGATCAAAACAGACCAGCAGCTGGCCGTTGCCCACCGGAAGGTCTCTTGGCATGTGGTTCTCTCCTGGCTCTGTATGGCATTGAAGGATTCAGGGATATCCTTCGAAGTCCTTCAGGACCTCCACCGGAAAACCCCTTTGGGGCGCTTAAGGCTCGGGTCGAGCAGTCATCCTGGATGAGAGGTATTGTAGTCTTTTTTCGGTTGCTGTTAAAGCTGAGTTATATTAGGTTATTTTAAATTTCCAATTACTGAACGCCCGGTTTTCCGGCGTGTCGTCCCCCTGTGGATTTTTACCGAACCCGCTGACCCGGCAGGCAAAGCCTCTCTCAGGAAACCGTCGCGCTTTTATGAAGCCTCCGAAAAATCGGCTGGATACTCTCCTGGTGAGCCGGGGGTTGGCCGACAGCCGGGCCCAGGCCCAGGCCTTGATTCTAGCCGGGCGGGTGCGGGTGAGTGGTGTGCCGGTGACCAAGGCCGGGACTTTGGTGGCCGCGGCGGCGGAGGTCCAGGTCCTGGCGCCGGCCTCCCAGTACGTCAGCCGGGGGGGAGAGAAGCTGGCCGCGGCCCTGGACCACTTCGGGGTGGACCCCCAGGGCCTCATTTGTCTCGACGCCGGGGCCAGCACCGGGGGCTTCTGCCAGGTGCTGCTGCTCAGGGGCGCGGCCCGGCTCTATGCCGTGGACGTGGGCTATGGGCAGCTCCATCCCATGATCCGCCGGGACCCCAGGGTGGAGGTGCTGGAAAGGGTCAATATCCGCCTGCTGCCTAAATCCGCCATCCCCGAGCCGGTGGATCTCGCCACTTTGGACCTGTCCTTTATTTCCCTTACCCTGGTTCTCCCCAAGATCCTGGAGTTTATCAAACCCGGCGGCGCCATCCTGGCTTTGGTGAAGCCCCAATTCGAGGTGGGCCGGGGCAGGGTAGGTAAGGGGGGGGTGGTGCGGGACCCGGCCCTGCAGCAGGAAGCGGTGGAAAGCGTGGCCCGGGTCGCCTGCGGTCTGGGGCTCCAGCCGAGCGCCGGCTTCGCCTCGCCCCTAAAGGGACCCAAGGGCAATCAGGAGTATTTCCTTTATGTTAAGGTCCCCCAGGCCGGTGTCGCCGGTCCGGATTTTATTGACAAACCTCCCCCTTCTCCTTAATATTTAGGCAGACGCAAACTCTAACCTGATGACCCCAAGGATTCTCAGGACATTCCTTGTTGATGGAGCGTAACGTATGGATAACCGAGTAAAAACTTTTATCTTATTGGCCGGCCTGACGGTGCTGATGGTGCTCATCGGCAAGCTCATCGGCGGCCAGGGGGGCATGCAGATCGCCCTGGTCATAGCCGTGGCCATGAACTTCTTCAGCTACTGGTTCTCCGACAAAATCGTCCTGCGCATGGCCGGGGCCCAGGAAGTGGACCCTTCCCAGGCGCCGGAATTGCACCGCCTGGTGGAAGAGTTGAGCGCCGCGGCCAATATCCCCAAGCCCCGGGTGTATGTCATGGAGACCGACAACCCCAACGCCTTCGCCACCGGGCGCAACCCGGAACACGGCGTTGTGGCGGTGACCACCGGGATCTTAAGGCTGCTCACCCCGGCGGAGCTCAAAGGGGTGCTGGCCCATGAGATCGGCCACATCAAGAACCGGGACATCCTGATTCAGTCGGTGGCCTCCACCCTGGGGGCGGCCATTACCTACCTGGCTTATTACGGCCCCTTTTTGTTCGGCAGGTCCGGTGATGATGAAGAGGGGGGCGGTGTGGGGGCTGTAGGGGGGATTTTGGTGATGATTCTGGCCCCCATTGCGGCCATGCTCATCCAGATGGCCATCTCCCGTTCCCGGGAATATATCGCTGATGAAACCGGGGCGCACCTGTGCCACAACCCCGAATCCCTGGCCCGGGCCCTGGAAAAGCTGGCCTATGGGGTGCAGGCCGCGCCCATGCAGGCCAACCCGGCCACCGAGCCCCTCTACATCGTCAATCCCCTGACGGGCGGCGGCATTCAGAACCTGTTCAGCACCCATCCGCCCATCGAGGAGCGGGTGGCGCGTCTTCGGGCCATGCGGGGTTATTAAGTGGGGCCGCGCACCGATGGATAAAATCAGCCGAAGGTCATTTGCCCCGGGGTGAATGGCCTTTGGTTTTAAGGGGCCGACCGCTGGCTCGGAGAGTGATACCAAGTTGCGGTCAAAAAGCCATTTTTCTATAGCCGCAGGCAAAACGCGAACCCCCCCCCGTAGGGGCGGGGTTACCCCGCCCCTGCAAAAGATGGTCATTGACGGGGGCGGCCATTGTAACCGAGAAAGTTAAGCCTGCGCCGGCAAAGAGTCACAAAACTCAAAGGGAAAAGTTCGATGACACAGCACCTCCTGAGGGGTGCCGGCGTATGACGAGGCGACGCCTCTTCCTGGCAGTGGCGATCGCCGCGGTCCTGGGGGCCGGCTTGGGCTGCGGCCAGGATCCGTTGGAGCAGGGTCTGGCGGCCCAGAAGGCCAAAAAACACGAGCAGGCGGTGGAGCTTTTGGGCCGGGCGGTCCAAAAATCCCCCCAAAACCCGGAGGCCTGGCGGGCCCGGGCCCTTTCCCTGATCGCGCTGGAGCGCCGCCCGGAGGCCCTGAGCAACCTGAGCACAGGGCTGGAGCAGAACCCGAAAAATATCCCCCTGATGATGGCCCAGGGGAAGGTTTTGGGGGAATTGGAGCGGCAGGGGGAGGCCATCGCGGTGTTTACCGAAGTGCTGGCCCTGGACCCCAAAAACGCCGAGGCTTATAAGGAGCGGGGGGAAAATCTGATTCAGGAGGGCGAGGTGGACAAGGCCAAGGCGGATATCGCCCAGGCCGTGTCCCTGGCCCCCACCGACCCCTGGGCCCATTTCAAACTGGGCATGGTGGAGTTTGCCCTGAACCGTCCGGAGGCTGCCGTGGAGGCCTTCAGCGCCGCCATCCGCCTGGCCCCGGATTCCCCCCTGTTCTATTTTTCCCGGGGACAGATGTACCTGCGCCACCTGAACCGCCCGGACCAGGCCCGGGCCGATTTTCAGCAGGGCTGCGCCCTGGGCCATCCCCTCTGTTGTCAGGAGCTGGAGGGCATGACAGGCGGGGGGCAAAAAACCCCAGCGCCGGGGAAATAATGGTTTTTTCGTGCAGTAAGGCTTCTGGAACACTCATTGTGGTTGGAACCTGTCATTCTGAGCGGAGCGAAGCATCTCGTATTTTCAGGAGCTTGAGATCCTTCGCTTCGTTCAGGATGACAAAGTGAACCACCTTTGCAATAACCTCGTGCATTGTCATTGCACTTTTGGCACTTTGATGGTGGAGGATATTCCATGGAAATCAGAAAAATGAGGTTGCTTAAGGTCTTCAGCATCCTGTTTTTGCTCATGTTTTTGACCTGGACGGTTCCGTCCGAGGCCCTGGCCCGGGCGGGCCGGGGCATGTCCGGCGGGGGGTCTTTCGGCAGCCGGGGATCCCGGAGCATGACCCCGGTTAAGCCTTACACCCCGCCCACGAGCCCGGGGGTCAGGCCCTCGACCCCGGCCCAACCGGGTGCCCCCTCTGCCGCTTCCCCCCGGGGCATGGCCGCGTCTCCGGCGGGAGGCACGAGCAGCTTCCTGCGCGGCCTGGGAG
>JBGSLA010000158.1:0-14313 GCA_041740935.1 Desulfobaccales bacterium | reverse complement strand
CCGCTGGTCGCCCTGGGGGGCGCCGCGGCGGGCTGGCGCCGGCCGGCTGTGGCTCTGGGCTGCTATGGCCTGCTGGCCCTGGCCCTCCTGTTTTTTACCTGGCAGACCCTCACCGTCCTCACCCCCCTGCTGAGCGATCAGCTCCCGGGGGACCTTATCCGCCGGCAGGCCGGGCCTGGCGATGTGGTGGTCATGGAGGCCATCGAGGAGTTCGAGTACGGCGCCTCCCTGGCCTATTACGGCGGCCGCGGCGTCCTCATGGTGCAGCGCCGGGGGTTGCCCCAGTTCCCCTATCCGGTCGCTCCGGAGCAGAATTATCTCATCACCCCCGAGACTCTCCGGGAGCTCTGGGAAGGCCCGCACCGGGTTTTTCTCCTCATCGACGACGTCATCGTGCCCGAGCCCTTCCTGGAAAACGCCCCGGTGCTCATGACCCTGCCGGGCAAGCGCGTCCTCAGCAACCGACCGTGACCGAACCGTCTGCCCTGCCTGAACTTTTCCCCCGAAAAAGCTTGCCATAGCGTCAGGAAGTGCATAACGTTACGGAATAGCCGGAAATTTGCTCCCCGGAACCTGCCATGATCCCGTTGCGCGACAGCATTCCTTCCAGCCGCACTCCCTCACTCTGCTATGTAATTATTATTCTGAACGTTCTGATTTTTTTCCTGGAATTGGCCATGGGGCCGCAACTGGGTGAGTTCATCCAGATCTTCGGCTTTGTGCCCCGGAATTTTTTCCTGAACCTGGGACACGGCAATCTGCCGGCCAGCCTCATCCCCATCTTCACCTCCATGTTTCTGCATGGCGGCTGGCTGCACCTCATCGCCAACATGTGGACCCTCTACATTTTCGGCGACAACGTGGAGGACACCCTGGGACGGGTCAAATTTCTGATGCTTTATCTGGTCAGCGGCGTCATCGCCTGTTTTGCCCAACTGCTGTCCGGTCCTTACTCCCCCATACCCATGGTGGGGGCCAGCGGGGCCATTGCCGGGGTGATGGGGGCCTATTTTTCCCTGTTTCCCGGGGCCCGGGTGCTCACCCTCGTCCCGGTGCTCTTTTTTGTGGTCATCGAGGTGCCGGCCTATGTATTTCTGGGGCTGTGGTTTCTCCTGCAATTTGTCTCCGGGGCCTTTTCCATTTTAGGGTCCAAGGCCCATGTGGGCGTGGCCTTCTTTGCCCACGTGGGCGGGTTTGCGGCCGGCTTTCTGCTTCTGCGCCTGCTGGCGCCGGGCCGCGGCCGCAATCCCTTCCGGATGCGGTCCTGAGAACGGCCTCCGGATTCCGGGGTCCTCGCCAATTATCCTGATCCATGATACGCTTGAAAGAATAATTTCACGTTTTGTGGATAGATCTGCATGAAGCCCTCATTCTTTTTCAGCATTGCCGTGCTCTTGGCACTTTTCATCTTGTTTCCGGGGTCTTACGGAGATGCTGTCTTCGCCCAATCCCAGGACGGCGCCCAGGCCCAGGCCCTGCTCCAAAAGGCCCAAACCGCCTGGGACCAGGGTCATTTTCAGGATGCGGCCCAGGCCTACCGCCAGGCCTTGAAGAACAAGCCGGACCTGGCCCCGGCCCACTACGGCCTGGGTCTGACCTTGGCCCGGTTGGATCGTTATCAGGAAGCGGTTGCGGCCTTTCAGGAGGCGGCGCGCCTGGAGCCTGCCTGGGCCAAGCCATATAAAGATTTGGGAGTGGCCTGCCTGAAACTCAAGCGCTGGCCCGAAGCGGCCCAGGCCTGTAAGGACTCTTTGAAACGCCAACCCGAGGACCCGGAAGTTCTGTACAATCTGGGCTTGGCGGAAGGCAAACAGGGTCGGCACCAGGAGGCCAAAGCCGCTTTTGAAGAGGCCCTCCGCCTGAAGCCGGATTATGTCCAGGCCTTAAATAACCTGGGCATGGCCGACATCAAGCTGAACCGCTGGGCGGAGGCCAGGCAGGCCTTTGACAAGGCCGTGGCCCTCAAGGCCGACAGCCCCGAGGCCCACCTGGGGCTGTTGGCCTGCTCCATCCAGCAGGGTGACCGCCAGGCCGCCGCCCGGGCCTACCAAACCCTGGCCAAACTGGACAAAAACCTGGCCCGCCAGGCCGATACATTGCTGGGCAAATAACTGCCGGGGGCCGAAAGTCTGGGTTCTTCTTTAAAGGATAACCAAAAAGTTTAAATATCTGAGCAAGATGAGAAAAACCAAGCCATGTCCCGTACCCTTATCGGTCAGGTGACAGCCAACTGTGAGCTGGCCAACAGCCTCCAGGCCGGGTCCTTTTCCCTGTGCGGCCTGCTCTTGCGCCTGCGTCTGCTGTACAAATGGCAGCACGACCTGCCGCCCTGGCGGGAACCCGAGCCCGACGCGGTGCTGGCCTGGATCGCGGACCTGGAAAACGCCTGGGACGCCCGGGAGGGCGAGCCCCTGCAGGACTTGCGGGTGAACGGCCTCACCCTGGACCCCTTCGAGGTGGAGCAGGTGAACGCCTTCCTGGCCCCCGAAGGACTGGCCTATGGCGCCGGCTTCGGCCGGGGGCTCGCCCCCACCTTTTTCCTGGCGGAGCTGGTGGAGGTGCGCCGGGAGGATGATCTGACCATTTTGGTGCTGGACGGGGAACTGGCCCGGGACCTGGCGGGTAATCCGGCCATGCGCCAGGGAAGCCTGATTTATGCCCGCCGCCAGTCCCTGGCCTACTATCTCTGGGATCATCTGGCCGACCCGACCCAACCGGGAAACCGCTTTCTGAAAGCCGGCTGGTCGATAAAAGAGGCCTCTCCCCCGGCCTTGCTGCGGGATCCGGAGACTCATTACGAGGTCTGGCGCCGGCTGGTTTCCGGCGAATTGGAGGCCGTCATCTGCCACGAAATCGGGGAGGCCCGGGAAACTTCCCTGGACCGGGCCCTGCCCGCCATCCTGGAGCTTTTCCCCCAAACCCCTCTGGAACACTGGATCAGGGCCTTAAAAGACGCCTTGGCGGACACGCACGACCAGGGCCGCCTGAGCTACATCATCTCGGAGCGGCGCCTCACCTCCCTGGCCCTCATGCTGGCCTTCCAGCCCGGTTTTTATCCCCTGGTCCTGCCGGAACTCGAACCGGCGTTCTGGAGCGTGGCGGCCTCGAGAGACTGGGAGATACTGGACGCCGCCCGGGTTGCGGCTCAGTCCCGCCTGCGCCACACCGCCGCCGAAGTGACCGACTTTTTGGACGAGCACATAGGCGATGCCCCCGAACGCCTGCAGGAAGCCCTGACCGCGCGGTTTCTCACCCCCCTGGGACTGTAAGGCCTTATTCCGGCCGTCCGTCCGCCCTTCCCCCAATCATTGCCACTTCCCCTTTTTCCGGCTATACTGAGGGTAATTTCAGGCAGTTTGCGATAAGTTGAAGAAATAAGAAGGGAACATCAGCGAAAGGAACTACCTCTCTGCGAAGGCGTCGGGGTTAGGAGGTTTTTGTAGCCGCAAGCTTTAGCTTGCGCAGTTAGCCCCAATCGGAAAAGAGCGCAGGCTGAAGCCTGCGGCTACATTCTCTGGTGGTTTGGAGGTTGAAGCCTTAAAAGATTAAATCTCTATCGGAGACGTTAAACTGTTCTAAAACGGGAATGAGGGAACGGAAGCGGAAGACGCGCCGTCCCCACGGCGCAGGAGGGTGTAGGGCGGGAAAGCGCAGCGCATCCCGCCGCTTTAACAAAAATTACTCAAGGAAATCGTAACCTTAAACAGAGTTTCCCGAAAACCATGCGCGATCCCCATCAGGAAAAAATACTGATTTTGGATTTCGGTTCCCAATACACCCAGCTCATCGCCCGGCGGGTGCGGGAACTCAAGGTGTATTGCGAAATTCACCCCTATCTGATGCCGCTGGCGGAAATCCGCCGGTTCGCCCCCGGAGGCCTCATCCTCTCCGGCGGCCCCAGGAGCGTGTACGAGCCCGATGCGCCCAGCCTGGACCCGGAAGTCCTGGACCTGGGGGTGCCGGTGTTGGGCATCTGCTACGGCATCCAGCTCCTGAGCCATCTGCTGGGGGGCGAGGTGGTCCCGGCCCAGGCCCGGGAATACGGGCGCAAGTCCTTCACCATCACCAATTTCGACGATCTCTTCCACGGCCTGGACGGCGCCGAAACCGTGTGGATGAGCCACGGCGACGTGGTGCAGAAGGTGCCCCCGGGGTTTGAGGTCATCGGCAGCAGCGACACCTGCCCGGTGGGGGCCATCCGGGACCGGGAGCGGCGGATATATGGGGTGCAGTTTCACCCCGAGGTGCAACATACCCCCAGGGGTACGGAAGTTTTGCGCAATTTTCTGTTCCGCATCTGCGGCCTTGGCGGCCTGTGGACCATGCGCTCCTTCATCGAGGCCACCACCCAGGCCATAAGGGAGCGGGTGGGCGCGGACGACCGGGTCATCTGCGCCCTCTCCGGGGGGGTGGACTCCACGGTCACCGCCATGTTGGTGCACCGGGCCATCGGCGACCGCCTCACCTGCGTGTTCGTCAACAACGGCCTGTTGCGCCAGGGCGAAGCCGAGGAGGTCCTGCGCCTGTTCCGGGACCAGCACCTGAACCTGATTTACGTGGACGCCACCCAGGATTTCCTCGACCGCTTGCAGGGCATCACCGACCCGGAAGAAAAGCGCCGGCGCATCGGCTACCAATTCATCCATCTTTTTGCCGAAGAGGCCAAAAAAATCGGCCGCGTAAAATACCTGGCCCAGGGGACCCTGTACCCCGACGTCATCGAGAGCGTCTCCTTCAAGGGGCCGTCGGCCACCATCAAGACGCACCACAACGTCGGGGGCCTCCCCGGAGTCATGCCCTTCAAGCTCCTGGAACCTTTGCGGGAACTGTTCAAGGACGAAGTGCGGGAGGTGGGCCAGGAAATGGACCTGCCCGACTCCCTCATCTGGCGCCACCCCTTCCCGGGGCCGGGTTTGGCCATCCGCATCCTGGGGGAGGTCACCCCGGAGCGCCTGGCGGTGCTCAGGGAGGCGGACGCCATCGTCATGGGGGAGATGCAGAAATCCGAATTTTACCGCCAGGTCTGGCAGGCCTTCGCGGTGCTGCTGCCGGTGCGCACCGTGGGGGTCATGGGGGATGAGCGCACCTACGACAACGTGGTGGCCCTGCGGGTCGTCGATTCGGTGGACGCCATGACCGCGGACTGGACCCGGCTCCCCCACGACTTCCTGGCGCATCTCAGCAACCGCCTGATCAACGAAGTCAAAGGCGTCAACCGGGTGGTGCTGGATATCTCCAGCAAACCCCCGGCCACCATTGAGTGGGAATAGAAAGGCTATAAGCTGTAAGCTGTAAGCCTTAAGCTAAAAGCCAAAGAAAAAAGGCTAAAGAAATAAAAATGTAGCCGCAAGCTTTAGCTTGCGCAAAATGTAGGGCGCGTCTTACGCGCCAATCAAGTAAGCATTTTCAGTTCATGGTGCGTGAAACGCACCATGAACTACGGAAATAATATATGTAGCCGCAAGCTTTAGTTTGCGCTTAAGGATGTTAGGGAAACTATAGGAACGCAGGCTAAAGCCTGTGGCTACAATAAAAAGCACAAATTCTAACTGCTAAATTCTAACTGCTGACTGCTGACTGCTCAAAGCTCACAGCTTTTAGCTTAAAGCTTAAAGCTTATAGCTTATAGCCTCTACAATGACCAAAGAAGCTACAATCCCAACCCCACAACCCGCGCCCCGCTTCTTCCGGGACATCCTGGGGCAGGAGCGGGTTTTGGGGTATCTCAAGGCCGCGCTCCGGGGGGGGCGGCTGGCCCATGCCTATCTGTTTTTAGGGCCGGAAGGGGTGGGCAGGGAATCCGTGGCCCGGGCTTTGGCCTTTGCCCTCAATTGCGCCGACCCCCGGGAGGACGGCGACGCCTGCGGGGTGTGCCCGTCCTGCAAACGCCTGGCCGCTGGGACGCACCCGGATTTTCACCTCATCCGACCCACCTCCAAGGAGCGTCCCCCCAGGATTGTCATCGACCAGATCCGGGAGTTCCGTCGGGTTACCGCGTATCCGCCCGTGGGCGGCGGTTGGCGGGTGGCCCTCATTAAACCCGGGGAAGACATGAAAGTTGAGGCGGTCAACGCGCTCTTAAAAACCCTGGAAGAGCCGCCCCCCCAGAATCTCCTCATCCTCACCGCCGGGGTGGAGGCGGACCTCTTCCCCACCGTGGTCTCCCGCTGCCAAAAATTGGCCTTCACCCCCTTGCCCTACCCCCTGGTCCAGGAAGAACTCAGCCGGCGCGGCCTTGCTCCGGCCCAGGCGGCCCTGCTGACCGCCTTGAGCGGCGGCTCCCTGGGACGGGCCCTGGCCCTGGAGCCGGAGGAACTTCTGCGGCAGCGCCAGCAAGCCCTCACCGACCTTAAGGCCCTGGTGCGGGGCAACACCACCGTTGCCTTGGATTGGGCCCAGGATCTGGCCAGGAAAGAAAAAAAAGAAACCGAGGTGGAAGGGAAGAAAGAGGCCAAGGGAAAGAAAAAGGGCGAGGAGACCGACAACTTTATTCTGTTTACCCAACTCTGGTACCGGGACCTGCTGCTGCTGGCCCACGGGGCCCCGGCGCGCCTTTTGGCCCACCAGGATCGTCTGGCGGAGCTTCAAGCCGAAGCCGCCCACAACCAAAAAGATGTATGGCTGGCCAAACTGGCGGCCCTCAGCGCGGCCCAGCGCCGTCTCCGGGCCAACCTGAACCCGGAATTGACCCTGGACCTCCTGGGCGGCCGCCTGCAAAAAAAAGCCTAACCTTATGAATCTTTTAAAAATTCGCCCCAGCGGCGACACCAAATGTTGTTCGGTGTTCACCGAGGATGAGGAAATCCGGGTGGGCGACCGCCTGGTGGTGCGCACCAACGATACCCTGGCCCTGGGCAGAGTGGTCTGCCTGTTCCCCGCCGATGCCCCGGAATGGGGCGCGATCAATCTGCCTGCGGTCATCGAGCGCCGGGCCACCCCGGAAGACCTGTCCCAGGAAGAGAAAAATCAACTCCTGGAGAAGCGGGCCCTGGATTTTTGCCAGCAGCGCATCGAGATGCGGCAACTGCCCATTCACCTGGTGCGGGTGGAGTGTCTGTTCGATGCCAGCAAGATTATTTTTTATTTCACCGCGCCCGGCCGGGTGGACTTTCGGGAGCTGGTCAAGGACCTGGTGCAGGAATTCCGCATCCGCATCGAACTGCGCCAGATCGGGGTGCGCCACCGGGCCAAGATGGTGGGGGGCCTGGGGATCTGCGGCTCCGAGCTGTGCTGCGCCTCTTTTCTCAAGGACTTCGAGCCTGTCAGCGTGCGCATGGCCAAGGAGCAGCAGCTCAGCCTCAATCCCAGCAAGATCAGCGGGGTCTGCGGCCGCCTGATGTGCTGCCTCACCTATGAACACCCTATTTACCAGGAACTGCGCCGGCACTTGCCGCGTCTGGGCAAACGGGTCAAAATTCCCGAAGGGGAAGGCAAGATCATCCGCTACAACCTCATCCGGCAGACGGTCACTTTGGAGATGGAGGAGGGGCAGGAGCTGGAGGTGTCCCTGTCCCAGCTGCCCATGTCCCCGTCTTCCGGCGATCTCGAGGAAGCCGGCGGCGATTAGGATGCCCTCATGGACGACATGGATTTGGCCCTCGAGGCCCTCAAGATCCAGATAAAAAAAGAGATTATCGACAACTATTTTGCGGCCCGCCGGGATCTGGAAGAAGACACCCAGGCCCTCGAAGACCTGGTCGCGGCCTACCGCCAGGAATATTCCCGTCTGTCCCCCCTGTTCTCCGCCCTGTATGCCGCGTTGGGCGCCGAGGCGGCCATCGACCGCGTCATGCAGCTGCTCTCTTTGGTGGATTGGCCCTTCTATGAAGATTATTTAAAATTGACACCGGCCGACCGGGAGCGCCTGCTTCAAAGGCACCGCCGCTGGGGCCTTACCGCCGCCGGCCGCCGGCTGCATCTGGTGCACGACATTTACCAGGAACTCATTCCCCGGTGCCAGGGCCTCAAGGAGCAGTACGACAAGGTGATGATTCGCCTGCGCCTGCTCAATGAAGACGTTCAGAAGTTCAATCAGTCCTTTGACTTCGGGCTCATCGCGGCGCAGATCGAGGCCATGGAAGGGGGCGCCCCGCCCATCGGCGGCGGGCTTATGAGCGGGGAGCGGGAAGAACTCTCCACCCGGATGCGCTTTAAGCGCCACAGACTGACGACCGAACAGGCGCCTCCTCCCCCCGCCCTGCCTCCCTGGAGGGCCGTCAAGGGACAGGTTGAGGAAATTCTGAGGAGTTTATCGCCCTGACCGGGGTAGCGGCCTTGGACCCCAAGGGAGCACGATACGCCATGAAGAACTTGCTCCGGCTTTGCCTGCTGGGCCTTTGCATCGCTTCCATCTGGGGGTGCGCCGCGGCCCGAACCTATCATATTCAGGTGAACGGCTACAGCGAAGCCGCGGCGCCGGCCCCGGCCCCGGGGGCCTCCTTTTTTGTCATCGAAGACCAGAAGGCCCAAAATCCCCTGTTGGAAAAAGAGGTCAAGGCCAAGATCGACAAGCTGTTGGAACAACACTATTATTTTTTAACGGCGTATGATAAGGCCCAATACTTCATGTTGTTCACCTATGGCATGGGGGCGCCCCAGGCGGTTGCGGTGGCCTCCCCCGGTTGGGGATTCGGGGTGGGCTTCGGCACCGGCTGGTGCGGGCCGGGTGTGGGCTACGGCGTTTCCTGGCCGGGCTATGGCCCTTATTATGCCGAGACCCGGCCCCTGTACGACCGCTGGCTGCGCTTGACGGTGGTGGAGGCCCAGCCGTACCGCGACACCGGCGCCTCCCGCCCGGTCTGGGTGGGAGAGGCCCGGAGCACCGGCTCCTCCTCCGACTTAAGGGAGGTGCTCAACTACCTTTTGGTGGCGGCCTTCGAGCACTTCGGCAAAAACACCGGCAAAGCGCTCCCCGCGGCCATCAAGCAGAACGATCCCCGGCTCCTGGGTCTGGAAAAGGTCCACTAAGGAGGCTTCGCCCCGGCCATGGCAACCCCGGATTTCCGCTTCAGCCTGAACGCCTGGTCCGCCAGAATGGGCGCCTTCTGGAGGGAAGGCCTCTGGCAGGCGGACGCCTTTGGCCTCAAAGGCCTTTTGCTCAACAGCCTCCGGGTATTGGTGCTCTCGGTCCGGGGACTGATCAAAAACCGCTCCCTGATCCGGGCCTCGGCCCTGGCCTATCTCACCGGCCTGGCCATCATCCCCCTTCTGGCCCTCCTGTTCGCCATCCTGAAGAGCCTGGGAATTCAGCGCCTGCTGGCGGCTCCCCTTTTGGAGCACCTGGCTCCGGGCTCCAAGGACTTTGCCCTGCAGATCCTGTATTACATCGAAAACACTCAGGTGGCCTCCCTGGGGGTCTTCGGCATCGTGGCCCTGTTGGCCGACCTGATCATCTTGATGACCAACGTGGAGCGGGCCTTCAACGACACCTGGCAGGTGGGCCGCACCCGCCCCTGGCGCCGCAAACTGAGCGATTACATCAGCATTTTTCTGATTTTTCCCCTGATGCTGGCCGTGGCCATTTCCATCACCACCAACATTTTCAGCCACCCCTCCATTGTGCCCTTATTTTCGAAAATACTGCCTGAGGCCCTGCTCACCACCTCTTCCGGGCTGCTGTCCCTGCTTCTCTTCTGGCTGGCCTTCACCTTTATCTACCTGGTGATGCCCAACACCCGGGTGACGCTGTGGTCGGCGCTCATCGGGGGCCTGGTGGGGGCCTCCCTCTGGGAGTCGGCCCAGATTCTGCTGGCCTGGATCCACGCCCAGGCCTCCTATTACAATGCCATTTACGGCGTCGTTTATCATCTCCTGTTCTTTGTTCTGTGGCTGTATTGGAGTTGGCTCATCGTGCTGTTCGGCAACGAAGTGAACTATACCCACCAGAACTTGAAACGGCTGTGCGAGGAGCGCCGCCATCCCGCGCCGGGGCGCGATCCGGTGGACGAATATATCGCCCTGGCCGCGCTGGTGGCCGTGGCCGACCGCTTCCTGCGCCGGGAGCCGCCCATGAATCTCGAGGAACTGGGGAAAACCCTGGCCAACGGGGACCTTATGGCCTCCCGGGCGGTGGACGCCTTGAAAGAGCTCAACCTGGTGCTGGAAGTTTCGCCCGCGCCCCTGGACGGGTCTCCCCGGTATGTTCCGGCCCTGCCCCTGGACCAGGTGACGGTGGGAACTGTTCTGAATCAACTCCGTCAGGCCCGGCTGGGGACCCTGGCCCAGTCGGTGTCGGGGGAGCCCGGTCTGGCGAGGCTCGTGCGCCGGGTGGCCGAGGGTGCGGCCGGTTCCCCCTGGGACGCCCTCAGCCTGCAGGAGTTGGTGAGCCAGGCGGCCGCTGCGGGCGATAGTGCCGACTGATACCACGGCGCGTTCACAAGAACAATATTCGTAACCATATATTATACCTATCAAATTCCCCTAAATCCCCCTTTAGCAAAGGGGGACTTTGGGTTACCGAGTATCGAACCCCCCTTTTTTAAAGGGAGGCAGGGGGGATTTTTTCTCTTCCGGGAATGGCAAGATCAGCGAACCCTGGCAAATCCGCCTGAGCTTGCCTAAAAGAGACGCCGGCGGCCCCTTGTATTTATTTCTATGATGGCATCTTGGCATGAGCGGGCCGGGCCGCCCCATCCCTCGAAAGGACAGTCATGCGGGAAGTCTGGCGCATGTGGCGCTACTCCACCATGCTGGTGCTGACCGTGCTCACCGCCGGCCTGTTCGCCGCCGTCCTCATCCCCTTCAAGGGCATCCCCCTGATCCCGGGCCTCACCGAGCTTAGGCCCGCCAACGTCATTCCCCTGGTGTTCGGCCTCCTCTTCGGGCCCGCCGGGGCCTGGGGCGCGGCCTTCGGCAACCTCATCGGCGATTTTTTCGGCACCCTGGGGCCGGGGAGCTTTTTTGGATTTTGGGGCAATTTCCTGGCCGCCTACCTCCCCTATCAGATGTGGCGGGGCCGCCCGCTCACGTCGCTCCGGGACCACTGGCTCAGGTTTGTCCTGGCCTCGCTCCTGGGGGGCATAAGCTGCGCCCTGGTGGTCAGCTTCGGCCTGGAAGCCTTGAAGCTTCTGCCATTCAGCATCATTGCCATTGCGGTGTTTTTGAATAATGTGGTCATTGCCTTAAGCCTCGGGCCCTTTTTGCTGAAACTGCTGGCCCCCCGGGTCAGCCGCTGGGATTTGGCCTGGGAGGAGCTCATGACCCCGGAGGACTGCCGCCCCGGACCGGCGCCGCGGGTGGGCCTGGCCCTGGCCTGGGTGGGGGCCGGCGGGGGCTATGTCCTGGGATTGGGCGTTTCCACGGGCCTGGTGGCCTGGACGGCGCTGCCGTCCCTGCCGCTGCTGGTGGCCCCTTTCGTGGTCCTGATGCTTCTGGGCTGCGTGCTGATGTAAGGGAGGCTGAGGCTCAAGGGGCCCCGGCTCTCTTAAAATCAGGCAAAGGCCCGGTGGCACAGGTGTCCTCACCTGTTTGCAATAAATCCTAAAAACGGGATGTGAAGCTGTCTCCCCATGAAAAATGTAGCGCCGGCGCCCTCGCCGGCAGACGAACGGCTAGGCAGCGGTTTTGCAAAAAACCTTTTTTGCCGTGAAAATACCCAGGGAAATGTGGAGCAGGCACCCTCGCCTGCTCTTTAAAAGAACAGCCGGGGGCGGCTGTTCTACATTTTTTCCATTCCCTTGGGGTGGCAAAAATTGTCCATGATTGTTTCAGAAAAGATAGATACACGGGGCCGGGGGCGTTAACGTCGCCTGGCCCCGGCAAACCCTGGAGATCACACCATCGTAAAAATCTCGGGCTTATATTTCCGCTATAAACGGGCCCAGCAGCCGGTTTTTGAAGACCTCCGCCTGGACGCGGCCCCGGGAGAACGGCTGGCGGTGCTCGGACCCAGCGAGGCGGGCAAGTCCACCCTGGCCCTGTGCTTAAACGGCCTCATTCCCCGGATGATCAAGGGCGAGTTCAGGGGCCAAGTGGCGGTGGACGGTAGGCTCACCGACCAAACCTGGCCCCGGGATTTGGCCTCCCGGGTCGGGGTCCTGTTTCAGGACTTTGAAGCCCAACTCTTTGCCACCCGGGTGGACCAGGAGGTGGCCTTCGGGCCGGAAAACCTGGGCCTGCCCCGCGCTGAACTTGTCCGCCGGGTGGACCGGGCCCTCGGTCTGGTGGGCCTGACCCATCTTCAGGACCGGGACCCCGCCACTCTCTCCGGGGGGCAAAAGCAGCTCCTGGCCCTGGCCGCGGTCCTGGCCCTTGAGCCGGGGCTTTTGGTGCTGGACGAACCCACCAGCGATCTCGACCCCCAAAGGGTTGAGGAACTCCTGACCACCCTGGACCAGCTCTCTGCACAAAACCATTACACCCTCATGCTCCTGGGGGAAGACCTGCGGCTGGCCCGGCACTGCTCCCGGGTCATTCTCCTGGATCAGGGAAAGATTGTGGCGGACGGTCCCCCGGAAGAGATCCTGCGGCAGGTGGACGTCATACGGAGGCTTGGCCTCAGGCCGCCGGCCCTCCCCGCCCTGTTTCACGATCTCGGCCAATCCCAGCTCCCCCTCACCCTGGAGGAAGCTTTACTTCAGGCCCGAAGTTTGGGGTGGGATAAGCGCGGCGCTGAAGGGCCGGGCCCCGCCAGCCTCGACCAGCCCCTCAATCTCGGACCGGAAATCCTGGCCCTGCGCTCGGTTTCCTTCAGCTACCCCGGCGGTGGGCCGATTTTGGAAAACCTGTCCCTGAATTTCCGGGCAGGCGAGCTCGCCGCCGTCCTGGGGGAAAACGGCAGCGGCAAGACCACCCTGCTCAAGCTCCTGCGGGGTTTGCTCACCCCCCAAACCGGGGAGGTCTGGCGCCCCCCTGAGGTCCGGGTGGGATTTGTCTTTCAAAATCCCGATTATCAGCTGTTTGCCGAAGAGGTCAGGGAGGAAGTGGCCCTGGGGCCGAGGCTGTTGGGGCTCCCGGACGGGGAAGTGCATCGCCGCACCGAAGCCGCCCTCTTGCGGGTGCACCTTCTGGAGCAAGCCGGGGAGGACCCCTTTTCCCTGACCAAGGGGCAGCGCCAGCGCCTGGCGGTGGCCGCGGTCCTGGCCCTCACGCCCCAGGTGATCATCCTGGATGAGCCCACCACGGGGCTGGACCACCGGGAGCAGGAGGACATGCTGGCCCTGATCCGGGAGCTCCACGCCCAGGGGCACACCGTCATCATGGTGACCCACTCCATATGGGCCGCGTCGCGCTACGCCCGCCGCCTCATCGTGCTGCGGGAGGGCCGGGTGGTCCTGGACGGCCCCACCCGGGAGGTGCTGGCCCGGGAGGAAGACCTGGCCGCCTGCCGCCTCAAATCCCCCGACCTGGTGAGGCTCTCCCGCGGCCTGGGCTTTACGGCCTTGACCCCGGAGGAGTTTCAGGGGCATATTCAGAAGAGGATATCTTAACCATCTTGCACGGGAGCCGAAATCATGTGGATCGCCGCGCTGCAGCTCAACTCCACTGCCGATATGGCCGAGAATCTCGCCAAATCCCGCAACCTGGTAATCCAGGCCGCGGACCGGGGCGCCGAACTGGTGGCCCTGCCGGAGCACTTCGCCTACCTGGGCCCGGAGGATCAAAATCCCCCCTCGGCCCAGCCCTTAAACGGCCCTCTGGTGGCGGAATTCGCCGGCCTGGCCCAAAAACTCGGCATTTTCCTGCTTATGGGCTCCTTCCCTGAAACCGCCGAACCGGGGGCGACCCCCTTTAACACCAGCGTGTTGTTGGGAAAAGACGGCGCCATCCTGGCCGCCTACCGCAAGATGCACCTGTTCGACGTGGACCTGCCGGGCGGCCCCACCTACCAGGAATCCCGGTTCATTCAGCCCGGCCGGGAGGTGGCGGCCGTCCCCCTGCCCGGCACGCCCTTCACTGCGGGGCTCGCCATCTGCTACGACCTGCGCTTCCCCGAGCTCTTCCGCTCCCTGGTGGCCAAAGGGGCCGATCTTATTTTCCTGCCCGCGGCCTTCACCCGGCAAACCGGCCGGGACCACTGGGAGGTCCTGGTCCGGGCCCGGGCCATCGAGAACCAGGCCTACGTGGCGGCCCCGGCCCAGTGGGGCCGGCACTCCAAAGGCCGCCGGAGCTACGGCCGCGCCCTCATCGTGGACCCCTGGGGCACGGTCCTGGCCCAGGCCCCCGACGCCGAAGGCATTATTCTGGCGGAACTCGACCACGAGCGCCTGGCCCGCCTGCGCCGGGAAATGCCCTGCTGGCAGCACCGGCGGCTGCCCTGAAAAGGTATTCGTGGGGGAGGGGGCCAGGGGTCAGAGGACCCCTGCCCCCTCCCCC
>JBGSLA010000157.1:0-19760 GCA_041740935.1 Desulfobaccales bacterium | reverse complement strand
GCCCCGGCCGCAGCTCCGGCCCCGGCGGCGCCCGCCTGAGCGTACATGGCTTCGGCCAGCTTATGAGAGGCTCGCATGAGTTCGTCGGTGCGGGTCTTCATGGCCTGGGCGTCGGTGCCCTCCATGGCCTCTTTGAGCTTTTGGATGTGGGCCTCAATGTCCGTTTTGGTGGCTTGGTCCACCTTATCCCCCATGTCGCGGAGGGTCTTCTCAGTGGTATAAATCAGGGTGTCGGCCTGGTTGCGGGCTTCCACCAGTTCCTTCTTTTTCTTGTCTTCCTCGGTGTGAAGGTCTGCGTCTTTCACCAGTTTTTCGATTTCTTCTTTGCTGAGGCCGCTCGAGGAAGTTATTTTGATTTTCTGCTCCTGGCCGGTGGCCAGGTCCTTGGCGGAAACGTCCACGATGCCGTTGGCGTCGATGTCGAAAGAAACTTCAATCTGGGGAATGCCCCGGGGCGCCGGCGGGATGCCGAAAAGTTCAAACTTGCCCAGGGTTTTGTTATCCCCCGCCATTTCCCGCTCGCCCTGAAGCACGTGGATGGTCACCGCGGTCTGATTATCCGCCGCGGTCGAGAAAACCTGGCTTTTGCGGGTGGGGATGGTGGTGTTGCGGTCGATGATGCGGGTGAACACGCCCCCCAGGGTTTCGATGCCCAGAGACAAGGGGGTAACATCCAACAGCAGGATGTCCTTCACCTCGCCCTTGAGGACGCCGGCCTGGATGGCCGCGCCCATGGCCACCACTTCATCCGGATTGACCCCTTTATGGGGTTCCTTTTCAAAAACACTCTTGACCTTCTCCTGCACTTTGGGCATACGGGTCATGCCCCCCACCAGGATCACCTCATCGATGTCCCGGGCGGAGAGGTTGGCGTCCTTGATGGCCTGCAGGCAAGGGCCTTCCACCCGGTCGATGAGGTCATTCACCAAACCTTCGAGTTTGGCCCGGGTGAGCTTGATGAGCAGGTGTTTGGGACCGGAGGCGTCCGCGGTGATAAAGGGCAGATTGACCTCGGTTTCGAGCGAGGTGGACAGCTCCATCTTAGCCTTTTCCGCGGCCTCCTTGAGGCGCTGCAGGGCCATCTTGTCATTGCGCAGGTCGATGCCCTGGTCCTTGCGGAACTCGTCCGCCAGGAATTCCATGACCCGCTGGTCGAAATCCTCGCCCCCCAGGTGGGTGTCGCCGTTGGTGGATTTGACCTCGAAGACGCCCTCGCCGATCTCCAGAATGGAAATGTCGAAGGTGCCGCCCCCCAGGTCAAACACCGCGATGCGCTCGTCTTTCTTTTTGTCCAGGCCATAGGCCAACGAGGCGGCGGTGGGTTCATTGATGATGCGGATCACGTTGAGCCCGGCGATGCGGCCGGCATCTTTGGTGGCCTGGCGCTGGGCGTCATTGAAGTAGGCGGGCACGGTGACCACTGCGTCGGTCACTTTTTCCCCCAGATACTCCTCCGCGGTCTGCTTCATCTTGGTAAGCACCATGGCGGAGATTTCGGCGGGGCTGTAAGGCCGGCCTTTGATTTCGATGGCCGCGTCGCCGTTTTGCGCCTGGACGATTTTATAGGGCATGATCTTCACATCCCGCTGGACTTCGGCGTCCTCGAACCTGCGGCCGATGAGGCGTTTGACCGCAAAGACCGTGTTCAACGGGTTGGTGATGGCCTGGCGTTTGGCGATCTGTCCCACCAGGCGCTCTCCGCTATCCGTAAAAGCCACCACCGAGGGGGTGGTCCGGCTGCCTTCAACGTTAGGGATGACTTTGGGATCGCCGCCTTCCATGATGGCGACGCAAGAATTGGTGGTGCCTAAATCTATGCCGATGACTTTCGACATGGAATAATTCCTCCTAAGCTGTTGTATCGACTTTTATTTTAATGGGTGATTTTTCAGTGTTTCGGGAGACCACTACCATAGCCGGCCGTAGCAGACGGTTATGTAAAAGATAGCCTTTCTGCAATTCTTTGAGCACGGTTTGATCTTCCATCTCGGGGGCCTCCTCCTCCATAACGGCATGGTGGAAAGCCGGATCAAAACGCTTCCCCACGCTGTCGATGGGGTGGACCCCAAAGCGGCCCAGAACCCTGAGGAAGTCCTGGCTCACCAGGTCCAGACCCTCCATCAGGGCTTCCGGGGCGTCCGACTGCCGGCCGTGCTCCAGGGCGCGCTCCAAATTGTCCAGGACAGGCACGAAATCCTTGAGAAGACTTTCATTGGCAAACTGGCGCACCTCGGCCACTTCCCGCTCCTGCCGCTTTCTCATGTTGTCCATCTCGGCGGCCAGGCGCAGGCAACGATCGTATTTCTCTTCGGCCTCCTGGTTTTTTTGGATAAGGAGATTTTTCAACTCCTCGGGGTCTGTGGGAAGCTCCTCTGCCAGGGTCTGGGTCGGTTCGGCGCCCTTGAGCGGCTCTTCCGGGTTCCGGTTTTGGGTCATATGGTATATTCGCCTCCCATTTTACAAAAATCCTCGGCGGTTGCACCTCAAGCAGCCGGCGGGCCGAGGACTGGAAAAGTCAATTGTGCCGCTTGGTGAACCACTTGGTGACCAAGGAGGCGGTGTATTTGACGATGGGCACCACCCGGGCGTAGTCCATGCGCATGGGTCCCAGGACCCCGAGGCTTCCCACCGGTGCCTGGTCGCTCTGGTAGGATGAAGCCACCAGACTCAGCTGCATTTCCGGGAATTGTTCATCCGGGCTGATAATAATATGCACCCCCTGGGAGGTTAAGGTCCGGTCCAGGAGGGTGATGAGGTGATGTTTCTCCTCAAAGGCCTTGAAGATCACCCGCATCTTTTCCACGTCGGCCACAAACTCAGGGTAGTCCAGAATGCGGCTGGTGCCCTCGATATAGAGCTCCTCTTCATTGTCCTCCGACTGCAGGGCCTGACGGCTCAGACTGAGGGCCTGGGAAACTATCTTATCGAACAGGTTTTTTTCTTCCTCCATCTGATCGAGGATGCGGCGCCGGGCTTCCGCCAGGGTGAGGTTCTGGCAGATCTCATTCAAATAGCGACTGAATCGGTCCAGTTGTACCTGGGTATAGGAATTTTCGGTGCGCAAAAAGCGGGTTTGCACCTGTTGATCCTGAGCCACCAGGAGGCAGAGGATGCCGTCGCCGCCCAGAGCAATGAACTGGATGTGCCGCAAGAGCATCCCCTGGGGCCGGGGACTGAGCACCATGGCGGCATGTCCCGAGGCCGAGGCCAGGGCCCGGGAGGCCTGCCGGAAAAGCTCCTGGGGGTCCCCCGCCGAGGGCGTGAAGGCCTCCTCAATCTGCCGCTGGATCCCCGAACCCAATCCCTGGATGGGCAAAATCCGGTCCACATAGTACCGGAAACCCAGAGGCGTGGGCACCCGGCCGGCAGAGGTATGGGGTTGCCTGAGGTAGCCCCGTTCCTCCAACTCCAGCATCAAGGTGCGAATGGTGGCCGGAGACAGGTTGAGCCCCGAGAATTTGGCCACGGTGCGGGAACCCACCGCCTCACCCGTATGGATATAACGGGTCAGCACCGTCCTGAGAATCGCGGTCTCCCGTTCTGTCAATTGTTCCGTGGTGTTAGCCATAAATCATACATTTCTAAACGTAAGGCTCATTCCGGTTTTGTCAAGGGATATAAGGCATTTTTGCTCCGAAGCAACCGGAGCCGGTGGGCCGCGGCTAACCCTGGCAGCGGTGCCGCACGCTCTCCCCCTCCGCCATATAGACCACCTGCTCGGCGATGTTGGTGGCGTGGTCGCCGGCCCGCTCCAGGTTGCGGATCACGTTGATTTGACTGTGCCCGCCGGGCACGGCCTCCGGAGAGTGGCACATGAATTCCAAAAGATCCTGGATAATGGTCCGGTCCAGGTAATCCACCTCATCGTCCTGTTTGCAGACCTGCCGGGCCAACACCGCATCCTGGTTCATAAAGGCCCTCAGACTATCCCGGATCATGCTCTGCACCAGTCTGGTCATGCGGCCCAGGTCGCGGTGGAGCTCCATGGGGGAAAGCTGCTCCAGGTTCAAGACCTCCTCAGCCACATTCACCGCCAAGTCCCCCAGCCGTTCCAGTTCGACAATGAGATGGTCTATGGCCATCACCTGGCGCAGGTCAATGGCCACCGGCTGATAGAGCGCCACAATCCGCACGCATTCGGTGTCCAGTTGCTCTTCCAGGTCGTTAATGGCCTTATCCCCGGCGATGACCTCCCGGGCCAAGTTGGCGTCCCGGGTCGTGAGGGCCTTGAGGCTGCGATCCAGAGCCGCCTCGGCCATCATCGCCAGCTTCAGGAGCCGTTCTTTCAAGTCCTCGAGCTCCCGATGAAACTTGTCCTGAGCCTTGGGCTTTTCTTCCATGACACACCTCGCTGGCCCTTGTCAATCGTCCCCTGGAGTCTATCAACTTTGCCGGGTCTCAACAATCCTTGCCGGGCGCCTCATGCCAGCCCAAAAAAATTATTGGCGGATGAGGGAGTGAATCATGCTGGTTTCACACCATATTACCGGAAAATAGCCGCGTTTCGCCTCGCCTGGAATGGGAAATTCGCATTATTCCTTCCGAAAACTTGCGGCGTCTATTCCACGGTGACGCTTTTGGCCAGGTTGCGCGGCTGGTCCACGTCGGTGCCCCGCAAGTCAGCGATATGGTAGGCCAAAAGCTGCAAGGGGGCCGTCAACACGATGGGGGAGAGTTCCAGGGGGACCGAGGGCACCGTGATGGCGCTTTCCACCCGCTCCAGGACCTGGGCGTTGTCGGCCTCGGTCAGGGCGATGAGACGGCCGCCCCGGGCCGCCACCTCCTCCAGGTTGCCCTGAATTTTCTCCAGGACCGGACTGCGGCTGGCCAGCACCACCACCGGCATCTGCTGGTCGATGAGCGCGATGGGGCCGTGTTTCATCTCCCCGGCGGCGTAGCCCTCGGCGTGGATGTAGGAAATCTCCTTGAGTTTGAGGGCCCCTTCCAGCGCGATGGGGTAGTGCAGACCCCGCCCGAGGTAGAGAAAATTCTGGGCGTTCATGTAGGTGTGGGCGACCTGCCGGATCCGGGCGTCCATATCCAGGGTCTCCTGGACCCAGGTGGGCAGGCGCAGGAGTTGCGCCAGGCGCCGGCGCACTTCATGCCGGGAGAGTCTTCCCAGGCGCTGGCCGAGATATAAGGCGATGAGATAGAGGGCCACCAGTTGGGTGGTGAAGGCCTTGGTGGAGGCCACCCCGATCTCCGGGCCGGCATGGGTATAACACACGCAATCCGACTCCCGGGCGATGCTGGAGCCCACGGCGTTCACTATGGCCAGGGTTTTGGCGCCCCTTTCCTTGCCGGCCAATAAACCCGCCCGGGTGTCCGCGGTTTCCCCGGATTGGGAAATGAGGATAAGCAGGGAGCCCTCGTCCATCAGGGGATCGCGGTAGCGGAATTCGGAGCCCAGGTCCACCTCCACCGGCAGGCGGCAGAGGCTCTCGATCAGGTGTTTTCCCACCATGGCGGCATGGAAGGAGGTGCCGCAGGCCACAATGAAGATTTTGCGTATGGCTTCCAGGTCCTCCTGGGTGAAGGACACCTCTTCCAGCACCACCTCGCCTTCCTCCTGGCGGATGCGGCTCCGGAAGGTGTCGATGAGGGCCCGGGGCTGCTCGAAAATCTCTTTCTGCATGAAATGCTTGTACCCGGCCTTCTCCGCCATGGCCGGGCTCCAGGTGATGGTGTGCACCTGGCGTTCGACCTGATGGCCGCCGCCGTCCAGCAGCAGGAAATCATCGTCCCGCACCACCACCAAGTCGTGGTCTTCGAGGAAAATCACCCGGCGGGTATAAGGGAGAATGGCCGGGATATCCGAGGCCAGAAAAAATTCCCCCTCCCCCAACCCGAGGATCAGGGGGCTTTCCTTGCGGGCCGCCACCAAAAGGCGCGGCTCCCGGGCGTTGACGATGACCAGGGCATAGGAGCCCTTGATTTCCTGCAGGGTGAGGCGAACGGCCGCCAGGTAATCGGCTCCCCGGCCTAGATTACGCACCACCAGATGGGAGACGATTTCGGTGTCGGTCTCGGAAGCGAAGCGATGGCCTTCTTTTAACAGATTTTCTTTGAGATCCAGGTAGTTTTCGATGATGCCGTTGTGCACCACCGCGATTTCGCCCACCTGGTGGGGATGGGCGTTGGCCTCCGAGGGCCGCCCGTGGGTGGCCCAGCGGGTATGGCCGATACCCACGGTGCCTGCGAGGGGGTCTTGGGCCAGGACTTTCTCCAGTTCCCGGAGCTTCCCCAGACTGCGACGGATGGCCAGGCCGCCCGGCCCGATGACCGCCACGCCGGCCGAGTCATAGCCCCTGTATTCCAAGCGCTTCAGGCCGTCCAGGAGAATGGGCATGGCCTCCTGGGGGCCGAGATAGCCGATAATGCCGCACATAGATACCTCGTGGAAAATAAGAATTCGTAAAAAAAACAATCCCCGTTATTCAAGAACTATAATGCGCGATACCCCGTCGAACTTTCCGGTCCTCTCCAGATCGTGGGAGTTCCACGAATCTACCCAGTCCTGGGCAAAATCCCGGGCAAAATCGCAGGAAATCATGGCTGGCCTTTCCGGAGAGAGGGCGCCAGGCTTGCCAGGCTGGCGGCCAGGTCATAATTGCTGGGGTTCTCCCCGTCGATGACAAACATTTGCCGGATGAGCTCCAGGTTATCCGGATGCGCCACTTCAGCGAAGGCCTCAAGCGTGACGATCCCCTGGTGGACGAACAGTCCCAGCAGTTCCTCCATGACCTCCGGAGGGCACTCGAGGCCCAGTTTGGTGAGTTCCAGGGCCAGGGCGCCGGCGTTTAAGGGAGTCGGGGCGAGGCTCTTTTTTTCCTGGGCCGGGGGCCGCTTCAACACCACCTGGCGGGCCCGGGCGAGGCCCAGCATACCTAGCGGCACGTCCTTGGTGATGGTGGAGCCCGCGCCCACATAAGCCCCGTCACCCACGCGCACCGGGGCCACCAGCGCGGTGTTGCTGCCGATGAAGGCTTTTTCGCCGATAATGGTTTTATGCTTATGCACGCCGTCGTAGTTGCAGGTGATGGTGCCGGCGCCCACGTTGGTGCCGGCGCCCACTTCGGCGTCCCCCAGATAGGTGAGATGGTTGGCCTTGACCCCGGGGTAAAGTATAGACTTTTTGACCTCCACGAAATTTCCCACCCGGGCCCCTTCCCTAAGATCGCTCAGCGGCCGCAGGTGCGAATAGGGTCCCACCTGAACGCCTGCGGCCAGACTACTTTCGGCAATGACGGAACCCATCTTTACATAAACGTTGTCGGCCAGCAGGCTGTCGGTGATTTTCACATTGGGCTCGATTACGCAATTGGCGCCGATGTGGGTGCCGCCTTCCAGGTACACATTGGGGTAAATAAGGGTATCCCGGCCGATGGCCACCAGGGGGCCTATATAAGTGGTCTCGGGGTCCATCAGGGTGACGCCCGCGGCCAGGTGCCGGTCGTTGATGCGGCGCTTCAGGGTCTGGATGGCCTGGGCCAGCTCCTGGCGGCTGTTGATGCCCAAAAGCTCCGGCCAGTCCGGATCAATCAGGGCCTCCACCCGGCGGCCGTGTTTGCGGGCCAGCATGATCATGTCGGTGAGGTAAATTTCCCCGGTCACCGGGCTGACCTCAAGCTCCTTCAGGGCCTGGCGCAGGAAGGGCGCGTCAAAGCAGTAGGCCCCGGTGTTGATCTCCCGAATTGCCAGGATATCGGGGCGGTAGTGGGCATCCTTGGATTGGACCACGTCCAGCACCCGGCCCTGGTCATCCCGCACCACCCGGCCATAATGGGCCCCATCCGGCAGTTCCACGGTCTGCACGGTCACCGCCGCGCCCGATGCTTGATGCAAACTAGAGAGCTTGGCCACGCTGTCCCTGGAGATGAGGGGCACGTCGCCGCAGAGCACCATGACGGTTGGCGCGTCCGGGGGCACAGCCTGCATGGCCACCTGCACGGCGTGGCCGGTGCCGCCCTGGGGCTCCTGAACCACGAACCTGACCCCATCGCCGGTGAGGGCCGCCATGACTTTCTCAGCCTGATAACCCACCACCACCAGGATGTCGGCGACACCTATCGATTTGAGAGTGTCGATGAGATAAGCGATCATGGGCCGCCCCAGGATCTGATGCAGCACCTTGGGATGGCTGGACTTCATGCGGGTCCCCTGGCCCGCAGCCAGAAGAATGGCGGTGGTGGAAATCAATTTTTCACCCATATGGGTCATATCCTTTGCAGGAATTGTTCCAAAATGAATTGGTGCGTAGAACGCACCCTACATCTCTGAGTTACCCTAAATCATTTTTTGTAATTTTTTAAGAAGTTCTTCCCGTTGATAACGGGAAAGTTGTTCGAAATGATGCTCAAAAAGATCCACGACCTCATCACTTCGGTTTTTTTGGAATTCGTGAAACCTTTTGACTTGAGCCTCCGAGACTAATTTTAATTGCAGAAGAGAAGATTCTTCTTGTTCCCCGATTACTTTGGTAAAGAGATTAAGCTTTAAAGATTTCACTTGAGCATCGGGAGTTACTAAAAGAGCTTCTTCATCGCCTGTAACTTGAATGTAAATAAAGTATTTATTTGAATTATTGTTTTTATATATCACCATATTGCTCTCCTTCTTCTATTATTGTTGGAAATGTAGGGTGCGTTTTACGCACCATAATCATTCACCGAAATTATCCGAGGAATATTCATCAGCGCCGCCGCCCCCCCAATCGGAGGGATATAGCCCTTGGGCGACAAAGCGGTGAATGGTGGAATACGGCCAGTCCATCGGGTTTTTCACGTAGCCATGTTTCACCGGATTCCAATGAATATAATCCAGATGGCGGTGAAAATCAGCTTCATCCCGGATGGCATGTTCCCAGAAACGCCGTTGCCAAAGGCCGCCTTCCCGTCTGCTTTGAATGGAAGTATTCAATTCGTTGCCGACAAATGTAGGGTGCGTCTTACGCACCAAATCTTCTTTTCCCTTTGCCAATAAACCTGTACAGCGTTTGGTGACCGTCCTTTTGATGATGGCCCAGCGAGCCTGATAATTGGCGTCTCCATCAGGCAAGGTCCAGATAGTATGCATATGGTCCGGCAGCAGGACCCAGGCCTCGATGGTGAAAGGCAAGGACAGCCGCACCTCTTGAATCCCTTCCCGCAGGGCTTGCCTCACCTCGTCACTGGTCAGTAAGGGTCGGCGGTTCTGTGTAACCACGGTAAAGAAATAGGTGCCGCCTTCAATTATCAACCGACGATATTCAGACATAATGATTGGTGCGTAAGACGCACCCTACATTTAATAGGGAACTTCCACAAAATCATGCAGGCTCGGGTTAAAATCTTTGGTGTTTCGAGTTGTGAGCTTAATCTTGTGGTACATACAGAGGGCCGCCTGGAAGGCATCAGGCAGGCGCCATTTTTCCCGACGGCGCACATCGGCGGCCAGGTCGGCGATGGCTTTATCAATGCTCAGAAGATGGTATTGCTCTAAAAAAGCCTTGACCAAGTCTTCATTATTAGTATCCACCCCCACCAAAATCTCCGCCCGGGTAATTACCGAAATGGCGGTCTCCTCCGGGTTCAGGGCAGAAACGAATTCTTTGGCCGCTGCCACCCCGTTCAGGTGGTCAATCAAGATTACCGAGTCCAACAGTCTCATCAACATGCGAAGCTCAATCCCATTCAGAGCGGAGCCGCCGTTGATATTCGAGCCCGTCGCCCTGTTTCCAGATGCCGCTGGTGCGTTCCACCAGGCTTTGATAAGTTTTATGGCGCTGAGTTTTCTTCAAGTGTCCGATACCCTGGCGGATAGCCTCAGCCACGGAGATTTTGTGCACTTTGCTGTAGCCTTCCAGCCAAAGCTTGTCTTCATCCGGAATGGTTACAATGATTCGTTTGGTGCGCATACTATTCCCCTTAATGATATATAATACTATATATCAGATTGTCGGGTGCAATTCAAATTTTCTCAAAAAGAAAGGCAAGCCCGGAGACCCAGGCTTGCCTCGGTAAAGTCTATACTTTTACTTTTGCGGTTCAGGGGTTAGTGGCCGGCCGCCTTCATGCGCACCATGGCCCGGCGCAGGGCCGCTTCAGCCCGGGCGTAGTCGATTTCCTCGGTTCGGGCCGCGGCCAGGCGTTTCTCGGCCCGCTCCATGGCCCGGCGGGCCCGCTCGATATCGATTTCCCGGCCGGCCTCGGCGGACTCGGCCACGATGGTGACCTTCTTGCCGGTGACTTCGGCAAAGCCGCCGCTCACGGAGAGGTACTCGGTTTTGCCGCCGTCCCGGTAGTACATTTCCCCGATGTCGAGGGCCGACAGGAAGGGGACGTGCCCGTACAGGATGCCGAATTGGCCTTCCACCCCCGGACAGACCACCACATCAGCTTCGGTGGACAGGAGTTTCCGGTCCGGGGTGACAATTTCCAGAAGTAACTTTTCTGCCATAACGATGGCCTCCCCGGGGCCTTAGGCCGCGGCCAGCCGCTCGGCCTTGGCCACCGCCTCTTCGATGCCGCCTACCATATAGAAGGCCTGCTCGGGAAGATCGTCGTGCTTGCCTTCGATGATTTCCTTAAAGCCCCTCACCGTATCCGGCACGGAGACGAATTTGCCCTCCTGGCCGGTGAAGGTCGTGGCCACAAAGAAGGGCTGGGAGAGGAAGCGCTGGATCTTCCGGGCCCGGGCCACGACGATCTTGTCTTCGTCGGACAGTTCGTCAATGCCCAGGATGGCGATGATGTCCTGGAGATCTTTGTATTTCTGCAATATCACCTGCACCGTCCGGGATACGAAATAGTGCTCCTCACCCAGGACCATGGGGTCAAGGATGCGGGAAGTGGAATCCAGGGGATCCACCGAGGGGTAGATGCCCAACTCGGTGAGGGCCCGGGAGAGCACCACGGTGCCGTCCAGGTGGGCGAAGGTTGCGGCCGGGGCCGGGTCGGTCAAATCGTCGGCAGGCACGTAGATGCACTGCACCGAGGTAACCGAACCTTTTTTGGTGGAGGTGATGCGCTCCTGCAACTCACCAAGGTCTGTGCCCAGGGTGGGCTGGTAGCCTACGGCTGAGGGCATGCGGCCCAGCAGCGCTGACACTTCCGAACCAGCCTGGGTGAAACGGAAAATGTTGTCAATGAAAAGCAGGGTGTCCTGGCCTTCCTCGTCCCGGAAGTATTCCGCGGCGGTCAGCGCCGTCAAGGCCACCCGGGCCCGGGCTCCCGGCGGCTCGGTCATCTGGCCGTAAATCAGGGCCGCCTTGGGAAGCACGCCGGAGTGCTTCATTTCGAGGTAGAGGTCGTTGCCTTCCCGGGTGCGTTCGCCCACGCCGGCGAACACCGAGATGCCGCCGTGGTGCATGGCGATATTATGAATCATCTCCATCATGACGACGGTCTTACCCACGCCGGCGCCGCCGAACATGCCCATTTTGCCGCCCCGGGGGAAGGGCACCAGGAGGTCGATAACCTTGACGCCGGTTTCGAGCACCTTAACGGTGGTGTCCTGGTCCACGAAGGCGGGAGCTGACCGGTGAATGGGATAGTAGGTCTTGGCATTAACCGGGCCCAGTCCGTCCACCGGCCGGCCCACGACGTTGAGGACGCGGCCCAGGGCTTCGTGACCCACCGGCACCTTGATGGCACCGCCGGTGTCCTTTACCGGCATGCCGCGGACAAGACCGTCAGTGGTGTCCATGGCGATGGTGCGCACCACGTTGTTCCCCAGGTGCTGGGCTACTTCCACCACCAGGTTGTCTTCGATGTCGTCGATGGCAGGGTTGCTGATCAAGAGACCATTGCGGATCTCCGGCAGTTGGCCTTCGGGGAATTCCACGTCCACTACGGGTCCGATGACGCGGGCAATTTTGCCAATATTCATAATTGTAACTTCCTCCTCGCTCAGACGGCTAGCCCTTCAAGGCTTCGGCGCCGCCGATGATATCCATAAGTTCTCTGGTAATGGCCGCCTGCCGGGCCTTGTTCATCACCAAGGTGAGGCTGGTTATCATATCTTTACAGTTAGCAGAGGCGTTGTCCATGGCGGTCATGCGGGCCGCATGCTCACTGGCGGAATTTTCCAGGAAGCCATGGTAAACCACCGTATTGAGATACTTGGGCAAAAGATATTCCAGAAACTGGGCCACCGGCGGCTCAAAGATGTATTCCGCACTGGGACCGGCCTCTTCGGCGGCGGCTTCCGGCTCAATGGGCAGGAGCTTTACCAGCCGGGGTCTCTGGATGGCCACGTTGATGAACTGGGCGTGGATGAGATAGACTTCCTGAACTTCGCCGCTCAGAAAATCGCTCATCACGTCCCGCCCCGCCATCACCGCGTTGGTGTAGTCGAATTTATTCCAGACGTCCACGAAAAAGCGGGGCATATCCGCTTGGCGGCGGCGGTAGAAGTCCCGGCCCTTGCGGCCCACGCAGGTGAGGGACACCTGGATGCCGTCGGCCTGTCGGTCCCGGATGAACTTATGCGCCGCGTTGATCAGGTTGACGTTGAAGCTGCCGCAAAGGCCGCGGTCGGCGGTCATGAGCACCAGCCCCACCTTTTTCACTTCGGTGGCCTTCTGAAAGAAGGGATGGATTTCCGGTTCGACGCCGCTGGCCAAATTCCTCAGCATCAGGGAAAAGGACTCGGCGTAGGGGCGGAAATTTTCCATGCGCGTCTGCGCCCCCCGGAGTTTGGCGGCGGCCACCATGTTCATGGCCTTGGTGATCTGCTGGGTCTTTTTGACCGCGGCGATCTTCTGCCGAATATCTCGTAAGGTTGCCATGGCTTACCTCCAGCTCCCTTATACGGCTGCGGCGGTGGTGGGCTGGAAGACGCTGTCGAAATCCGTCAAGGCAGCCTTCATGCGGTTGTCGAGATCCTCGGAGATTTCCTTTCTTTCCTGGATCTCTTTGAAAATTTCCGGATACTTGGATTCCATGAAGCTGTAAAATTCCTTCTCATATTCATGGAGCGCCTCCACCGGGTATTTATCCAGGAAGCCCCGGGTGCCGGCGTAAATAATGGAGATCTGTCTCTGCATGGTCAGAGGCTGATACTGGGGCTGCTTCAGGATTTCCACCAGCCGGATGCCCCGGTTGAGCTGCTGCTGGGTGGACTTGTCGAGTTCGGAGCCGAACTGGGCGAAGGCCGCCAGTTCCCGGTACTGGGCCAGCTCCAGCCGCAACATGCCCGCCACCTGCTTCATGGCCTTCACCTGGGCGGCGCCGCCTACCCGGGAGACTGACAGCCCCACGTTGATGGCGGGCCGCACCCCCGAGAAGAACAGACTGGGTTCCAGGTACACCTGGCCGTCGGTGATGGAAATAACGTTGGTGGGAATGTAGGCCGAGACGTCGCCCTGCTGGGTCTCGATGATGGGCAGGGCCGTTAAGGACCCGGCGCCCAGCTCGTCGTTCAGCTTGGCGGCCCGCTCCAACAGCCGGGAGTGGTTATAGAAGATGTCCCCCGGATAGGCCTCACGTCCCGGCGGGCGGCGCAGCAGCAGAGAGATCTGGCGGTACGCCTGGGCCTGTTTGGTCAGGTCGTCGTAAATAATCAGGGCGTGTTGGCCGGAGTTCCGGTAGTATTCCCCCATGGCGCAGCCGGCAAAGGCGGCCACGTACTGCAAAGGCGCGGGCTCGGAGGCCGAGGCGTTGACCACGATGGTGTGCTTCATGGCGTCGTGGCGCTCGAGGGCGTCCACCACCTGAGCCACCGTGGACTTTTTCTGGCCCACCGCTACGTAAATGCAGATGACACCCGAATCTTTCTGGTTAATGATGGCGTCCACGCACAGGGCGGTTTTGCCGATCTGGCGGTCACCGATGATCAGTTCCCGCTGACCGCGGCCCACCGGGGTCATGGCGTCGATGGCCTTGTAACCGGTGTACATGGGCTCGTTCACCGGCTGGCGTTCGATGACGCCGGGGGCCTTCATCTCGATACGCCGGAACTCCTTGGCTTCGATGGGACCCTTGCCGTCGATGGGATTGCCCACCGGGTCGATGACCCGGCCGACGACCGCGTCCCCCACCGGCACCTCGGCGATACGCCCGGTGCGTTTGACGATGTCGCCCTCTTTAATGTGGGTGTCTTCGCCGAGGATGGCGCATCCCACGTTATCCTCTTCCAGGTTGAGGGCCATGCCGTAGATGTTGCCTGGGAACTCCAGAAGTTCCATGGCCATGCACTTTTCCACCCCGTAGACCCGGGCGATGCCGTCGCCCACGGAGAGGACCGTGCCGGTCTCGGCCACTTCTACCTTCTTTTCGTAATCCTTGATTTGTGTCCGGATAATTTGGCTGATTTCCTCGGCTCTGATTTCCATTTATACGACCTCGCCTTTAATTAAAGATTGTCTCAAGGAAGAAAGCTGGGTGTGGACACTGCCGTCCAGCACCAAATCCCCCACCCGGGCGACGATGCCGCCGATGATGGTGGGGTCCTCTTCAATTTCCATGACCACCTGAGACTTGGTCAGTGATTCCAAAGCCTGACGCAGGCGCGCCTGCATGTCCTCATTCAGGGGGATCGCGGTCTTGATGCGAGCCCGTTTCAGATTCTCGATTTCGTCGGCCAGATGCTGGTAAACCTGGGCAATGCCGGGAAGGGCGGCCAGACGGAGTTTGTCAAACAGCAGTTTGAGAAAATTGCTTACCAGGGGGGAGATATTCAGGAGACCAGCGACGCGGAGCAACAATTTTTTCCGCTCCTCCATGCTGTGAACCGGATTGAGCAGGGCGTCCTTCAATTCCGGTTCCCGCTCCATGAGCTGGGTAAACATCCCCAGCTCTTCCCCGTACTGTTTGTATTGGCCATCGTCCTGGCCCAACATCATCAGGGCCTTGGCATAGCGTCGGGAAACGGTCAGGTCAATCAATGTTTCTCCACCACCTTTTGTAGGTATTCCTCCACCAACGTCATCTGGTCAGCGAAGGTGATCTCCTTTTTGACGAGCTCTTCCGCCATCCGGGTGGCCTGCTCCGCCACTTCCTGTTTCAGTTCCAGGGAAGCCTTTTTGAACTCCTGAGCGATGCTGTGCGCCGCCATGTCTTTGATGCGGGCGGCCACCTGGTTCGCCTTGTCGATGATCTTGGCCTTTTCCGCTTCCCCTTCGGCCAGGAATTGTTCCATCAATTTTTCCCGCTCGGCGCCCACCTCGGCCAACCGGGCTTCCGCAGCCTTCAGCGCGGCCTCGGCTTCGGCCTTTTTGGCTTCCAATTCTTCGAAGGTCTCGCCGATGTCAGTGGACCGTTTGGCGAAAAAGGCCTTGGCCGGCTTGGCCACCAGCTTGATGAGAATGGCGCCGAACACCAGGAAGTTGACCGTGCGCCAGATAAAGTCCGTCATCATTGCCGGACTGATGCCATGCCCACCGCCGTGGGCCGCCTCTCCGCCGCTGGCCGCAACCACGCTGGCCGTCAGCAGGCCCAAACCGAGGCCCAGGAAGATCCCCGCCCACCACTGCATGGCTGTCCGTTGTTCTCTCATGAGAGCGTCCTCCCCAAAATTTTGGTGGCCAGGGCCGTGGCGAAATCCTGGACCTGGGTCTTTAAAGCGTCCCGGGCCTTCGCCACATCCTTTTTAATCTTGGCTTCCACCTTGGTCCACTCGGCGTCCACCTCTTTTTTCACCTGCTCCAGGAGGGAACTCTCGGCCTGGGAGCCCTCCAGGCGCAGATTCTCCCGCAGGCCCAAACCTTCCCGGCGGGCCGCGGTGAGCTGCTCCTCCACCTCACCCAAAACACCCTGGCGGTTGTTGGCCAACCCGGAGATATCCTCCTCGAACATGTTCAGCCGCGCCTGGCGGTCCTGGAGAATCTTCCGGATGGGCCGGAAGAGCACCATGTTCAGGAGGAACACCAGCACGAGAAAATTGAGAATTTGTACAAATAATGTCCAGTCCAGTTCAATCATCTCGGAGTGCCACCTCTTAGTTTATTTGGAAATTAAAGACCTTACCTTGAATGACCTCAAGTATGCGGCAAGAGGCACATGTGTATCTTTTCACGAAGCCCTTTTATCCTATTTTCCCACCTCTGTCAAAATGTTTTTTTCAAAAAAAATTTATCCCCCCAAAAGAAAGCGCCGCATACGCAGGTTCAGGAGAAGACCCAGGGCCAGCATGGTGGTGATCAAGGACGACCCCCCATAGCTGAACAGGGGGAGCGGTATCCCCACCACCGGCATTAAACCGGTGACCATGCATAGATTTATGAACACCTGCCAAAAAAGCAGCGCAGTCACCCCCAGGGCCAGGAGCTGGGCGAAGCGCTCCTTGCAGCCCCGGGCCACCGCCAGCCCCCAGAGGCACAGGGCCAGGTACAGCAGCGTCACTGCGGCTGAGCCCACAAAGCCCCACTCCTCGGCAAAGACCGAAAACACGAAATCCGTGTGCTGTTCGGGCAGGAAATAAAGCTGGCTCTGGGTGCCCTGCAGAAAGCCTTTGCCCCAGAATTGGCCCGAGCCCACCGCGATTTTGGACTGGATAATATGATAGCCCGATCCCAGGGGGTCCCGTTCCGGATCGAGAAAGGTGCGCAGGCGCTGTTTTTGGTATTCTTTCATAAATGGCCAGGCCGCCGGCACCGAGCCCACCAGGACCAGGGCCCCGGTCAGCAGGGTGGGCCAATGCACCCCCACCAGCAGAACCATGGTCCCCCCCACCAGAATCACCAGGATGGCGGAGCCCAGGTCCGGCTGTCTGACGATGAGGGCCACGGGGATGAGGATCAGCGCCAGGGGGAACAGCAGGTCCTTGACATGCAGCGGCCCCTGGGGGGCCAGCCGGTTGAAATGCCGGGCCAGCACCAGGATGAGCGCAATCTTGACCAGCTCCGAGGGCTGCAGGGAGATGGGCCCCAACGCCAGCCAGCGCTTGGAGCCGGAGACCGTTTTGCCCCCGAACATGACCGCCACCAAAAGAATAATGCTGATGAGGTAGAGGGGATAGGCCAGTTTCTCCAGGTGATGATAATCGATCACCAGGGTCAGGAACAGCACCCAGAGCCCCACCAAGAGCCAATAGACCTGCTTGAGGTACACCGGACTGACCCCTTCCGGGGTGCGGTTGTACCCGGCGCTGTAGAGATTGACAATGCCGATGCCGGCAATGAGCAGAATCAGGGCCAACAACAGCCAGTCGAAATTTTGCACCAAACGTCGGTCGAACATCGCGAAAAAAATGTTTAAGTTTATCCTACAAATCTGTGGCGTATTCGGAATCTATTTCTTTAGCCAATTTCTGTAACAATCTTATCTTTTTCTCAACGAAAAAAGAAAAAATATAAGCACTTTTGTCATTTAGAAATGTTTTTTCAGACTTTTCAAAGAATAACATAAGTTCAGATAAAGGGTAATTAATTAGATCAATTGAGTGTTGTACATGAGATTCTAGTATATCTCTTTTTTCAAGATCTATCTTAAATTTATCCACAATATCTTGTAATAATTTTGCGTGGACCAGTCCCATTTTCTTTATGCCATAGATTCCCTCATTTACCTTTTGAAAATAGTAGCCTATCGTGGAAGGAAAAATATCTTCAAGTAGATCATTTCTGAACAATTTTCTGTGTTTCATTTCGTCCTCTTTAAGTCTATCCAATAATATATTTAGAGCCTTCGCTAACTTATCTCTTTGGGTATTGATAATTGATGGTAAGTTAATATTAATAAATTCAGGTGCCTTGCCATCAGGAAATGTTTTCATTAGCATAAAACCACTACGACTTATGGTTATTCTTGATAAAAAATTATACGATATTTCTTTTTTCTTTCTTTGCCTCTTAGATGGATGTCCAATGCTGTCGTGTCTTATTTCTCTAATGTTATCCAGTAGAGGATCGGGAGAGTAGGAGAGATTAAGAGCTTCGTACAAATTTTGGACAGCTTCCTGTTGTATAAAAAGTGCTTGAAGTATGCCATATAGAATCAGGTACTTACTTCCATCCTCTTTTGGTAAATCACCCGCTTCAAATGCATCTATCGCTAATTCTGTGTCACCAATTATATCAAGTGAACTTGTAAGTTTATTCCAACATGCCGGTTCAAGTAAAAGGCTCTTTTGCTTCCTCGGAATATTGATCAGATCTCGTATCTTTGATTCTAAATCCTTAATGTTTAGCATAAGTTTTTAGTTTCATAGGGCGGCCCAATAGCCGCCGCAACCGGCGTGCGCGGCACGCCCTATATCTTTAACTGGTCACTGATAACTGATCACTGGCAAAAAACTAACTGCTAACTGCTGACTGCTCCCCCTCACGTTTCCACCCGGTAATTCAGGGCCTCCCGCAGGGTGTCCCGGTCGGCGTATTTGATGTCGTCTTGTGATAAGTCAAGGGTGGCTTGCCATGGCGGCTCGTAAGTTAAAGCTTTTGATAAGCATCACTTCGATGTCTCAACGCCAGAATAATAACCTTCCTGGCTGGTTCGTCCACTTCATAAAGGATTCTCCAATCCCCCACTCGAGATACCCTTTCCCCACCAGTCGCCATTCTAACCGGTTTGGAAATTCTGTGGTCACATGGGTTGACAACCAATTCCCTGAGACGGTCCCGCACCCGCTTTTGGGTTCGCTTATCGAGGCGGCCGATGCCCTTCTCGGCTTCCGTCGTGAGGAGCAAGGCGTAATTCACAGACCGTATTTTCTCTCAAATTCTTCCAGGGTAATGTATCTGCCCTGCTTGAAATCCTCCCGGCCCCGCTCGACGGCCTCCAAGTCCTCCGGCGTCAAGGGTTCGTCATCGTAGGGACTTTGGATCTGTTCGTACAGGAGATCAACGATCTGCCGGAGCAGATCCGCCCTGGGAGTTTCGGCGATTACCCTGACCTTGGTCAGCAAATCTTCAAGAGAGGCTTCCATGGTATTTCTCCGAGCCTGAACTATTTGATCTGACAGCACAACCGGCGTGCACGGCACGCCCTATATCTTATAAATTAACCAGCGGTCACTGATTACTGGTCACTGGCAAAAAACTAACTGCTGACTGCTAACTCCTGACTGCTCTCCCTCACGTCTCCACCCGGTAATTCAACGCCTCCCGCAGGGTGTCCCGGTCGGCGTATTTGATGTCGCCTCCCATGGGGAGGCCGTAGGCGATGCGGCTCACCTTGATCCCCAGGGGTTTGAGCTCCTGGCTGAGATACGTGGTGGTGGTCTCGCCCTCCAGGCTGGGGTTCAGGGCCAGGATCACCTCCTGGATACCTTCCGATTTTATCCGCTCCAGGAGCTCGCCGATCCGCAGATCATCAGGCCCCACCCCATCGAGCGGCGAGAGCACCCCGCCCAGGACATGGTAGCGCCCCTGATACCAGCCCACCTTTTCAATGGCCAAGAGATCCCCCGGGTCGGCCACCACCATAAGAACGCCGGTTTGGCGGGAAGAATTGGCGCACAGGGGGCACAGTTCCTGGTCGGCAAAGGCGAAGCAACGCCGGCACAGGCGCACCTTTTCCTTGAGGCCGGTGACGGCCTCGGCGAGCTCCAGCACTTCGCCCTGCGGGGCCCGCAACAGATACAGGGCCAGCCGGGCCGCGGTCTTTTCCCCGATGCCGGGCCAGCGGCTGAGGGCCGCCACCACCCGCTGCAGGGCCTCCGGATATGCCCCTTTTGCCATATTAGTCCTTATCGATAGGTTTGTGGGGGAGGGGGCTAAGGGTCGCGGACCCTTACCCCCTCCCCCAATCCCTTAAGGGGTGAAGTTTGACCGGGGAAGTCGGAGCCTCTGGCTTCGCCTTCCCCGCCCCTTATAGGGGGTTGGGAGGGGAGTTTGAGGC
>JBGSLA010000156.1:0-19744 GCA_041740935.1 Desulfobaccales bacterium | reverse complement strand
GGGGGAGGGGGTAAGGGCCTGCGGTCCTTAGCCCCCTCCCCCGCTTCCCCTTTTACGCCACAATCTCCGTGCCCACGCCCCGGTCGGTGAAAATTTCCAGGAGCACCGCGTGGGGCACCCGGCCGTCCAGGATATGGGCCTTGCCGACGCCTTCCTCCAGGGCCTCCAGGCAGCACTTGAGTTTGGGGATCATGCCGCCTTTGACCGCGCCTTCTTCAATCATGGTGATGGCCTGTAAGCGGCTCAGGCTGGAAACCAGCCGGCCTTCCCGATCCAGGACCCCGGGCACGTCGGTGAGCAAAATGAGCTTGGCCGCGCCCAGGGCCCCGGCCACCGCCCCGGCCACGGAGTCGGCGTTGATGTTATAGGTTTCGCCCTGCTCCCCCACCCCCACCGGCGCGATCACCGGCAGGAAATTTTGGGCCAGGAGGGTTTTTATCAGGTCGGTGTTGACCGCGGTCACCTCCCCCACCAGGCCGATATCGATGATCTCCGGCGGTTCGTCGTCCCGGGGGCGGTAGTATTCCAGCTTTTGGGCCTGCAAGAGCCCCCCGTCCTTGCCGGACAGGCCCACCGCCCGGCCGCCCGCGGTGTTGACCAGGTTGACGATTTCCTTGTTGATCTTGCCGGCCAGGACCATTTCCACCACGTCCATGGTGCGGGAGTCCGTGACCCGGAGGCCGTCCACGAAGCGCGTGGGAATATTCAAATCTTCCAGAAGCTTGCCGATCTGAGGGCCGCCGCCGTGCACCAGCGCCACCCGGAGGCCCAGGGTCTGGAACAGGGTGATGTCCTGGGCGAAGCCCTTCTTCAAGTCCGGCTCCTTCATGGCCGCGCCGCCGTACTTGATGACCAAGGTCTGCCCCTGGAAGCGCCGCAGGTAGGGCAGGGCCTCGAGGAGAATCTCAGCTTTGGCGATAAGGTTCTTAGTCATGGGTTTTGGGTTCCGGGTTTTGGGTTCCGGGTTTTTTTAATGGCGGAGATGAGTCCGTGAAGGAGTCTTCCTACCCTCGCTATTTTTTCGAATGAATCGGCAAGTTCCTGCTCCTCGATGTACCCCAGGTTTTGGGCTATGATCAATTGGGTTTCTACTTCGTTAAGAGAACCTCTGGCATGATACAAGAATTGTTGAAATTCACCTTTGGATGATTTGCCCCGGCCTTCGGCGATATTGCTGGGGATGGATACGGCTGCCCGCCTGATCTGGCTGGTAAGGCTGAACATTTCTTCCTTGGGAAATTTTCGGCTTAATTTATATATCTCGGTTACCAGTTCAATGGATTTTTGCCAGGCGACCAGGTCTTGATATGATGTAACCGACTTTGGCATAAGTCCCTACTTTTACTAGGAAAATAACACCTGAATATCCAAAAACCTAGAACCCAAAACCCAAAACCCAGAACCTACAAAATATACCTGCTCAGATCCTCATCCTCAATCAGGTTCGCCAGCCGTTCCCGGACATAGGCGTCGGTGACGGTGATCTTTTGCTTTTTCAGTTCCGGGGCGTGGAAGGAAATGTCCTCCAACAGCTTTTCCATCACCGTGTGCAGGCGCCGGGCGCCGATGTTTTCGGTGCGTTCGTTGACCCGGGTGGCGAGTTGGGCCAGTTCCTTGATGGCCTCCGGGGTGAACTCCAGGGTGATGCCCTCGGTTTCCATGAGCGCGTGGTACTGCTTGATCAGGGCGTTTTCCGGCTCGGTGAGGATGCGTTCGAACTCCGCCGGCCCCAGGGACTGGAGTTCCACCCGGATGGGGAAGCGGCCCTGCATTTCGGGGATCAGGTCCGAGGGCTTGGACATGTGGAAGGCCCCGGAGGCGATGAACAGGATGTGGTCGGTCTTCACCATGCCGTATTTGGTGGTCACCGTGGTGCCCTCGACGATGGGCAACAGATCCCGCTGCACCCCTTCCCGGGAGACGTCCGGCCCCTTGGTGTGGTCCCGGCCCACGATCTTGTCGATTTCATCGAGGAAAATGATGCCGTGCTGCTCAACTTTCCTCCGGGCTTCCTCCACCACCCGGTCCATGTCGATCAAGCGCTGGGATTCCTCCTGGTAGAGGATTTCCCGGGCTTCGCCCACCTTCATGCGGCGCTGCTTGGAGCGGGACGGAAACAAATTCCCCAGCATCTCCTTGAAGTTGAATTCCATCTCCTCCATGCCGGTGCTGGAGAACACCTCCACCACCGGGGTCACCCGTTGGCTCACCTCCAACTCCAGGAAGCGCTCCTCGAGCCGCCCTTCCCGCAGCATGGCCCTAAGCTTTTCCCGGGTGGCCGAGGCCGAGCCTTCTTCCTCCGGCTTGGCCGCCCCGCTGGGGGGGAGCAGGAGATCCAGCAGGCGCTCTTCCACCGCGTCCTCGGCCTTGGACTTCACCAGTTCCCGCTCTTCGGCCTTCACCATATTGACGGCCAGTTCGGTCAGGTCCCGCACCATGGACTCCACGTCCCGGCCCACGTAGCCCACCTCGGTGACTTTGGTGGCCTCGATCTTGAGAAAGGGCGATTGGGCCAGCTTGGCCAGCCGCCGGGCGATTTCGGTTTTGCCCACGCCGGTGGGGCCGATCATGATGATGTTTTTGGGGGCGATTTCGTCCCGCAGGTGCTCAGGGATCTGCTGGCGCCGCCAGCGGTTCCTAAGAGCTATGGCCACGGATTTTTTGGCATCTTCCTGCCCGACGATGTATTTGTCCAGCTCCGCCACGATCTCCCGGGGGGTGAGATGGTCCCGGGGGCCGGGGAGCAATCTTTTCATTATCATAAGGTCAACCTTAATGCCTAAAAGTAGCCGCAGGCTTCAGCATGCGTAAATAGTTAAACTTTAACGTGATGACAAATTAAAGGTTGTTCAATATTCTTTAAAATATTGAAAAGAATATTTTTATCTTGTTTTATCTTTTCAATATATCTATTTTCATACAATGATACAAAAAGGGCTGCTGATCGAGCCTGGCAATTTCGAGATCTTTTTGGATTAAAGGCTATATCTGTAAAGCCTTTATAATTTAAAAGCTTTTCTGCCAAATCTTTATTTTCAAATAATGCTCTTATATATAACCAATCATAAAAAAAAGTAATGGGATTTATTGGGAATTTTTGTTTAAAAAATTGATAGCTAACTAATTTACCATAATTCTTTATTCTAATATCAGTTTTGGCATCTTTACTTTTTAAATAATATAGATCATTAAAAGGACCACCATTTTCAAAAATTTTGCTACCCTGGAAAGCGCATTCTACTGATATTAGTTTCTTTTCAGGAGTATATAACTTAAGATTAAAAGCACTTAAAGAAACACTTAAGGGGTCTTTAGACTTAGAAGATATTTCTAAGACCGGGAATATTCCGTACTTTTTAGCTGCATTATGAAGCGATTCAATAGATTTTTGAGCTTGCATCTTTGAATGACCCGGAAACCATTCAAATTCAAAATTTATCTCCTCTATAAATGGGAAGCCTTTCTGAAAAGGAATAAAAACAGGTCGTTTGGCCATTTATATATTAACCTTTTTGAAATTATAAATTATTGAGTAAAAGTCCAAAAATTATAATCTTGTCGAGGTTTAAAATAATTATTACTATAAATATATTTAACATTATAATGACCCGACCAATATAATTCGATCCACTTTTTTAATGTTTTTTTATCCTCAAAATTTACCGAACTAATATATTTTGGAGAAATATGGCTGAAAACTAATACTTCAGCTTGAGGATTAGTTGGAAAGCTATCAGGAATCTTTAATTCCTTTCTTTTAATGTCATTAAAATCTTTAAACATGTCTTCTAATGCCTTTACCTTTTTTCGTTCAGCAATTGGTATATTTTTTACATATCTTGATGAGGCGTTGTCTAAGCAAAATGCGCAGTCAAGTTTCCATAAAACAGCTACGTCAATTAATAGGACTACCCATTTAACGCCCCTAATATTTCTTCTATAACTGTAAAACATTTTGTAATTTGGGAAGGTGATACTAAGACAAATAGCTTCTGGATAACCATCATATCTGTCCTTGTCATTAATTTCTGGTTGATATCTCTGAGACAACTTATTCAGATCGTTTCTGCCAACCAGCCCATATTTTAAAATGCTTAATAAATTATTAATGCGAGTAAAATGTATAAGGTTTGTAATATTGCGTTTCTCACAAAAATATTTAATTTCAAGAGCTCTATTGTTGAAGGAATCTTTATTAGAAAAAGATAATTTATTATCTCTTTTTTCAAAATCATCTAATAAAGTTATCTTATTATTAATAAAAGAGATATTATTAAAATCAAGTTTATTGGTGTATCCATAACCATCTGACAATATTTTTTTATCAAAAATAATCTGTACATATACAGTAAAAGGATCGAAAAAGTCAACGCTTAGTATTTTACCATTTCCATAAAGAATATGATTAACACGCTTCCCTATGAGTGAATTCCAAAAATAAATATCTTTTTTAAAGAAATAAATATTTTTGATCATACTATACTTTAAATACTGTTTGAAGTACTCTTGGATCGAAGTATCAAAAAAATAGAATTAAATAAGTTCCTCTATAACAATTTCCCGGTTGGTATACACACACAAAGACCCGGCAATCTCCATGGCCTCCCGGCAGATGTCCGCGGGGGGGAGTTCCGTATGGCCCATCAGGGCCTTCGCCGCGGCCAGGGCGAAGGGCGCGCCCGAGCCGATGGCCATGACCCCTTCGTCCGGTTCGATGACATCCCCGGTGCCGGAGATGAGAAAGGCGCCGTTTTGGTCCACCGCCAACAGCAGCGCCTCCAGGCGGCGCAAAATCCGGTCGGTGCGCCAGTCTTTGGCCAGTTCCACCACCGCCCGGGTGAGGTTCCCCTGGTGGGCTTCGAGTTTGCCTTCCAGGCGCTCAAAGAGCGTCATGGCGTCGGCGGTGGCCCCGGCAAAGCCCACGATGATCTTGCCGTGGTGGATTTTGCGCACCTTGCGGGCCTTATGCTTCATGACCATGTCGCCCAGGCTCACCTGGCCGTCCCCGGCCACCGCCACCTTATCGCCCCGGCGCACCATGAGCACGGTGGTGCCCCGGAACACATGAGTTTTCTGTGTCAATGCCATGTCTTCCTTGTATCCTTGAGACCAGAGAAGCTCGAGGGTGCTTAAAAGGTCAAAACCTTGTCGGCCTCGATGATCAGTTCATAGAGGTCGTTCATCCAGCCGATGGGGCAACTGCTTGATCCCTCCAGACCGTGGGATTTCATGCAGACCCCTCAGACAAAAAAATCTCCCCCGAATTTGTTGATCTCCCCCATGACATTAAATTGCTCACTGCCCGCCTTTTCGAAGCACACACCTTTGCCGAGCATGAAGACCCCCACTTCATCGCCCTTCTGCTCGGCGACGTTGGCCAGGCGCATGGCGTTGTACATGGATTCGCCGTCATCGGTGCTGATGATGAACAGAACCTTCATTGTTTGTCTTCCTCCTCTCCCGCCCTCCCCTGACTCGGGGCAGGAGCGGTTGGTATGACCTCAACTCCGGGGATGGGTCCGGTCGTACTCCTCCATGATATAGTCCAGGCTGATGTGCAGGTATCGCTGGGTGCTGGAAATGCTGGCGTGCCCCAGAAGCTCCTGCACGGCCCGGAGATCCGCCTGGCCTTCCAATAAATGCGTGGCGAAACTGTGCCGCAGGGCATGGGGAGTGAGGTTGCCCGACAGCCCGGCCAGCCGGGACCAATTCCCCAACACCCGGGCGATCTGCCGGGAACTGAGGCCGGTCCCCCGATTGTTCAGAAAAAGGGCCGTTTCGGTCAGGGATTTCTGGTGTAAAAACTGTTCACGTTCGGCAAGGTACCCTTTGAGGGCAGCCAGGGCCGGCTTCCCCAGAAAGGCCAGGCGCTCCTTGGCGCCCTTGCCCCAGACCCTTACCAGGCCTTCCCCCAGGTCCAGGTCCGCCAGTTTCAGACCGGCCAACTCCGACAGGCGCAAGCCCCCGGAATAGAACAACTCCAGGATGGCCCGGTCCCGCCGGCTCCGAAAGCTCGTCTCCCCGCCCACCCGGTCCAGGAGGTGGAAAACTTCGTCCACGGTGAGGAAGCGGGGCAGGGGCTTATCGGCCTTGGGGGTGGGGGCCAGCCGGGCCGGGTTCTGCTCCAGCACCCCCCGGCGCTGCAGGTATTTGAAGAAGGTGCGCAGGGCCGAGAGCTTGCGGGCCATGGTGGCCTTGCTCTTGCCTTTGAGGGCCCCGGCCACAAACGACCGCAGGTCCCGGTAGGCGGCCATCTCCAGAGACTGGCCCGGCTGGCTTTTCTCCCAAAAGGCGAGAAACTGGCTGACATCCAGGGCGTAATTCCGCAGGGTATGCTCCGACAGGTGCCGCTCGGCCCGGAGATATCCGAGAAAATCTTCCAGATGGGACCAGGCGCTCATGGTGAAGACGGTTTCCGGTTTTCAATTTGGGGTTTTCGGTAAAAATAGTTAAAAAATATAGGTTGTTATACGCTTGAGTTGTTTCACCTCAATCCGAAAATGGTATAAGCTGAAGGAGGGGCGCTCCCCACGCTGCCTGCCCTTTTCCACAGGGGATAAGTACTTATAAAAATTTTATTTTATCATCTATATTTTTGAAAGCCAAGATTTAACCAGGTGGCGACAGGGGGTGGGCGGGCAGCCCGGCAGGGAGCAATGACGCGCAGATCTTATGAAAATCTCACACAGATTTGGTCTTCAACCTAGAGTTTTGATTATCCGCAACTTCTTGGGGCAAGGGATATTCCTGGCAGCCGCAGGCGTTAACGTGAAAAGCCCCTTGGAAATGTAGAGCCGGCGCCCTCGCCTGCTCTTGGAAAAGAACAGCCGGGGGCGGCTGTTCTACATTTTTCCATCCTCTGGGGTGGCCAAAATTGTCCTTGATCGTTTAGCCGGCGCCCTGGCTTTACACCAGAAAATGAACGCAGGCTGAAGCCTGCGGCTACATTTTGGCGCGTTTGTCGTCAAAGGTGCTTTATCGCCGGGATGAGGCATCAAAACTCTATCTTGGGCGTTCAATCGGGAGCAGAACAAAAGGGGGCGGGCCACCACCGGCCCGCCCCTTGACCAACATTTCACCACAGCCGGTTATTTCTCGGGAATCTCCACCGCCACGATGAGGGTGCGGCCCTGGCGCTTGACCAGGAAGCGGGCGAAGGATTTCTTGGCCTGCTTGGCCATGATCTTCTGAAAGTCGCCGACGTTCCCGACTTCCACGCCGTTGACTTCGACGATGACGTCTCCCCGGCGGAAGCCGGCTTCGGCCGCGGCGGAGCCGGACGCGACGTTGGTCACCACCACGCCTTTGGCCTCCTTGAGGCCGAAGCGCCGGGCCACCTGGGGATCAAGGTCCTCCACCACCAGGCCGATGGCGGTTTCCTCGTCAACTTCTCCCCCTTCCGCGGCCGCCCGCTCTTCCTTCAATTCGGTCACGGTGATGGGGAGGGATTTTTCCTTGCCCTCCCGGAGCACCTTCAGGGTGGCCTTGGTGCCCGGGGGCGTGGCCGCCACCAGGCGCGGCAGTTCATTCATCTCCTTGATGGGCGTGCCGTTGAATTCAATGATGATGTCTTCCCGCTTGACGCCGGCTTTTTCGGCGGGGGTGCCGGGCTGGACTTCAGCCACCAGTGCGCCCCTGGGTTCGCTCATCCCGTAAGCCTTGGCCATTTCCGGGGTCACCACCTGCACCTGCACCCCGAGCATGCCCCGGACCACTTTGCCTTTTTCCTGCAGCTGGTCGATGATGTTTTTCGCCAGATTGCTGGGGATGGCAAAGCCGATGCCCTGGCCGGTGGCCACGATGGCGGTATTGATGCCCACCACTTCGCCCTTCAGATTGAGCAGCGGGCCGCCGCTGTTGCCTGGATTGATGGCCGCGTCGGTCTGCAGGAAGTTGTCATAGCGGCCGGCGCCGATGACCCGCCCCTTGGCGCTGATGATCCCCTGGGTGACGGTGTGCCCCAGGCCGAAGGGGTTGCCGATGGCCACCACCCAATCCCCCACCCGGAGGCCTTCGGAATCGCCCAGGGCCAGGTGGGGAAAAGTCTCCTTGCTGTCGATCTGGAGGAGGGCGATGTCCGTCTGGGGATCGCGGCCCTTCACGGTGGCGGTATATTCCTTGCCGCCCTGGCCGGCCATCTTCACCTTGATCTTATCGGCATTTTTGACCACATGGTCGTTGGTGATGATCAAGCCCTTGGCGTCGATGATAAAGCCGGTGCCCAGGGAGCGTTGGGTGCGGTCTTGGGGCATGTCCGGAAAAAATTTTTCAAAGAACTCCCGGAAGGGCTCTCCCGGGCCGGGCATGGGGCCGGGACCGAAAAACTCCCGGCTTGATTCCTTGCCTTTGAAGGTTTTTTGGGTGCTGATGTTGACCACCGCGGGCGAATATTTCTGGGCGATGTCGGCAAAGGTGTCCGGCGCCAGGCTGGCGGCAGCGGCTTGAGACGACGCCCCCGGTCCCCAGAGCAGGGTCGCCATTAGGACGGCGATCAGAATGCCACTGAACTTACGGATGGGATTTTTTACCCTGGTCATGCTTGGTCTCCTTTGCTCCCGGCAGGGAGGCGGCGGCCGCGAACCCGGGCAGCTCGCTCTTGTTGCCCACCACTACCAGGAGGAATCTATCGGGATGCAAATACTTCTCCGCCGTCTTCTGCAGGTCGGCGGGGGTCAAATTTTTGATCAGAGAGGGATAGCGCCACGGGTAGTCCAGGCCCAGGCCGTAAAACTCGACGTAGGCCATCAGGGCCGCCCGCTTGGCCACCGAGTCCATTTTCGACGGAAAGCTGCCGATCAGATAGGATTTGGCTTCCTCCAGTTCGGCGGCGCTCACCTTCTGGGTGCGCACCTGGTCAACCTCGCGGATGACCTGGGCCACCGCCTCGCCGGCGCTCTGGTTCTTGGTCTCGAGATCAATGGCGAAGGCCCCCGGTTCCAGTCCGGCGTCGAAACTGCTGCCCACCGAGTACACCAAACCCCGCTCCTCCCGGATGGTGCTGAGGAGCCGGGAAGAGAAGCCGCCGCCGCCCAGGATGTAGTTCAAAACCTGCAGGGCGTAAAAATCCGGGTTGCGGCGGGAAATGCCCAGATGCCCCCAGATGATATTCGCCTGGGTGATGTTTTTATCAATGATGATTTTTTCAATACCCTGCAACTTGGGGGGCGGCGTCACGTTCAGGTCGGGGAGCGGCGCGGCCTTCCAGTCGCCGAAGGTCTTGGATATCCAGCCCTCGGCCTCCTCCAGGGACAGGTCGCCGACGATGGTCACAATGGTGTTGTTGGGCCGGTAAAACTTGCCGTGAAAATCCACCAGGTCCTTCTGGTCGATGGCGTTCAGGCCTTCCGGGGTGCCTTTGGGGGGATGGGCGTAGGGGTTTTTCCCAAAGAGCTGGCGGTGAAAGGCCCGGGACGCGACAATGCCCGGCTCGTCTTCGTCGGTCTGAAAGGTGGCCTTGAGCTGGGTGACCTTCCGCTTGATCTCCTCTTTGGAGAAGGCCGGGTTCAGGACAATATCCTTAAGCAGGTCCAACCCCGGCTCCAGGTCCTTTTTGAGGACCGTGAGACTCACCGCGGCATAGTCGTCGCTGCCGCTGGCCCCCAGCTTGGCCCCCAGAAAATCGGCCTCCTGGGCGATCTGGGTGGCGCTGCGCTTTTTGGTGCCCTGGGTCAGGAGCAGGGCGGTGAGATTGGCCAGCCCGGCTTTCCCCGCCGGGTCCCGCAGCACCCCGCCTTTGATCAAAAGATTGACGCTCACCAGGGGCAGGCTGCGCTGCTCGGAGAACAGCCAGACCAGACCGTTGGGCAGCTCCCGGCGCACCCCCAGAGCCTGGCCGGGCGCGGCCCCATCCTGGGCCGCGGCGGCCGCCGCCCCCAGAACGATCAACAAGAGAATACTCAGTTTCTTTTTCATGAAGTACTGCCTGGCGCAATCTGCCGGTGGGCCGGCCTGGGCATAACCGGCCTTGCCGCCCACCTGCGGTCATCTAGCTATAACCCGATTACGGCATGATTCCGGCGGGCTGGTAGCGGCTGGTTGTGGGCCGGTTGCTTTTTTCCGGAAGCAGCACCCCCAGGGTGCGGTTGTCCGCAGTCAGATACTGGCGGGCCACCCGGCGGATGTCCTCCGCGGTCACCTGCTGGATCTTGGGGATGAATTCCTGGATCAGGGTCCAGCGGGCCGTGGTGGCGAGTTTCCCCAGAACCATGCCCCGGTAAAACAGCGAATCCATGGACATATAAAAAGCCGCGCTCACCTGGTTTTTGGCCTTTTCCAACTCTTTTTCGTCCACCAGGTCCGTCTGCAGCTTCTTGATTTCGGCTTCGATGGCCCGTTCCAGTTGGGCGATGGTCTTCCCCGGCAAGGGTTGGCCATAGAACAGAAAGAGGGAATTGTCCGCGGTATCCAGATCGTAATCGGCCCCCGCTTCCAGGGCCAGACGATCTTTGTACACCAGCTTGTGGTAAAGCCGGGCGCTGCGCCCCTGGGCCAAAAGGCGCGCCAGGAGTTCCAGGGCGAAGGCGTCCGGGCTTTCCCAGTTGGGCACGTGGTAGGCCATGACCATATAGGGCAGTTGGGCCTCCCTTTGTACCACCACCCGGCGTTCGCCGTATTGGCGCGGCTCTTTGGCGGTCACCCGGGGCGGCTCGGGTCCGGCGGGAATCTTGCCGTACACCGCTTCAGCCAGGGCCACCACCTCTTTGGGGTCCACATCCCCCACCACCACCAGGGTGGCGTTGTTGGGCTGGTAATAGGTATTGTAATGATTGAGAAAATCCTGCCGGCTGAGGCTGTCGATATCGTTATACCAGCCGATGATGGGCCATTGATAGGGGTGGGCCTTGTAGGCCGCGGCCAGAGCGTCTTCCATCAGGAAGCTGACGGGGTCGTCTTCGGTGCGCAGGCGCCGTTCCTCCAGGACCACCTTTTTTTCGGTGTCAAAGGCCTGGTCGTCCACCTTGAGGCCCCGCATACGGTCGGCCTCCATTTCCATCCAGCGTTTGAGTCCGGTTTTGGGGCCGTTCTGGAAATAGGCGGTGTAATCCTTGCTGGTAAAGGCGTTGTCGCTGCCCCCGGCCTTTTGCACCAGGCGGGAGAATTCCTTGGCCTTCAATTTGTCCGTACCTTTGAACATGAGATGTTCGGTCAGGTGGGACAGGCCGGTTTTCCCCAGTTTTTCGTTGCGGGAGCCCACCCGGTACCAGACCTGGTGACTGACCAGGGGGGCCCGGGGCTCTTTCAGCACCAAAACCACCATGCCGTTGGACAAACGGTGTTCCACCACCTGGGAAAAGGGGGCAGGATTTTCCTGGGCCCCGCCGGGCTGGACAAAGCCCTGCATCAGGAGCGTCAGGACCACCAGAAAAACGAGCATGTTTGGACGTATTCTTAATTGTGGCAGCACGAACATCACCCATCACAGGTTTTATTCAATTGAGGAGCGACAAAACTCATCTGTACAAGATAAAACTTCTTTTTTGAGTTTGCAAGGCACAAGCCCGGGCATTGAGGCTCAGGAATCAGGCGGCCGGGTCGCGGCCGGCGCCGGACTTCGACTTTTTAGGAAAAGCGCGGTTATCAGGGTAAAAATAACCGCGCCGCTCATATCCAGGCCCACGTCCCCCAGGTTGCCGGTGCGGGAGGTCAGGAAATACTGGTGTCCTTCGTCGATGAGAGCCACCGCCAGGCAGAGCCCCAGGGCCAGCCAGAAATTCCCCCACAGACGCCGGGGACGGGAGGCCATCAAGGCCCGGAACCACAGCACCGACAAGAAGCCGTAGCACATGACATGCAGGGACTTGCGAAAATAGGTGTGCAGCACGCCCACGGTTTGGGAGGGCAGGGTGACTATCAGGGAAAGCACCCAATTGAACATGGAATAGGTGTGGGGACCCGCGCCCAGCTCCCCGGAAAGCACCATGATGGCCAGGGTCCAGATCACCGGCGGAGCCCAGTAGCGCCACAGGGGGGAAGTTGACCGATTTTTCAAGAACGGGACCTTGGCGAAAATCTTGTCATTACGCTAACAGTTTCCTTAGGCAGAAGGCTGGAGACTGGGAACCGAAATATATCTTTTCATGCAGTTGCTCATGGGCCTGAGGCTCTCTCAAAATTAGGAAAAATCCAGTAGGGCGGGCCTCCGCGCCCGCCGGAACCCTGGGCGGCCAGGGACGGCCGCCCTGCCAGTTTATGGCCGCTTGAGCAACTCTTCATAACAGCTCCCCATGAGCCGTTGGCCCACCCGTAATGGATGAAAAGATATACAGGGCGGATATTGTCCACCGCTCTAACTTTCGACTTTGGACCTTGGACCTTGGACTTTTCAAGACCGGGCCAGCCGCGGCCCGGCAAGGCGACCGGCCCCCTCCCCTGCCCCTAATCCAGGATCGCGGCCACAAAGGCCTCGGGGTCGAAGGGCTGCAAATCGTCCATGCCCTCCCCCACCCCGGCGTATCGGATGGGCAGGCCGGTTTCATGAGCCACCGCCAGGGCCATGCCGCCCTTGGCGGTGCCGTCCAGCTTGGTGAGGATGACCCCGGTCACCCCCACCGCCTCGTGAAACAGGCGGGCCTGGCTGAGCGCGTTCTGGCCGGTGGTGGCGTCCAGAATCAACAGGGTCTCATGGGGCGCGCCGGGGAGTTTTTTGGCCGCGGTGCGGTGAATTTTCTTGAGCTCCTCCATCAGGTTCACCTTGGTGTGCAGGCGGCCGGCGGTATCCACGTATACGCAGTCAACCTGCCGGGCCTGGGCCGCGTCCAGGCCGTCGAACACCACCGAGGCCGGATCGGCCCCGGTTTTTTGCTTGATTACCTGAGCCCCCACCCGTTCCCCCCAGATTTCCAGCTGTTCCACTGCGGCCGCCCGGAAGGTGTCCCCGGCGATGAGCAGGGTGGTGAAGCCCCGGTGACGGTCCTGATGGGCCAGCTTGGCGATGGTGGTGGTCTTGCCGACGCCGTTGACCCCCACCATCAGAATCACCCAGGGTTTGGCGGTGCGCACCGGCGGCGGCGGCCCGGTCAGAATGGCCACCATTTCCTCCCGCAGGGCCTCCTTGAGGCGGGCGGCGTCCTTCAGTTCCCGGCGTTTCACCCGGTCCCGGATGACCTCCACCAGCCGCAGGGCGGTATCAACCCCGAGATCGGCGGTGATAAGAATTTCTTCGAGCTCTTCCAAAACTTCGGCGTCCACCTCCCGGCGCCCCAGAAACAGGCGCTCCAGGCCCCCGGCCAGGCTTTGGCGGGTGCGGACCAGGCGCTCCCGGAAGCGGCGAAAGCGGCGCTTTTTAGTCTCAACGACCGCCTCCCCCTCTTTATATTCATCCTCCAGCTCAATGATGGGCTCTTCTTCAGCCGCGGCCATATCCGGGGGCAGCTCTTCGGAAGGCGGCGGGGTGAAATCGACCACCGGCGGGGGCTCGACCACCGGCGACAGGTCCCCGGCCGACGCGCTTTTTGCGGCCGGCGCGGCCTCCCCTGCCGATACCTCCTCGGCGGCCAAGGGGCCCTCCCCCAGCGGCGCAACTTCAACCGGGGGGGCGACCTCTGTGGACAAGGCGCTTTCTCCGGCGGGAACAGCCCCGGCGGCCGACGCGGCCTCCTGTACCGATGCCTCCTCTTCGGCCGACTCGCCGTCCCCGGCCTGCAGGGGCTCAGCTGTGGCTGCCGGAGGCTCTTCCCCAGCCGAAACGGGCGCTTCGGCAACCGGGGCCGTCTCCTCCAGGGGCTCATCAGGGCCGAACAGCCGCCGGAACAGGCCCCGGCGGGGAAGGGAGGCATCAGTCTCATCTTCGAAGACCGACCCACCCAGGTCGCCCTCTGCAGCCGGAGATTCAGAAGGCGGCGGCGCCTCAATCCCCGGCGTCCGGATCACTTCAGCCGGCAAGACCACCTCTCCCGACGCCAGGGCCTCCTCCGCCCCCCCGGCGCCCTCTTCGGCCGGCGCCGCCGCAGCCTCCTCGGGCGCCTCCTCCTGAGGGCTGAGGCCCTCTTCAGGAATATCTTCAGGCTTGCGCTCTTTTTTTCGAAACCAGCGTCGCATTGTTCAACTCATTCGGCGAAATTTGATTTTTTCCAGAGAATTCCCCCAAGCCCCCGGTAGCACGGGCATCCTGCCCGTGCCTGGACGGGCTGGAAGCCCGTCCTACCGGCAATAAGTGCGGTCGAGAAACCAGAAGCTTGGTAACTCTTCATACCAGCTCTTCATGGGCCTTTGGCCCACCTGCAGATTAGGAAAAGTCTTTTCTGGTGTAGGACAGCCGCCCTCGGCGGTCCACCGCGGGCAGGCGTGGGCGCCTGCCCCTGCAACCGGAAAACTTTTCGGAACCAGATATTATACCAAACTCGGATTGAGATGAAACAAACTAACTATCTAACAAGCTGTTTTTCTTATTATTTTTTTATCGAAAACCGAAAACGGTATTACACATCATACCAGATAATCGCCCAGAAAGTCCCCTGACACAACTGTAGCCGCAGCCTGTTTTCAGGACAGCCTGCGGCTACGATATGAGGCGCCCCTGTCGGCCGCCCGCCTTAAGTGGCGATTTTAGAAAAATCCGCCATGGTCAAAAAGGTCCGCCTGATGCGGGCCAGAAGCGTCAGGCGGTTCTTTTTCAGGCGGGGATCTTCGGCCATGACCAGGACCTGGTCGAAAAAGGCGTCCACCGGGCCTTTGAGGTTGGCCAGGGCCCGGCAGGCCCCGGGGTAGTCCCGGCGGGCCAGGGCGGCCTCCACGTCGCTTTCCATAAGGACCGCGGCCTCAAAGAGCACCTTTTCCTCCGGGTATTCAAACAGGAGCGCGTCCACCTCCCCGGGCTCGGTTCCGAGCGAAATATTGATGACCCGTTTAAAGGCCACCGCCAGGGCCGGGAAGTCGGGGCTTTTGCGGATGTCCTCCAGGGCCCGGACCTTGTCGGCGGCCTCCACCACGTCCCGGCCGCCGCCGGCCAGCACCGCGGCCACGGTTTCGTGGTCATGGCCTTCGGCCAGCAGGAGATGCTGCAGCCGGGTCTGGAAAAAGTCCAGGACCTCCAGGGCGGTCTCCTCCGGGGTCCGGGAAATAACGCCTTTTTGCAGATCCAGGGCGGCGAACACCGCGTCCGGGAGATCGAGATGCAGGCGATGTTTTTGCAGGATGCGGATGACGGCCAGGGCGTGGCGGCGCAGGCCGTAGGGGTCGGCAGCGCCGGTGGGAATCAAGCCCACCCCGAAGATGCCGCCGATGGTGTCCAGGCGGTCGGCCAGCCCCACCAGGACCCCCACCGGGTCTTCCGGCAAGAGGTCGTCGGCGTGGCGGGGGAGATAATGGGAAAAAACGGCCTCGGCCACCCGGGGGTCCTCCCCCGACAGCCGGGCATATTGGCGGCCCATGGCCCCCTGGAGGCTGGGGAATTCCCCCACCATCTCGGTGACGATGTCCGCCTTGCACAGAGTGGCGGCCCGCTGGACCTGTTCCGGGTTGACGGCCAGAAAATCCGGATCTTCGGGCTTGAGATGATCCAGGAGATACCCGGCCTGGGCCCGGAAGCGCTCCATTTTCGCAAAGGAAGTGCCCAAGAGGGAATGAAACACCACGCCCTTGAGTTCCTCCACCCGGTCCGCCAGGGGCGTTTTGCTGTCCACCTGGTAAAAATACATGGCGTCGGAAAGGCGCGCCCTAAGCACCCGTTCATGCCCCTGGCGCACCAGGTCGGGGTTGCGGGCCAGGGTGTTGTTCACCGCCAGAAAGTGGGGCAGGAGCTTGCCGTCCTGGCCCCGCAGGGAAAAATAGCGCTGATGCTCCCGCATGGAGGTGATGAGCACTTCGTCCGGCAGGGCCAGGAATCTGTCCTCAAAATGGCCGCAGACCACGGAGGGCAATTCCACCAGAAAGGTATTTTCCTCGAGGAGCCCGGGGTTGGGGACCACTTCGCCCCCCACCTGGGCCGCGGCCTGGTTCAGTTCCGCCTCCAGCAGGGCTTTCCGCTCGGCGGGGTCCACCACCACATGGGCCGCCCTGAGGGCTTTCACATAGGAGTCGGCGTCCACAACTTCCAGGGCTTCCGGCCCCAGAAAACGATGGCCGTAAGTCACCCCGCCGCTCACCACGTCGGCCAGGGGGAAGCTCACCACCTCGCCGCCGAAGCGGGCCAAGATCCAGTGAATCGGCCGGGCGAAGGTTTCCTTCAGCGCCCCCCAGCGCATGGACTTGGGGAAGCTTAAGCCCAGGATGAACTCCGGCAAAAATTCCGTAAGGCGCGTCGGCGTGGGCTGCCCCGGGGTGTCCCGCCGCACCGCCAGATACACCCCCCGGGGGGTTTCCACCTCGGTGAGTTCGCCCACCCCCACCCCCTGGGCCTTGGCAAAGCCCGCCAGGGCTGGGGTGGGCCGGCCGTCGGCGTCGTAGGCCACCGCCTTGGGGGGCCCCACCACCTCCTGGGTGATCTGGGCCTGGACTTCGGCCACCTGCCGGGCCACCAGGGTCAGACGCCGGGGAGTGCCCCAGGTGACGATTTCCCCCACCCCGATGCGTTCATTCGCCAATTTCTTCCGGAAGGCCGCGGCCATTTCTTCCAAAACCGGCGGAATAAACCGGGCCGGAATCTCCTCGGTGCCGATCTCCAACAAAAACTCACTGCCCATGGTTGTCCTCGTGAATAAGGCTGTAAGCTGTAAGCTGTAAGCTGTAGGCTAAAAGCCAAAAGCATTTTTCTAAAACCGTCTCAACAAAACGATCATGGTAAATTTTCTTAGCCGCCCCTGTGCTTTAGGCCTTTTGCTTAAAGCTTATGGCTTAAAGCCTATAGCTATTTCTTCAACAACGGCAAGCCCATGTCCTGGCGCTGCTTGAGGTAGGCTTCGGCGCAGAGGCGGGCCAGGTTCCGCACCCGGCCGATGATGCTGGCCCGTTCCGCCACGCTGATGGCGCCCCGGGCGTTCAGCAGATTAAAGGCATGGGAGCATTTGAGACAATAGTCATAGGCCGGCAGCACCAGGCCCTGCTCGATGATGCGCTGGCTTTCCTTTTCGTACATGTCAAACAGGGTGAAGAGCATGTCCACATCGGACTGTTCGAAATTGTAGATGGAGTGCTCCACTTCCCCCCGATGGTGGACGTCGCCGTAGGTGACATCTTTATTCCACTTGAGGTCATAGACGCTTTCCACACCCTGGAGGTACATGGCGATGCGCTCGGGGCCGTAGGTGAGCTCAACGCTGATGGGGTCGAGGTCGATGCCGCCGCACTGCTGGAAATAGGTGAACTGGGTGATCTCCATGCCGTCCAGCCAGACCTCCCAGCCCAGGCCCCAGGCCCCCAGGGTGGGCGATTCCCAGTCGTCCTCCACAAAGCGCACGTCATGGTCCAGGGGATCAAGCCCCAAAGCCCGCAGGCTGTCCAGGTAGATCTCCTGGATGTCCTTGGGGGAGGGCTTCATGATCACCTGGTATTGGTAATAGTGCTGCAGGCGGTTGGGATTTTCGCCGTAGCGCCCGTCCGCGGGCCGCCGGGAGGGCTCCACGTAGGCCACGTTCCAGGGCTCCGGCCCCAGGGCCCGGAGCAGGGTGTGGGGGTTAAAGGTGCCGGCCCCCACCTCCAGGTCGTAGGGTTGGGTGACGATGCAGCCCCGCTCGGCAAAAAAACGCTCCAGGGTCATCAACACGTCCTGAAAATACATGCTCCAGCTCCTTGGGGAAATGCCAAAATATCCGCCAAAGATACCAGCCCACCCCGATATTGTCAAGTTTTCCTGCAGTTACACTAAAACCTTGACGCCTTTGGGCTGAAAAGGTAAACAAATAAATACAGGCACGTAGCTCAGGGGGAGAGCACCACCTTGACGCGGTGGGGGTCCGGGGTTCAAATCCCCGCGTGCCTACCAGGAAATTCCAGGGGTTGCGGTGTTAAGCCGCGGCCCCTTTTTCTTTTGTTGCTACCATTTTGCCACCATCTTCTCCCAAAATGGCTTGGCAAAAACCAGGGCTTTCTCCAGGGGGGTCTTCAGGGGAGAGAATTGCAGCGTGTAGTTCAGGCAATAAAGGTGTGCCAACATGGACCAGGCCAGGCCGCATTTCGGCTCCCGAGTAACGGCTTGGTCCAGAACCCGGAGGGTGTCCTCGAAGGTCTCGGGAGTCAGGACGTTGACATGGATAACTATTCAATATAATTAACAATACTTGATATCAGAGGTGATGTCAATACCTGTGAGTCACGGTGAATTGCTTGTTCCAATGTACCTTGCCAATTATGAAACAGGAATTAAAATCTCTTTAGAGCCGATGCCATGAACCCTGAGGACGATCAGGCAGAATTTGCGGGAACCGGTCTCTTATTGATCGTGGAGCGATTTCCCGAAGAGAGACAAGCCTTGCGCCGCCTCCACGAGGCAAGCCAGTCCATCCAGTCCCTGTGCAACGATTATCTGGAGTGTCGTGCGGCGCTGCGTGACTGGCAGCCGTCAACCGCAGAGGAAGCCCCTGTCTGGCGCGCTGAATACACTCAATTATTGCTGGAGCTGGAGCAGGAGGTCAGGCAATACCTGGAAAATCAGGCTGCCTTCAGCACCGGCCCCCGGAAGAGCGTATGAAGAATCGACCTGGTCGATGATGAGATGGACCTCGAAGGCGAAAGTGCCTTATCTTTCGTCTAACTCGATGCTGTTAAACTTCATGAAAGAAAGGAGTCCTGTATGCAACTTTACCCAATCATCGGCATAGTCCTTTTTTCCTGCCAACTGATGATTTCGCCGGTCTGGAGCGCCGCCCCGCCGAAACAAGCCAAAGCGCCGGACATCGAGCCCAAAGCCGCAGAAATTCTCAAACAGATGTGCGATTACCTCAAAAATCTCCAGCAGTTTTCCGTCCAGGCGGAGATCACCGAGGACGTGCGGTTGACCTCCGGCCAGCGAATCCAGTACGGCAGGAGCGTGGAGGTTTCGGTGCGGCGCCCCGACCGGTTGCGGGCTGAATCGGTGGGAGACACGGATAACCGCCAGCTGATCTACGATGGCAAAACCATCACCCTCCTGGACAGAACCAAGAACTTTTTCACCACCATCGCCGCCCCCCCGGAGATCGATGCCGCCCTGGAGCATGGCATCCAGGCCTTTAATCTCAGGGCCCCTCTGGCTGATCTGATCGATACCAGGGCCTGTGAAAATCTCACCCAAGGGGTGGTTTCCGGTTTTTACGTGGGGCTGAGCAAGGTTCAGGGCGTACCCTGCCATCACCTGGCTTTCCAACAAAAGGACATCGACTGGCAGATTTGGGTCGAAGACGGCCCCACCCCGGTGCCGCGCAAGTTTCTGATCACCGATAAGAAGGCCCAGGGGCTGCAGTTCACCGCGGTGTTTACCAAGTGGAATACCTCGCCTCAGTTTGAAGCCGGCCGGTTCACGTTTGTAGCTCCCGAAAAGGCCGAAAAAATCGACATCCTGCCGGCGGCCGCGCCGGTTTCACCCAAGAAAAAGCAGAAGCGCTAAGGATGGAGGATACAATCATGCAGATTAATAAGCCCAAAGCAGTGCTGCACAAGGTATTGCCACTGTTCCTGTCACTGGCAATGTTGGCCGGATTGCTGCCCGTGAGTCCTCTGGGAACCATGCTGATAAATGATGCAGAGGCCAGGGGCGGCGCCAGAGGTCCTGGTGGGGGGGCAATGATGGCCGGCCCCCGGGGAGCGGCCGCGGTCGGCCCCCGGGGCGGTGCTGTGGTTGCCACCCCGCGGAATTATGTGCACACCGGCAGCGCTTCGGTGACCGCGGGTCCCC
>JBGSLA010000155.1:0-30080 GCA_041740935.1 Desulfobaccales bacterium | reverse complement strand
GCGGAGCCTCCCGGGGAGGCGCCCGCGGCTGCTCCTGCTCCGCCGGTGGCCGCGGTTCCCGCCCCGGAGCCGGCTCCCCAAACAAAGGAGATGGCGCCCGGGCCCCCTGCCAAGCCCCAAAAGGAGCTCGGCCTGCTGGTCGGCAAATACCGCACTTATGGTGAGGCCAAAAAGCGGATGACCCAGATCACCAAACAAAAAATCCCGGCCTTCACCCGCAGGCAAGGAAAATACTATGAAGTCTGGGCCGGCCCCTTCCCCTCTCCCCAGGAGGCCGCCCGGGCGCGAAAATCCCTCAAAGCTGCCATGAAAATTGCGGCGCAGCAGAAGAAAATCGCCGTCCCGGTTCCCAAGTAAGGGTTTCTCAGGGGGAAAATCCTTGTCTGATTTTTTAGACAGGATACAATTAAAAGCTTGAGGTTCAAAAGTCCAGGGCTTATCCACAGGCACGCATGGAAACCATGATCGCGGTTCAGGACCTGACCAAGTATTACGGCCTCACCCCGGCCATCAGCCGTCTGGCTTTTGAGGTGCAGCAGGGGGAAATCGTGGGTTTTCTGGGCCCCAACGGTGCCGGCAAAACCACCACCCTGAAAATCCTGGCGGGCTTTTTGCCGCCCACCTCCGGCCGAGCCCGCATCAACGGCCATGACTGCGTCACCGAGTCCCTGGCCGTGCGGCGCTCCCTGGGGTATCTCCCCGAAACCGCGCCCCTCTATACCGAGCTCACCGTCTCCCAGTTCCTGCGCTTTGCGGCCCGGGCCAAGGGGGTGGAAGCCGCCAGGCAGCAGGCCGAAATGGACCGGGTGGCCGGGGCCTGCGGCCTCCTGGAAGTGCGGCGCACCCTGATTTCCTCCCTTTCCAAGGGCTTCCGCCAGCGGGTGGGCCTGGCCCAGGCTTTGCTCAACAGCCCGCCCCTGTTGATTTTGGATGAGCCCACCATCGGGTTGGACCCGGCCCAGATCGTCGACATCCGCCAGCTTATCAAGGACTTGTCCGGGGACCACACCGTGGTCCTGAGCAGCCACATCCTCCCCGAGGTCAGCCAGCTCTGCCAGCGGGTCATCATTATCAACAAAGGTCAGATCGTGGCCAGCGACACCCCGGAGAACCTGTCCCGCCAGTTAGGCCGGGGCGCCCGCCTGAAGCTCCAGGTCCGGGGGCCGGCGCCGGAGATCATCGCCGCGCTGAAAGGCCTTTCCGGCGTCAAGGACGCGGTCAGCCAGGGCGAGGAACGCTACCTGGTGGAATCCGGCAACGACCAGGACCTGCGCCCGGACGCCGCCCGTCTGGTGGTGGCCCGGGGTTGGGATTTACTGGAATTGCAGGCCCAGGAATTCACCCTCGAAGAGGTTTTTCTCAACCTGGTCACCGAGGAGGAGGCCTAACGCCATGTCCGGGGTCCTAGCCGTCCTGCGCAAGGAATTGACCGTTTATTACGCCACCCCCCTCTTTTACCTCATGGGGTTTTTCTTCCTGCTGGTGGAAGGGTTCTTGTTCTTTTTTATTTATTTCAGCTACTTCCAAACTGCAAGCTTTCAGATCGCCCAGAACCCCCAAATGGCGTCCCTGCTCGATCCCTTCCAGGTGGTTTTCCGGTCGTTTTTTGAGGATCTGGGCTTTATTTTGCTGCTGCTCACCCCCCTGATCACCATGCGCCTGCTGGCCGAAGAGAAGCGGGCCGGCACCGCCGAACTCCTGTTCACCTACCCCTTGCCGGACTGGGCGGTGATTTTGGGGAAATTTCTGGCTGCCCTTTTGGTGTTTGCCACCCTTTTGGTCTTTACCCTCTGCTACCCGCTGATTTTCGCGTTCCTGACCCGGATGGACTGGGGCCAGGTGGCCGCCGGCTACATGGGCGTCCTGTTGCTGGGCGCCGCCTGCCTGGCCCTGGGGCTGTTCGCCTCCAGCCTCACCGCCAATCAGATCATCGCCGCCATGTCCGCCTTTGCCCTGCTGCTGCTCTTCTGGCTCATCGGCGCCCAGCAGGATGTGGGCTCCGCCTGGACCGGGGCCCTGGCCTCCCTGTCCCTCAGGGAGCACCTGCCCAATCTGGCCAAGGGGGTCATCGACACCAAGGACCTGCTGTTTTACCTGTGTTTTGCCTTTTTTTTCCTCTTCCTCACCAAGAGGCAGTTGGAATCCCGTCGCTGGAGAGCCTAAAGTGAGCCTGTGGGAAAAATTCCAGAGCCGCTCCGTGGTCTATGGGGGCAGCGCCGCGCTCGCCATTGTCCTGGTGACCGGCATCCTTGTTTTTGTCATCCTGCTGGGAAACCGCTGGTCCCTCAGGTGGGACCTCACCCGGAGCCAGAGCCATTCTTTGTCCGCGGTGAGCCGCACCCTCTTGAACCAGGTGGATAAGCCCCTCACCCTGACCGCGTTCTTTCCGGATGGACACCCGGAGCGCCAGCGGGCCCGGGAGATGCTGGAGCTCTACACCCGCCAGAATCCTCAGATCAGCTTGCAATTTCTGGACCCCGACCGCGACCCCCGGCGCGCCGACCAGGCAGGCTATCGCCGGCCCGGCAATGTGCTGCTGGAATATGAGGGCAGAAAGCAACTGGCCGAAACCTTTGACGAAGAGCGCCTGTCCGAGGCCATCCGCCGGGTGCTGCAAAAGGAGCGCAAAAAAATCGCCTTCCTCACCGGCCACGGCGAGCTGACCGACCCCCGGGAGCGTCGGGGCTTCAAGACGGCCCGCAAGGCCCTCCAATCCGAAGGCTATGATTTGGCCGACCTCAACCTTCTGAAGGACGGGGAGGTCCCCAGGGAGGTCGCGGTGCTGATCATCGCCGCGCCCCAGAAGGACTTGCTCCCCTCTGAGGCCGCGGCCCTGAAAAAATATCTGGAAGGCGGCGGCCGGGCCTTTATCCTGCTTGACCCCTTTCAGGACGCGGGGCTCAAAAACCTCCTGGCCGGCTACGGCGTCAACCTGGACGACGGCATCATCTTCGAATTCAACCAACTGACCCAGGACCGGGCCATCCTGAGCCCCATCATCACCCAGTACGGCCGCCATCGCATCACCCAGGATTTTACCTTGTTCACCATTTTTCCCAGCCCGCGGCCCTTACATTTGAACCAGGAGGTCAAGGGGGTATTGTTGACGCCGCTGGTCACCACCTCCCCCCAGAGTTGGGCCAAATTCGGCCAGGACTGGGAAAAAAAGGGGCAAAAAGAAAACAAGCCCCTCTATGACCCCGAGCGGGACAAAAAAGGCCCCTTTACCGTGGCCGCCCTGGCGGAGCCCCAGCCTGCCCCGAAACCCAAGGATAACGCCGACAAGTCGACAAAATCCCCGGACAAAAATGCCGCGCCCGACCAGCCTCAGAAAAGCCCCCAGGCCTATCTGGCGGTGTTTGGCGATGCCGACTTCGCGGCCGATGAGTTTTTCAACCAACTGGGGAACGGCGACCTTTTTCTGAATACCGTGAACTTCCTGGCCGAGGAAGAAAAACAGATCATTATCAGGAAAGACGACCAAAAACTCGAGCCCCTGACCCTCACCAGCTGGAAGACCCTGATCATCTTTTTGATCAGCGTCATCCTCCTGCCCCTGGCCATGCTCAGCGCCGGCGTGGCCGTCTATCTCCGCCGGAGGGCGCTCAGGTGACCCCCCGGCGTCTGGTCCCGATTTTGGCCGTTTTTGTGGTGCTGGCCGGCCTGTATTTTGCGCTGGATTGGCAAAGCAGCCGGAAGGCCCGGCAGGAAGAGGAGGCCAAACAGCTCTTTGCCGTTCAGGAGGCGGAGATCAACGCCATCACCCTCAAACGGCCCACCGGAGAAATCCGCCTGGCCCGGGAGGGCAAGGACTGGCGGCTGACCCAGCCTTTAAAAGACCAGGCCGACGCGGTAGCCCTGAGCTCCCTGGTGAACACCCTGGCCGGCCTGCGGTTCGTCAGAGACCTGGGTCCGGAAAAGGATTTGAAGCCCTTCGGCCTGGACCAGCCCGCCCTGGTGCTGTCCTTTACCGCGGGCGACGCCTCCCACACCCTGAGCCTGGGCGCCAAAGCCCCGGGAGGCCAGGGCTGGTACGCCCGCCGGGATGAGGACCCCCGGGTGCTGCTCATCGACGCCGCCGGCAAGGAAACCCTGGACCGGCCCTTAGCCGACCTGCGGAACCGCGCCCTCTTTGACTTCGCGGCTGAAAAGGTCAAGGCCCTGCGGGTGCAAACCCGGGCCGGGGTGGTGGTTTTGGAGAAAAAGGACGGCGCCTGGCAGTGGCAAGGCCGGGAAAAGGTCAAGGTGCATGCCGATCTCCTGGAGCGCCTGCTCCGGTTTGTCAGTATGGCCCGGGTCAAGGAATTTGTGTCCGACGCGCCCAAAGACCTCAAGCCCTATGGCCTGGCGCCCCCGGCCTTGGAAATCACCGTGGTGACCGACAAAGGGGAGCAGCGCCTCATGCTCGGCGCCCGGCTTAAGGACCGGTGCTTTGCCCGCCGAGGGGACCAGGCCCCGGTGGTCCTCATGGAAAACCTGCTTTTAGATCTATTCACCACACCCCTGGAAAAGTTGGCCGCGCTGAAGGAAAACCCCCTGTGGAGCCAGGTCCGGGGCGCGTTTCCCCAGTACCTGGAAGACCGCCGCCTGTGGACCGGCGAGGTCAAGGACGTGGCCTCCCTCACCTGGGGCGCCCCTGAAAAAACCTGGACCGGGACCAGAGACCAGGATTTTTTCAACCTCCGGGGCCCCGGCAATCAGGAAGTGCGCCAGCCGGCGCTTAGGGTGGAACTGGCCCTCCTCAAGCTTAGGGACCTGGAGTTTGAGCGCCTGGCAACTCCCGCCGGCCCTGAGGCCAAGGGAAAAAATTTCGTGGAACTGCGGGATGCGAAGGGCCAAACCCTCTTCCGCCTGGAGGAACTCGGCCCGGCTGATAAGCAGGTGAAGGTGCGCTTCACCGCCCAGGGCGCCTCCCCCCGGGAAGCCCTGGTCTCCCGGCAGGCTTATGGCCAATGGCAGACGGACCTGGAGCAGCTTTCCGCGCCGCCGCCGACCAAATGAGTCGGTGGGGAAAAGTTAAAAATATGAACATCCTGGTAACCAACGACGACGGCATCCATGCCCCGGGGCTGGCGGCCCTGTATCAGGAACTCTGCTCCCTGGGGGAGGTCACAGTGGTGGCCCCCGAGAGCGAGCAGAGCGCCGTGGGCCACGCCATCAGCCTGAGTCAGCCCCTGCGGGTGCGCCAGATGGCGGTGGACGGCGGCGTTACGGGCTGGGCCGTGAGCGGCACCCCGGCCGATTGCGTCAAAATCGCGGTTGCCGAGCTTTTGCCCCAACTTCCCGACCTGGTGGTCTCGGGCATCAACCTGGGCCCCAATGTCGGCATCAACGTGCTCTACTCCGGCACCGTGTCCGCGGCCACCGAGGCTTCCATCCTCGGAGTGCGGGCTTTGGCCTTTTCCCTGAATACTTACAAAAACGCCAATTTCCGCAGGGCTGCTGCCCTGGCCCGGTCAATATTGGCCCGTCTCCTGGCCTGGCCGGACTGGACCCCCAAAATCTGCCTCAACGTCAACCTTCCCGACTTGCCCCCGGACCGGGTCCTCGGCTTCAAGTTCACCCGGCAGGATGTAGGCCCGCTGGTGGAGCATTTCGAGCGCCGGGTGGATCCCCGGGAGCGCATTTATTATTGGCTGGCGGAAATCAATGACCGCCAGGCCCCCGACCTGAACACCGACTTCGGCGCGCTCCAGGCCGGCTATGTGAGCATCACCCCCATCCACCACGACCTCACCCACTATCCCAGCCTGGATGACCTCCTGTCCCGCCCTGAGCTGTAATACCATTTTCGGTTTGCAGTTTTCGGTTTTCGGTAAAAAAAAATAAAAATATCGCTATGTTACCCGTTTCATTTATTTCATTTTAATAAGAACTCAGGTTAAACCCTGAAGAGAGCGGCGGGCGGAGCCCGCCCTACATGTCTGACCTTAAAAGTTCCTCAGGCGGCCATATTCCGGCAGGGCGGCCGTCCCTGGCCGCCCATGGTGCTGGCGGGCACTTAAGGCCCGCCCTACCGAAATTTTCCTGGTTTTGGGAGAGCCGAAGGCTCATGAGCGACTGCCCTGAAAATTATGGGCAGGCACAGGCGAGACGCCCGCGCCACGACTTTTCCTGCCAAGGAAAGCACGCCCCTACCACTGGGCGTCAAACAGCCTGGAAAAAAAACCTTCGGACTTTTCGGGGTGGGCTATTTTGTCCTGGGTCTTGCGGATGTAATCCTTCACTTCGGAGGTCTTAAAAGATGGGTGCTCCTGGGAAAGGGCCTGGAAGCGGTCCAGGGCCGAAGGATAGCGCTTGGTCCGGAAATAGAACTCGCCCACGTAAAACTCGTGTTCCGCCAGGTCTTCAAGGCACCGTTGCTTATATTTTTCGGCCTTGGAAGCGTATTCCGCTTTGGGGAATTTCTGTTGCAGACGGCGGAACTCCGCCAAAGCTTTGTGGGTGAAGGTCTGATCACGGTCGACGGTCGGACGCTGCCGGTAGTAACACAACCCCTGCTGGTAAATCACATACGGCACCGACAGGTTGGTGGGATGCAGCTTCTCGAACTCCTTGTAGGCCGCCTGAGCTTCATCGAATTTCTTGTTGTAATACAGAGCGTCAGCCAGCTTGATCTGTGCCACCAGCGCCTGGTCGCTGTAAGGGTAGCGGTCTTTTATTTTGGTGAAGGCTTCGGCCGCATCGACATAATTTTTCTTTTTAAGTTTTTCAATGCCTTCCTTGGCCATCACCTCAGGCGGTTTATCCGTTTTCTTTTTCCCGAACATCCACCTGCCGATGCCACAACCGCTCAGCAGCACCGCCAGGGCCAGGAACAGCAGCAATCCGGCTGTCGAGGTGCGCCGCATGGTATTCACCTCCCCCGTATCTTGTCCAGGTAATGTTCCACCGAGTTGGCGGCGATGGCCCCGTCTCCCACCGCGGTGGCGATCTGCCAGAGATTCTTGGCGCGCACGTCCCCCGCGGCAAAAATCCCGGGGATTTCCGTGGCCATCTCCCGGTCGGTGATCAGAAAACCCCACTCATCCATGGGCGTCAGTCCCTTGAGCCATTGGGTGTTGGGGGTGATGCCGATGGCCACAAAACACCCCGTTACCGGCAGGGTCCTAATCTCCCCGGTTTTGACATCCTTCAATTTCAGGGATTCCAGGCCCTGGGCGCCGCCCTGAAACTCCTCTACCACGGAATTCCAGTGCACCTGGATTTTGTCGTTGCTGAGGATCTGCTCTTGCAGATATTTGGCCCCGCGCAGGGCGTCCCGGCGGTGGATCAGATGGATTTTGCTGGCAAAGCGGGTGAGAAACAGGGTTTCGGTGAGCGCGGTGTCGCCGCCCCCCACCATGGCGATCTCCTGGTCCCGGTACAGGGCCCCGTCGCAGGTGGCGCAGAAACTCACCCCTTTGCCGGTCAACTCCTCTTCCCCCGGAACCCCCAAACGCCGGTAGTGCGCCCCGGCGGCGATGATGACCGCGCCGGTGGTCAGGCGCCGGTCCTCCAAGACCACGGTCAGGGCCTGGTCTTGACGGGTGCCGGGGATTATTTCCTGGACTTCGCCGGTGACGATCTTGAGGCCAAAGCGCTCGGCCTGCTGGCGCATACGGTCGCTCAGGTCCGGCCCGGAAATCCCCTCGGGAAAGCCGGGATAGTTCTCCACCAAATCAGTGGTCATCATCTGACCGCCGTGGATCAGCTTCTCTATAAGATAAGCGCAGAGGCGGGCCCGACCCGCATAGATTCCCGCGGTAAGGCCGGCCGGCCCGCCGCCGATGATTATCAAATCACAATCCCAGGTGGTCATAGGGCTTCCGCTACAGGACCTTTTTCAGGGCACCCTCGATGATGGACTTGGATACCGCGCCGGTGATCTGCTCCTTGACCTGCCCGCCCTTAAAGATAATCAGGGTGGGGATGGCCCGGATGCCGAATTTGACCGGGGTCTTGGGGTTCTCGTCCACGTTCATCTTGGCCACTTTCACCTTGCCCTGATAATCCCGGGCCAATTCTTCCACCACCGGGGCGATGGCCCGGCAGGGACCACACCAGGCCGCCCAAAAATCCACCAACGCCGGGATGTCTGAATTTATGATCTCGGCTTCGAAATTCGCATCGCCCACCACCATCGGTTCAGGACCTGCCATGTCGTCCTCCTAGCCTGTGGCAATCAAATACCATAAAACTTACTATTTCTCCCGGCGTTGTCAATGAATTTTGCTGGGCCGAAGAGAAAGCTAACGGGCATCCAGGCCCAACCGGCGCCGTTTTTCCTCGATGTGGCGAATCATCAGGTTCGCGGCTTCCCGGGGGTCGGGCTGCACTGCAAAACAGGCCCCCAGATGGTCGTTTAAGCCCCCCAGCAATAGCTCCGTGACCTTTTTGCTCCCCAACACCGGCGGGGTCACCCCCAGCACCGTGAAAATGCCGCTCCCCACCGCGTAGCAGGCGATGGCCACGGCCTTTTCCGAGTACCATTCCGGGGCCGCCGCGGCCACCGGCAGCATGTCCACATCCACCCCCAGGGCGTTGGCCAGGGCCGCGGCCAGGGTGATGATGCGGGTGTTGTCCACGCAAGACCCCATGTGCAATACCGGCGGAATGTTTAAGGCCTGGCAGACGGCCTTCAGTCCCGGTCCGGCCAGCTCCGCCGCCTCCGGCCGTTTGAAGCCCGCCTTGGCGTTGGCCACCGCGGTGCAGCCCGTGTCCAGCACGATGATGTCATGGGCGATGAGCTCCCGGGTGATGGTGGTATGGCCGTAATCCTGGGTGACCTTGGGGTTGTTGCAGCCCACCACCCCGGCCGCGCCCCTTATCTGACCGGCCTTGATGGCGTCCAACAGGGGCTCGGCGGTCCCGCCCAGGGCCTCCAGGATGGCTTCCACCGAAAAGCCGGAGTACTGGGGCATGGGAGGGAAGTCCGGAATAAAAACCCGCTGGCCGTTGCGCCGGGGGAAGTTCTCCACCGCCCGGGCCACCAGCTCCCGGCCCAGCTCTTCCCCGTTTTCCGGGGAAAAGGGCAGATGCGTCGCCTTGGGAAATTTGGCCTTGGGAGAGGTGCTGAAAAACAGGGTGTGATAGCAGCTCGCCAGCTCCCCCAGGGAGGGCAGGATGCACTGGTAATCCACCACCATGGCCTCCACCGCGCCGGTGACCAGGGCCAGCTCCTGGACCAGGTGATTCCCCGCCATGGGAATGCCCCGGCGCATGAGCACCTCATTGCCGGTGCAGCACAGGCCCGCCAGGTTGATGCCCGCGGCCCCCAGTTCTTGGGCCCGGTTCACCATGGCCGGGTCCTGGGCGGCCCTGACCGCCATCTCGGAAACCAGGGGGCTGTGGCCGTGGAGGATGATGTTCACCTGGTCTTTCTTCAACACCCCGATGTTCGCCAGGGACGGGGTGGGCTTGGGCGTCCCGAACAGCACATCGGAGAGCTCGGTGGCGATCATGGAGCCTCCCCAGCCGTCCGCCAGGGCGCAGCGCATGGCCTGAATCAACAGGTTCAGGTAATCGTTGTCCACCCCCATGTGGGTGCGGTGCATGATCTCGGTCACTTCCCAGTCCACGCCCCGGGGGGCCACCCCCAGGGCCTGCCATTTTTGGCGGCGAGCCTCAGGCAGTCTTTTGGCGAAGGTGAGATAGCCCTTCTTGATGCCGTACTCCTCCATCATGGCCAAGGCCAACTCCCTGGCCATGGCCTGGGTGGGCAGGTCCGCGGCCACTCCGAATTCCGCAGCCAGGCGTTTCAGTTTGGCCACATCCGTGATCTGGTAGCCCGGGGCCCTGCCCTCCCCCACCGCCAGCAGGGTCTCCACCAGGTCCCGGCCGTGGTCGGAGTGGGAGGCGGCGCCCCCGGCCACCATGCGGCAGAGGTTGCGGGCCACCATGATGTCCGCGTCCGCCCCGCAGACTCCGAGCTGGGGGCCGTCCCCGAAGGGGTCGATGCGGCAGGGCCCCATGACGCAGATCCGGCAGGAAAGCCCCAGCTCACAGAAGCCGCATTGGGGCTTTTGGGCCTCGTACCGCTCCCAGATGGTCTCGATGCCTTCTTGCCGGGCTTTCTCTTTGAGGGCCAGGGTGTCGGGCTGGATGGAGATGGACGCAGGGGCTTGCTTGGGGTTCTTCATATCCATTATGAAATTCTCCCAAAACGAAAATTGGTAAGATTTTAGGGCAGGTTGGGGCTTCACGGCCGCCATCCGGGGTCATGCCGACCCCCTTTTTTTTCACTCTACAACAAATCGGCTCAAGAAAAAAGCCCGATCCTGCCGGACCGGGCTTTGGAGTCTGCCCATAAAAAAAGCCCGGCCGTTTGGCCGGGCTGCCTCGGAAAGGCGGAACTCAGTTCACTTGCGGCCGGGGATGCAGCCCCGCGGCCTTCAAAATCTCCGGGACTCTCTCTTCCCATTCAATGGCCATGAGGTGGATGCCTGAAATGCCCTTCATTTCCAGGCATTGCTGGATCTGCTCCACCGCGATCTTGATGCCTTCGGCGGCCTGCTTGTCCTTGGGCACGCTTTTAAGCCGGGCGATGTATTCATCCGGCACCAGGAGGCCCGGCACAAACTTTTTCATATAGTTGGCCATACCCGCGGATTTGAGCGGGGTGATGCCGGCCATGATGTAGCAGCGTTCCGTGAGGCCCATGTCATTGGCCATCTGCATGAACTTTTCGAAGCGCTCCATGTCGTAGATGCACTGGGTCTGGATGAACTGGGCCCCGGCGTTGATTTTTTTGGCCAGGCGGATCACCCGGAACTCGAAGGGGTCGGCAAAGGGGTTGGCCGCGGCGCCGATGAACATCGCCGGCTTTCCCTGGACCTCGGTGCCGCTGATCATCTTGCCGTCATCCCGCATCTGGCGCACCGTATTTAACAGCTGGGTGGAATCCAGGTCGAAGACGTTCTTGGATTGGGGATGATCGCCGAAGGAGTTATGGTCCCCGGTGAGGCACAGCAGATTTTTGATCCCCAGGGCGGCGGCGCCCAGAACATTGCTCTGGAGCGCAATGCGGTTCATATCCCGGGTGACCATCTGCATCACCGGCTCCATGCCCATCTCCAGCAGGATTTTGCTGGCGGCCATGGAACAGAAGCGCACCACCGCAGTCTGGTTGTCGGTGACGTTCACCGCATCCCCGTACCCCTTCAGAAAACTGGCCTTGTGGCGGAAATGCTCGATGTCGGCCCCCCGAGGCGGGCCGCATTCACAGGTGACGGCCTTGTGGCCGGCCTTAAAAACTTTTTCCAGGTTGCTCCCGGCGGTCATGGTCATTTTCTCAACTCCTCCCGAATCATGGTGCGCGGTCCGCCGTCCCGGCTGGTGGACCAGTCTTTATAGAGTTTGGGGGTTTCCAGCCGTTGGAGCTGCCCCAGGTTCTTCAGCCGTTCGTAAATCAGGTGCCAGATGCAGTCCACCGTGCCCTTGCCCACTTCGCATTTGCCCCCGGAGGAGCCGCCGCAGGGACCGTTCAACAGCTGCTTGGCGCAGCGGGCGATGGGGCACAGTCCGCCGAAATCGCCGATGGCGCAGCTGCCGCAGGCCTGGCAATACTCTTTCCACACCCCGTGCTCGGCAGAGCCGCCGATGAACACGGTGTTCAGACCGGGGTATACCGGCAGATATGGATAGCGGGCCACCACATACTGGGGCCCGACGCTGCAGGCGATGGACACCACGGCGTCCACGTCCTTCACCATATCGTCCAGGGGCTCGATGTATTCGGGATCGCACTGCCGTTCGCAGGTGTACTCCGTCACCTCCAGGTCATTGCCGGCGGCCTTGCGGGCCAGTCTGAGCTCCGAGGCCAAAATCCCGACTTCCTTCTCGCCCCCTGAATTGCACACCGTGACGCAGCCCTTGCACCCGGCCACCACCACCTTTTTGCAATCTTTGATCATTTCCAGAATCTCTGACACAGGCTTGGATTCCGCCACAACCATGTGATTCCTCCTCTCCCGCTCCTTTGTGGGGCGGTAGCCAGTCAATGCGTATTTCTTTGATCCCCGCCCCCCTTCCTGGAAGCCCGCAAGGGGAGACGAGCTGGATATGTCCTCAAATTACCTTGAAAATGCCAGGCAAGCAAAACTTTTGTGCCCTATTTCACAATTTTAGGCCCCTTAAGACCATTTGTCAAATACAAAAATTCACCAGCAATTTTCTTTCTTTTCCGTTTTATCACGCAAATATTTATTGACAAAGCATCTTGTTTCCGATTAAAAGGGGGACTATGTGAAAAAAAGTATGAGGCCTGGCCGGGGCAGGGGGCTGACCCGGTGAGGTTAACTATTGCTAAAAACCCGGCCCCCCCGGCGCCGGGAGCAAATAAAAGCAAACACATACCCTTAAGGAGGCATTGGTTTATGGCAAAGTATGATCCGGTAAAACAGAAAGACTGGCAGATTGCTGAAATTGCCGAAGCGGAGATGATTCCCTTTGACGAGATGTGCGATAAGCTGGAAATCCCCAAAGATGAGCGCATCCCGCATGGCCAGAAAATCGGCCGCGTTGACTACATGAAGTGCCTGGAGCGCCTCAAGAGCAAGCCCGATGGCAAATACATCGAAGTCACCGCCATCACCCCCACTCCCCTGGGAGAAGGCAAATCCACCACTTCCATGGGCTTGATCGAAGGCCTGGGCAAACGGGGCGTGAACGTGGGCGGCTGCATCCGTCAGCCTTCCGGCGGCCCCACCATGAACGTCAAGGGCACCGCGGCCGGCGGCGGCATCTCGCTTCTTATCCCCATGACCGAGTTTTCCCTGGGCCTCACCGGCGACATCAACAACATCATGAACGCCCATAACCTGGCCATGGTGGCCGCCACCGCCCGGCTGCAGCACGAGTTCAACTATGACGACGACCAGTTGGCCAAGCGGGGTCTCAAGCGCCTGAACATCGATCCCAAAAACTTCGAGATGGGCTGGATCATGGACTACTGCGCCCAGGCCCTGCGCCACATCACCATCGGCCGGGGCGGCAAGATGGACGGCTTCCTGATGGATTCCCGTTTCGGCATCGCGGTGTCCTCGGAAGTCATGGCCATCCTGTCCGTATTTACTTCTCTGGAAGACCTGCGCACCCGGCTGAACAACATGGTGGTGTGCTATGACAAGAAGGGCCATCCCATCACCGCCAAAGACCTGGAAGTGGGCAATGCCATGACCGCCTGGATGCTGCCCTCCATCAACCCCACCCTGATGCAGACCGTGGAGAAGCAGCCCTGCTTCGTGCACGCCGGCCCCTTTGCCAACATCGCGGTGGGGCAAAGCTCCATCGTCGCCGACCAGATCGGCCTGAAGCTCTTTGACTACCATATCACCGAGTCCGGTTTCGGCGCCGACATCGGCTTTGAGAAGTTCTGGAACGTCAAATGCCGCTTCAGCGGCCTCATTCCCAACGTCTCGGTCCTCACCGCCACCGTCCGCGGCCTCAAGCACCACGGGGTCAACGCCGGCGCCCTGCCCTGCCCCCCGGGTAAACCGGTCCCCAAGGAATATTTCTCGGCCTCCAAAGAGACCCTGAAATGGCTGGAAGAGGGCGTGGAAAATGCGGTGCACCATGTGCGCACCATCAAAAAAGCCGGCATCAACCCGGTGGTCTGCATCAACTCCTTCCATTTCGACTCCGACGAAGAGCACGCGGTGATTCGCCGGGCCTGTGAGGCCGCCGGCGCCCGGGTGGCCGTGTCCAAGCACTGGCAGTTCGGCGGCGAAGGCGCTCTCGAATTCGCCGACGCGGTCATGGACGCCTGCAAAGATAAGCCCCAATTCAAGTTCCTTTATCCCAACGAGCTGCCCCTGCGCAAGCGGGTGGAAATGATCGCCAAGGAAGTGTACGGCGCCGATGGCGTTGACTTCGCCCCCGAAGCCGTGGCCAAGGCCAAAAAGTTTGAAGCGGATCCCAAGTACAACGAATACGCCACCATGATGGTGAAGACCCACCTGTCCCTGACCGCGGATCCCACCAAGAAAGGCACCCCCAAGGGCTGGCGGTTGCCGGTGCGCGACTTCCTGATCTACGGCGGCGCCAAGTTCATCTGCCCGGTGTGCGGCGCCATCTCGCTGATGCCCGGCACCGGTTCCGACCCGGCCTACCGCCGCGTCGACGTGGACGTCAAGACCGGCAAAGTTACCGGCCTGTTCTAAAAGCTGTAGTTCTAATAGCTCTAGGGTGGGCTTAGCCCACCAGTGGCAAACAACACACCGGCTTCCCGAGGCCAGGCTTCGGGGAGCCGGTTTTTTTGCGGGTTATTGAGGCAATATGAGGCATTATTTCCTTGAGCCGTGGAGCGCCTATCCTGTAAGGCGTAAAAGCGAACGCAGGCCATCTGAGAGGTTTAGAAAGGGATGCCCCTTTTTTTGCAAGAGCCCTTGACATGGTTAATATATTCCGTAATAATATCAGCATGATATTTAGTTAGGAAGGGTCTTGTCCCATACCTCAGATCCTACCCTTTGAGGAGCTGCTATGCCCGGTTATACCTTGGTTTATTGGGAAGATGGCGAGTGGCTCGTGGGCCGCTTGCGGGAGCGCCCGGATGTGTTTTCCCAAGGCAAGTCATTGGACGAGTTGGAGGATAACATCAGAGAGGCCCTTTCTCTCATGGCAGCCACCGACTTTCATGACCTGCCGCTGAACTACCGGGAAAAGCAATTGTTCATTGAAACGGGCTGACTTGGTGCGATTTCTGCGTAATCAAGGATGTCTCATTATCCGACCTGGCTCCCGCCACGACATCTTCCTTAATCCCGCCAATCAACGGCGGGCTCCCATCCCCAGACACCGGGAGATCCCCGAAAGTTTGGTCAAGATTATCTTTAAACAATTGGACCTTGATAACCCTTGATTGCTATACCATCCGAGGTTTATAGGTCCCTGCCCTCTTGTAACCTCAAACGAAAATATCTGCGCTGCGCCCCTTTGGAAAAAAGGGAATGATTCTTCCTGCTTAACTTTATTGGCTTTTCAAACCCACCCCATACCTGCCTTTTCGCAAATAAAAATTTGTGATATTTATCACTTGATTCACCCCCATCCCTTGTGATATAAATCACAGGTTATAAGGGATAACCAGGCAGGCCCGGCCCCCGGGCCTCCTTCAGCAAGGCTGGGCGGAAAAATTTTTCCCGAATTGAGGAGAGTTGCCTATGTTTGAAATAGTGGAACGCCAGGAGATGGCCCAGGGCACCATCATCAGCAACTGGGTCAAGGCCCCCAAGATTGCCCGCAAGGCCAAACCGGGCCAGTTCGTCATCCTCCGGGCCAATGAGAAGGGGGAGCGCATCCCCCTGACCATGGCGGACACCGATCCGGAAAAAGGCCTGATCAACATTATTTACATGGTGGTGGGCAAAAGCACCGCGTTATTCAAAACCCTCCAGGTGGGGGATTCCTACCTGGATGTCATCGGCCCCCTGGGGCAGCCCACCCATCTCGAAAAAGTGGGCAAGGTCGTCTGTGTCGGCGGCGGCACCGGCGTCGCCGTGTTGCACCCCATCACCCGGGGTTTAAAGCAGACGGGCAACTATGTGTATTCCATCATCGGCTCGCGCAGTAAAGACCTGCTCATCCTGGAAGACCGCATGAAGGCCGCGTCCGATGAACTTTTTATCTGCACCGACGACGGCACTTACGGCCACAAGGGTTTTGTCACCGATGTCCTGAAAAAACTCCTCACCGAGCACAAGGATATCGCCCTGGCGGTGTGCATCGGCCCCGTGCCCATGATGAAATTCTGTTCGCTGATGACCAAGGAATTCGGCGTCAAGACCCTGGTGAGCCTCAATCCCATCATGGTGGACGGCACCGGCATGTGCGGCTGCTGCCGGGTCCAGGTGGGCGGCAAGATGCAGTTCGCCTGCGTGGACGGCCCCGAGTTTGACGCCCACGCGGTGGATTTCGAGGAACTTACTCTGCGCCTCAGGTCCTATCTGCCGGAAGAAAAGGCCTCCTACGACCAGTTTCTGGCCGCCCAGGGGCCGGGTTGCTCCTGCAAGAAATAACGACCATTACCCTGCGACGCGGTAATCAAGGGAGGAGATAAGCATGACCGAAGAAGTCAAAGCCCCCAAAAAAGAAAAAATCCCCCGGCAAAAAATGCCGGAGCAGGAACCCCAGGTGCGGGCCCGCAATTTTGAGGAAGTGCCCTTCGGCTATACCAAAGAAATGGCCATGAAAGAGGCCGAGCGCTGCATCCAGTGCAAGGATCCCCGCTGCCGGCAGGGCTGCCCGGTGGAAGTTGATATCCCCGCCTTCATCAAATTAATCAAAGAAGGCGACTTCGAAGGCTCCATCCGCAAACTCTGGGAAATGAACGCCCTGCCTGCGGTTTGCGGCCGGGTCTGCCCCCAGGAGGTCCAGTGCGAGGGCCTGTGCGTCGTCGGCAAAAAGGACGAGCCCGTGGCCATCGGCAACCTGGAGCGCTTCGCGGCCGACTATCAGCGCAATCACGGCCGCAGCATCCTGCCCCCCAAGGCCGACCCCACCGGCAAAAAGGTGGCCGTGGTGGGCTCCGGCCCCTCCGGTCTCACCGTGGCCGGGGATCTCATCCTCAAGGGTCATGAGGTTACTATTTACGAAGCCCTGCATGCCCCGGGCGGCGTCCTGGTCTATGGCATCCCGGAATTTCGGCTCCCCAAGGAAATCGTCTTCTCGGAATGCGACTACCTCAAACGCCTGGGAGTCAATTTCGAGATCAGCCAGGTCATCGGCCGCTCCGAGAGCGTGGATGAACTGCTCGAGATCTATGACGCCGTCTATCTGGGCGTAGGCGCCGGTCTGCCGGTGTTCCTGAAAGTCCCGGGCGAGCATTACATCGGCGTTTACTCCGCCAATGAATACCTGACCCGCAGCAACCTGATGAAGGCCTACGATTTCCCCAATTACGACACGCCGTTGGTCCGGGGCAAAAACGTGGCCACCTTCGGGGGCGGCAACGTGGCCATGGACTCGGCCCGCACCGCGCTCCGCATGGGCGCCGCCCACTCCTATATCATTTACCGGCGCTCCCACGCCGAGCTTCCCGCCCGGGCCGCGGAAGTCCACCATGCCGAGGAGGAAGGGGTGGAGTTCATGTTCCTCACCAATCCCCTGCGCTTCCTGGGCAATGACGACGGCTTCCTCACCGGCGTGGAATGCCTCCAGATGGAACTGGGCGAGCCCGACGCTTCCGGCCGCCGCCGCCCGGTGCCCATCCCCGGCTCCGAGTTCCAGGTGGAGATCGACACCGCCATCATCAGCATCGGCTCGGGGGCCAACCCCCTGTTGACCCAGTCCACTCCGGGCCTGGCCCTGAACAAGTGGGGCTACATCATCGCCGACCCCAAAACCGGCAAGACCATGAAACCCCGGGTGTGGGCCGGCGGCGACATCGTCACCGGCGCGGCCACGGTTATTTTGGCCATGGGCGCCGGCCGCCAGTCCAGCAACTCCATCCACGATTTTCTCACCTTCGGCTGGTAAACCTTTGGGGAAGCGGTTGATGGACCGCTTCCCCTGCACAATAAAAAAACGGGCTGCCCAGGATGTCTTTCCGGGGCAGCCTTTTTTAATCTGCGGTTAAGACCGTAAGGTGGGATGCGCTTCGCTTTCCCGCCCTACGGCCCTTCAGACCTTTAGCTGAAGGCTTTATACCAAGTTGCCGTCAAAGTAAATCAATTGTAGGGGCTCGATTCATCGAGCCCTTGAAGGGCACCATGCATTGCGCCCCTACAATACATGCCTTTTTGATCGCCTTTTGGTCTGAGATGTTCACAACATATTGATATACCTAAATTTTATAACCTTGCCGCGACCTCATTTGCTCACATCGATAAACCGGGAACGGGCCGCGGCCGGACCATAACTCAAACGCAGAAACCGGCCGTTATGCAAGGCCCGGAGGCGTTTGCCCACCACCTCCCGCCAGGAGCGGCAGAAGGCCCTCACCTCCTCCTCCAGCCCCCGGAGCGCCTGGATTTTTTCCCTAAGGTCCGGGTCGATGTCCTCCGGCCAGACCACCCCGTTCAGGGTCCGGCGGCGCTCTTCCAACAGATCCGAGGCCCGGTCCAGATTGCCCTGGGCCACCGCCGCGGCCAGGTCCCGGGTGAGGCCCATCATGTGCGCCAGCTTTTCCTGGATCAGCCCCGGGCCAGATTTTTCAGGATGTCTTGCCATTCGCGCACCATGGGCAGCAGTTCATATTCCATGAGGTCGGCCAGCAGGATGTAATCTTCGTCCTCGCCGATATTCAGCATTTCGTCCAGAAGGCCCTGCAAATTCTGCAAAAAGCGGGCAACCTGGCCGCCCCCGGGGCCGCCCGGCCCCGCCCCTTCCCCCTGAAGCACCTGGGAGGCATTGCCGCCGGTGATGAGCAGCCAGCGCAGGGCCTCCAGCACCTGGGCAAAATAATGATTGGCTTCCTCTTCGGAGCTCACCCGGAAAAGCCGGGCGCTCTTTTCGATGGCCTGGCAGAGAATCTCCGCCTGTTGGGCGGCCTCCCCCACAATCAAGCGGGCCATGTCCGCATCCGGGAGGGTTTTCAGGTCAAGAGAAGAAATTTCTTTGAGCTCCATGTACCTGGACTCCCGGGGATAGCGCTCACTGAAGAATTCGCCATTGATCCGCACCTGAAACACCTGTTCCCCGGCAGGCAGGAAGCGGTCGTTCAGTTCCACCAGGGCCTCCTCCAGGCTCCGCAGGTGGGAAAAATCGGCCGGGATATGCTCTTCATTGATGGTTATCTGCATGACATTCCCTCCCTTTCCGGCAGCAATGCCTGACTGCTGACCAGTAATTGATGCACAGGCTGTGCCATTTCCGGGAAATTCCCGCCCCCTTCCGGAATTCCCAGGATTAATTTCAGCTCGGCCAGAGAGGCCAGGGCCACCTCCCCCAGCCGTCGCAAAAAGGCGTAGGCCCCCTGAAGCTGTCGGGCCAGGGGCACGATCTCGTTATCCTCCCGGTCCCGCTGCTCCTGAAAAAAGAACTCCACCAGCGCGGCCAGTTCCGGAAAGGCCACCGCCAGGCGCCGCAGCCCTTGGTCCACCCCCCTCAGGGCCTCGACTTTCTGCCACAGCCGCACCGGATATTCCCGGCTGCAGTCGGCCACCAGGATGATATCGCCGGCGATTTTCTCCCCCTGGGCCGCGGTTCGGCAGAGGTCCAGCAGGAAGCCCTCCCCGGTCATGATCCCCAACTCCTCCCGGGGCGGCAAATAATGCCGGAAGAGCATCCATTCCAGCCATTCCTGGAGATCAAGGCCGGCAAAGTCTGGCTGGTCCAGCATCCGCCCCCAGGTCAGGCGCTGGAGCCACAACCAGAAATCCCGCCGGGCCAAAGGCCGCCGCATCAGGGGGAGATAGGTATGATAACCCTCAGGGTCGGCGCCGGAGCGGGAGACGCGCAGGCCACGCCAGGCGTCTTCCTCGTCCACGGGGGTCAAGGGTTCCTGGTTCAGCAGGCGGGCGGCCCACCAGGAAACCGCTTCCGGGGTTATGGCTTTGGCGCAGCGGAGCCCGGGGCAGGGCGCCTGACAGGGGTGGCACTCCAGCTCAGCTTCCAGGATGATGTGACCCGGCCCCACCGGGCCGGTGTCCTGGACCCGGGCCCCGGCCAGGAACAGGGCCACCGTGGGGGTGGCCACCGCCGCGGCCAGGTGCATGGGGCCGGTGTCATTGGTGATGAGAAGATCGAGGGCTTGCAGATAGGCCGCCAGCAGCGCCGGGGTGGTCCGGCCTAAGAGCAGGGTGGCGGCCCCCTCCGGCAACTCCCGGGCGATGGCTTCCCCGAGAGGCGCCTCTTGGGCGCTTCCGAAAATGAAAAAGTGACACGCCCGGGTTTTCAGCAGCAGCTGCGCGGCTTGGGCGAATTGTGGGGGCGACCAGCAGCGTTCCGGTTGGCTGGCCCCCGGCATCAGTCCCACCAAGGCCGCGCCCGCGGGCAGATGGAGGCGGTGCAAAAATTCCTCCACCTGGCGCGCCGCGGCCGGCGGCACCGCCACCTGCAAGCCCCGGCCGTCCGGCTGCAGCCCTGCTTCCCGCAGAAAAAGGTCCACTAAATTAAAGGGGTTGGCCCGACGGGCCCGGGAGACGATGAGGGCATAACTGGCCCACAGGGACCGGCTGACCAGCTCCCGGTCCCGGTTGACCATCACTCCCCGGATTTCCCGGGCCCCGGTGGCAAAAGTCAGGATGCCCCCCAATAGATTAGGCGTCAGATTAATGACCAGGTCCGGCGGCTCGGGAAAGCTTTGGTGCAGCCATTCCGCCAGGATCTTCAGGGCTTCGGGCCAGCTGCCCTCCTGGTACAGCAGGGTCGCCAGGCTGGAGCTCGGAAACAGCCGCAGCCGGTCCACCCCGGCAAGGAGCACGGCCGTCTCCCGAAACAAGTCCGACACCACCAGAGAAATGCGGGCTTCGGGATATTCGGCCCGCAACCGCCGAAGCACCGGCGTGCACTGGATGAGGTCCCCGAAGCGCATCAGATTGATGACCGCAATGTCCATGGCTCCCCCTAAAACCGGCCCCTGATCAGACCCTGGTGAAATTCGTGCAGCAGCCAAAAAATGGCCTCGGTTTCGGTGAGGGGCTCCTCCCCGGCCTTGAGAAAGTCCACCAATTGGCCGAGTTCCTCCACTTCGGGGGGCATGGTCTTTAGCAAGGCCTGGAGCGGATGATCTTCCGGAAACTCGCGCCGCAACAGGTCGAGGGGCCTTTCCGGCCGGGGCCGCCGGGGGAGCCTGCCGGGACAGATTTCTTCGACCAGCTCCAGGGCCTCACTCAGGCGGACCTGGTAGGTGTGATCCCTGAGACAACGCTCCCGGCCCTGGTCCGCCACCTGCCGGCGCTCCTCATCATGGGCCAGAAAATAGCTGATTTTCTCCCGGGCTTCGGCCAAGTCGCCAAAGGTGGCAACCTCCCGTTCCGGCTGGAAAAATTCCGGCAAGTGCCGCCGCCCGTCCACCAGTTGAAAGGCCCCGGCCGCGGCCAGGTCGAAGGTCCGGGGATTGAGATAATCGCCCTCGGGGTTGATCCCCGGGTGATAGGGTGAAGAATGCAGGTTAAGGTTGATACGGCTGGCGTTAAAAATTTTTACCGCCTCCTCCTCGGACACCCGGGCCCCCTGGTTCTGGATATAAGGCTTCAGGGGCGTATGCAGGTCCCAATCGGAGCCCCAAATCTTGATATCAAAATCCATCAGGCCCTGAAAAAATTCCCGCCGGTTGCGATAGCCGGCCCCCACAAAGGACACCCCGGAGCCGAAACGCCGGGCTTCCTCGGGGCTGAGCGTCAGGGGCCGATAGACTTCGGGGTCCGCGGCCAGGGGCAGACAGGCGAAATTTTTCAGGCCCAATTTTCTGAGCTCACTGAAAAAGGGTTCCCGTTGCAGGGTGAAAAAAACGTCCACCTCCGGGGCCAGGTTTTGCCAATAGGGAAATACCTGAAAATCCTCCACAAACCAGTAGACCACCAGCGGCCCCTGGCTCCGCATCTGCTGGAGCAGCGGCGGGTCCACCGGCGCTTGAGCCAGGAAAAACACCACATCCGGCTGAAAATCCCGCACCCGGGCCATGAGGACCTCTCCCAAAACCTTCAGCAAATCCTGGGTGAGTTTGAGGACCGCAACTTTGTCCCGGCTGGCGGTTTTGAGAACTTGATAACCGTGGTAAAAAGGGGCGAAATCCAACAGTTCGGCCTTGTGGCCCAACCGGGCCAAGCCCCGGCGACAATATCCGGCGATGGGGTGCGACCCCCCGTACAGGGGCCCCACCACCAGGATGCGGAGATGGCCGCCGGTGGTCTCCTCCCCGGCCAGATACGCCTCCAGCCGCCGGTACAGGGCGGGATTAAGCCGCCTGCTGGCCGGGTGCGCCTCCAGGGTCGCCCCCCGGGGAATCCCCTGAAAATTGCGGCCGAGACGCAAGGCCCCCTGGGCCAACAAAGGGGAAAGGTCCTGGTGCTCCAGGGCCAGCCGGGCCACGGCCGCGGAGGGCTCCACCACCCAAATCTCCCGGTCTTCCTGCAGGAGCGGCAGCACGTGATACCCCAGCCCCAACCCGAAGACCACCAGGGGCTGCCCTGCTCCCGGATCATGGGCCTGGGCCCATTGAAGTCCCTCCCCCAGGGGATCATAGGCGGAATGCACCTGATGCCGTCCCACCTTCAGCGACGGCGGGCCCTTTTTCGAGGGCCGCGCCTGGTGGTCGGCGGGGACCTGCGTGCCGGAAAGCATATCCGCCAGCTCCGGGGCCTGCTGCCGCAAAATATCAAGGTTTTTCTGCCAATAAGACATGATTTCGCCTTTTTCTTTCCTCATCGGGCGGCCGCCCCAAGCCACCCGGGGGCACCGCACTCCTCTATCCCCGCCCGGAAGCCCTGCTCCACCGCCCCCAGACAGGCCTGCGCCTCGGCTTCATCCCTCCCCAACCCCCGTTGTTTGTGGAGTTCCTCCCGAAAGGCCTGAAGGGGAGTGAGGGCCGCCATGAGGGCCGGCGAGGCTGCGCCCAGGCCGCCGCCATTTCTTAAGGCCGCGGCCAGGCGCTCCAGGTTCAGCCAATCATCATCACTGCCGAGCGGGGGCGGGAATTGGCCGGCCGGCCAGGCCACGCCCCAGAGCCGGGCCGCGGCCCGGCGGTAGGCCTGGCCCACCAGGTCTATGAAGCGATAGCCGGCCCCCAAGGGAGCATAACTCACCCCCAGGGGATCGAAAAAACTGCGGTACAGCCTCACTCCGGTGGACAGGGGAGCAAGGCGCGCCTCGCTCTCCCTGAGGCTCAGGAAGACCACCAGGTCGGCCACGGCTTCAGGGGAAATCATGGTTTGGCAGAAGGGCTCGGGGCACTCGCCCCCGGCTTCGGTGCACGGGTGGCAGGGGGGTTCGGCCTGAAAAACGTAGTGCCCCTCCCCGTAGGGCCCGGTCTCGAAGCACGAGGCCGGCCCCAGAAACACCCCCACGGTCCTGGTTCCCAGGGCCGCGGCCAGGTGCAGGGTGCCGGTGTCGCCGCTCACCAGGACATGGCTTTGCCCCAGGCGCTCGGCCAACTCCTGAAGGTCGGTCCGCCCCTGGAGATTGACCACCCTCTCCCGGTGCGCCGGGGTCAGCTCTTTTTTCAATATCTCTCCCTGGGGCGCCTCGTCCTTGGTGCCCAGGAGCCAGATCCAGGCCCCCAGCCGCTCCACCAGAAGATTCGCCAGCCGGGCGAAGGCGGCCACCGGCCAGGTGCGCTTGGGATGTTTGGTGGCCAGCTGCAGGGCGATGATCGGCTCCCCCATCCTGGCCGCCGGCGCATCAGGACGGGGTTCCCCCGGCGCCGCCGGGGCCAGATGTCGAAACACGTCGCTTAAGTGCACCCGGTTGACCTGCCGGGCATGGACCATGGCAAACACCAGGGCCAGCCGGGGGTCCCGCAGGAATTCCCGCCCCCCCCGGAGCGGCTGGTAGCCCCTGACCTCGCTCCCGAAAAGGGAGGCCAGCAACAGGGACAGACGGGAAAAGTTGAGGTTGTAAATCAGCTCATAGCGCCGGGCCCGCAGGTCGGCCGCCAGCCGCCGCAGCCGCTCATAGGCCGCGGCCAGGTCCCGCTCCACCAGCAGGGGGAGCCCCCCCAGGTCCACCGCCCAGACCCGGTGTAATTGTGGTCCCAGGGGGTGAAGATTCGAAAGCCGGGAGTCAGCCAGCAGCTCGAGAACAAGTCCCGGGTCCTGGTGGCGCAAGCGGCGCAGGAGCGGCCAAGTCTGCACCTGGTCGCCCAGGCGGGCCAACTGCAGCACCAGGACCCTCCCCTCCGTCACAAAGTTCTCCGCATGGCCGCCAGCATGGCCGCCACCCGGTGCCGATAGGTGTGTTCGCTGAGCACCCGCCGCCGGGCCCTGGCGGTTATTTTGGCGCGCAGCTTCGGGTTTTTCAGATAAAAGCGCACCAGGTCCGGAATCTCCTCCGGCTCCCGAAAAACCACCACCTCTTCGCCCACCTTGAAAAGCTCGGCCAGCTGCTCCCGAAAATCAGTCAGCACAAAGCCTCCGGCCGCGGGTGCGTCAAAAATCCGCTGATTGACCGCGGCCTTCATCTGGAGGCTGGTGGCGTTGAAATTAATGGCCGAGCCGGCGTAAATCCCGGGAAGTTCGTCGTAATAATTGACCTCCGGCCATAAAATAAAACCTTTTCCCAAGAGCTTGCGCCAGCCGGGGTCGCCATAGACCTCCGGACCGAAGGGCATGAGCTTCCTGACGCAGGCCAGCCGGTATTCCAGGGTCCCTTTCCACAACAGGGCGGCCTCCAGATCAGTCAGGCCCTGCCGATCCAAACCCTTAAGCTCGGGGTGCTCCTGGAGGCCGGCGGCTTGCAGCAGGGCGTCGAAACGGCGGAAGGGTTGGCCGGCAAAGGTTCCGTAAAGCCGGGCAAAAAACTCCTGAAATTCCGGACTGTCAGGCAGGCGGGAAAACTTTTTTTCCAAGGGGGGCACCATGGAGTTGCCCACAAAGGTCACCCGTTGGCGTCCGTTGCCCTCGTATTTGGCCCTTTCCGGAGAAAAGATCTCGGGGTCGGTGGCCAGGGGCAGGGGGAAAACCCGCTCAAACCCCAGGGCCCGCACCTCCGGGATATAGGTGGGGTCCCACACAAAGATGAACGCCAGGTCGCTCTGACGGCCATCGTATAAACTGAGGATAATGGCGGGGCTGTCCACATACCAGGACACCGACGGGATGCGCAGCCGGTGCAGTGTGTCCAGCAGCACCCCCTCCCGGTCGAACCCCAGGTGATTAATGGTGAACACCAAATCCGGAGAAAAATCGTTGACTTCCAGGAGGAGCTGCCGCAGAATCTCTTCTCCCTGGCCCCGGCGTTTATTGAAGATGGACAGGTGAACCTGGTGCCCCAGTTGCCGGAAAGCCCGGCACACCTCGGGCAGGAGAAAATAATCGGGATTGATCATCAGGACCCGCAGGGTGTCTTTGTTCAGGCCCAGCGGACGAGCCGCGGCTTGCCGCGCCGGCCGCAGGCGGCTTACCACCTCCTGATAATAACTCTGATGGGAGCGCAAAGAGGGCGGCAGACCCCAAAAAGACAGGTCGTTGCCGTTTTTCCGGGAGAGGCGCCCCTTGAGGTGGTCCAGCACCAGGGCGGCATCGGGACTTACCACCAGCATGGTGCGGGGGTGGCGCCAGAGCTCGCTCAGGTCCCGGGCGCCAAGGGCCGCCCAGAGGACCTCCGGCTCTTTTTCCACCATGATCAGCTGCTGGTCCTCCCCCAGAAAGGGCAGGAGGCGCACCAGGTGGTAGCCCAATCCCAGCCCCAGGGCCACGAGATAAGGGAATTTGCCCACCGGCGCGGCCTGCGCCAACTCCTGGGCCTCCTCCGGGGCGCGCCTGGGACTGTGCAGGGTGATCCGGCGGCCGTCCTCCCCCAGGACCTGGAGGCTGACATGCTCCCCGGCCAGAAGATTCACCCGCTGCAATAGCGGGGGGGTGGCCGGCAAAGGCGGCAACAGGTCCAGATTGCCGGGGCGGGCCTTCAGGGCCGCGAGATTCTTCTCCCAGGTGGCATTTTTCTCAACTGCCGGAAGGCTGGCGGTGTTCTCCATCAACCTGGACAGAAGCAAGAAAAATGCCAGCCCGGGGAAATGGTAAGCTGCTAATAATTTTAACTATTTCTTAAGGGAAATTGAGCAAGCCGAAAGAGGACGGCAAAAACTGCCCATTGGGGCGCTGGTTTAAACCCGCTCGGCCAGGGAAAAGTTGTTCCCCTCCTGGACCACGAAGCCTTCGGCCAGCAATTGCTGAAGCGCCGTCCGGGTGCGGGCCGGGCTCCGGCCTATGGCCTGAGCCAGTTGTTGTACGGAGGGGACCAAGCCTTTGAGCAGGGTTTTGAGGATCAGGCTGCGCACTTCCCGGTGGGAGCCGGCAAAAGGACTTTGCCGGGCATAGTGGGCGCTGTGCCGGTTGGCGTTGGGGCCGGTTTTTTTGAGGGAGGCACCGTAATCCATGAGCGCGTAATACCACTCCCGGACCCCAGTGCGGTCCAGGGTGGCGTCCACCAGGGGCAGGATTGCCCGGTCAGGGACGCGCTCCTGGCCGGCGAAAAAAAAATGCAGAAAAACCCGGCGGATATTGGTTTCGATGAAGGCCACCTGCAGCCCCCGGGCAAAGGCCAGCACCGCCCCGGCGGTGGCGGGGCCGATGCCCGGCAGGGTGCGCAGGTCCTTGTCGCTCTCCGGCAGCCTTCCCCCCCAGGTCTCCATCACCGCCTGGGCCAGGCGCTTCAGGGCCAAAGCCCGGCGGTTATAGCCCAGCCCCTGCCAGACCCCCAGCACCTGGGGCCAGGGCGCCCGGGCCAGGGTCTCGAGGTCTGGAAACGTGTCCAGAAATTCGGCATATTTCCCCAAAACCCGCTCCACCTGGGTCTGCTGCAGCATGATTTCCGAAACCAGGATGTGGTAGGGGTTGTGGGTCCGCCGCCAGGGCAGGTCTCTCCGGTGGTCCCGGTAGTGTTGGTAAATGACGCCCCGGAAGCGCTCCACCTCACCGGGGGAGAGAATCCGGCGGGGGGACGGGTCTTGGTCGCGTTTTCGGGGTTTCATCTGCATCACGCCGGCTTTAAGGGTGTTTCTGGTCAGGCACAGGCGGGAGGCCGGACGATTTTGCCCCGCTTCCCGCAGCCTGACCCGGTCCCCCGGGATGGGGTTTTGCCATGGCCGGCAGCCTGATATAAGGAGTTGATGTATTTAATTTTTTTGCCTAAAACCGAAAACCGTCTTATCCAGATTGAGCCCCGGGGCCGGCCAACACCTTTGCCAGACTGCGGCGAAAATGCTGCAGGTCCAGGGGCTCCACCTCCACGGGAACCTGGACCAGATCGAAAAAGGTCAGGATTTCCTCGTCGTCCAGGGGGTTGATCCCCGGGTCCAGGAGCAGGATGCGCTGGTAGCGGCCCAGGTTGATCCGCACGTCCGTGGCGTCCCATCCCAAAGAGGCCATGATCTCCGGCCAGGCCCGGACCCAGCCGGGGGTCATGAGCATGGTGCCGTTCTGCTCCAGTTCTTTCACCCGGCCCCCCAGGAAGGCCTCCAGGCAGTTTTTTGCCGTGGAAAGGGTAAAGCCGTATTTCCTGGCCAGCTCGACCAGGTCCGGATGGCAACCCACTCCCAGAAAAACCCCGACCTCCCGGCCGGTGGTGTGGGCCGCGGCCAAAGCTTCGCTTAAGGCCTGCTCCATCCGGGGCAGATCGGCGTGCAAGGCGGCGTCAATCCAGATAATCTCCACCGCCTCCCCATCCTGGAGCACATGCTGCAACTCATCAGCAAAGACTCTGCAGGCAATGATTATTTTGGCGGGGGTCATGAAAATCTCCTTTGCCTTCCGGCGGGCCTACATGGCCAACCGGGCGTGCAGCCGGCGGTGGATTTCCTCGCCCAGATCGCCGGCCCGCTGCCAGGTGTCACTCTGGTCCTCCACCCGGCAGAATTTTTCCGGCGTTACCTTGATGTCGTCGCCGAAGACCCAGGGCAAGGCGCTCATGGGGCAGGTCTCCCCATAGCCGCAGACCAGACACTCGGGATTGCCCACCGCGGTGAGCTGCCCCAGAATTTCCATGCCTTCCATGCGCAAGGCGTGGGCAATCTGCTCGTTGGCCGCGTCCACCCCGGGGGCTCCCCGGCCGATGCCGGTGGTGACCACCACGGCGAGCTTCCCCCGGTTGAGGCCGTGCTGGTGGCGCAGGGAAAAAAGCCGCTCCAGAAAGGCCTTGGTGAAGCCGTCCACTGAACCGTACGGGCAATAGCCCCCCACCACCAGGGCCCCGGCCCGGCGGACTTTCTCCGCCAGTTCAGGAAAATCGTCCTGGACCTTGCAGACATTATCGGCCTTGCACCCCAGGCAGGCGATGCAGGGCCGCACCTGGAGACGGGAAAGTTTGACGAATTCGCTCTCCAGCCCGCTGGCCTCCAGCACTTTTTGCACCAAACGGTCGGTGTTGCTGTTTTTTATGGGACTCCCGGAAATTCCCAGGATTTGTGGATACTTCATCTCTGTGCTCCTTATCCTTTGCAGATAGTGGCGATGGCCGCACAAAATCCAGCCGGGCCGCCTGCCTCGCGGCAACCTCACGGTCTAACCCTCAGGCGCGCCCGGCCGGCTTCAGTTAGGGTTTGGGCTTGTCCTGGCCGGCCTCCTCGGCCAGCCTGACCTCCTTGCCGCACAGGTCACACTTGCCGTCCTCGGTAATGCAAGGCTGCCGGGGTGCTTCGCCGCCACAGATGCCGCATTTCGGCATGGTCCACAACCTCCTTGGGGGTTTTCCTTAGTTTCCCCGGCTTTGATAAAAAATTCTGTAGCTGTTGCTACATTCCGGTCATTAATTTTTGGCCTTTAAACCCGCCAAGCTTATCCCTGCCGCCCCGGGCCGAAGCTCTCTTAAGGGCAGGCAAAATCAAGCCGCCCGGGAAAATTCCGATACATGACTAGGAAGTTAGCCATTAAAATCCAGAATAAAAGGCGCTCATGCTGGAAATCTTTGCAGGCCCGGCCCCTTCCTGGCTGAGGGCGAACAGCTATCTGATCCTGCCCCTGCTGTTGGCCTGTTGGATGGCCTGGGGAGATGTTCAGTCCCGGCGCATCCCCAACTACCTCACCCTGCTCACCGCCCTGTCCGGTCTGGGATTTCACTTCGGGGTCCTGGGCTGGTCCGGTCTGGGGCAGGGTCTTCTAGGCCTGGGGGTCGGCTTTGTCCTGATGATCCCCTTTTACCTCAAGGGAGGCATGGGGGCCGGCGACGTCAAGGCCCTGGCAGCCCTGGGGGCCTGGCTGGATCCCTGGGCCACCCTGCTGCTGTTCATTTACATGGGCCTGGCAGGCATCCCCCTGATTTTCTTTTTCCTATGGCGGCGGGGTGAATTGCGGGCCAGGGCGCAGCGGTTGCGGGCCGCGCTCGCCCACCGCCTCAGTCCCCCCTCGAAGCCGGACCCCGACTCGGCTCCTCCTGCGGCCTCACCTTCCCGGGGCCTGCCCTATGCCGTGGCCATGGCCCTGGGCATGGCCGTCATGTGTTTTCGGGGGATATGAAGCGCCAGTATCACCAGCGCCACCCCGGAAATAAACTCCATCCCCTTTTCTCACGTCTTTAATTTCCCTCCTTCTCCTGATATAAAGGACGCGGGGTTGTTCTTTTTTTCTCATAATTCCCCCAGCCTTTCTGAAGGCCGGGGTGTGCTTGGGGCCCCGACTTCAGCCAACCGGAGATCGACATGCTCATCGTCATGGACAAGGACGCCTCCCCGGAGATGATCGCCGGGGTGGTGGCCAAGATTGAGGCCCTGGGTTTTGCGGCCCAGCCCATTCCCGGGGGGGAGCGGGTGGCCATCGGTATTTTGCGCAATCCCCGGCCGGTGGACCCCGCCCTGTTTCTGGACATGCCCGGGGTGACCCAGGCCATCCCGGTGTCCAAGCCCTACAAGCTGGTCAGCCGGGAAATGAAGCGGGAGGATACGGTCATCACCCTGGGCGAGGGGGTGGCCGTCGGCAAGGGCAATTTTGTGGTCATGGCCGGGCCCTGCGCCATTGAAAGCGAGATCCAGGCCTTGACCATAGCGGGCCTGGTCAAGGCCGAGGGCGCGCAGATCTTCCGGGGCGGGGCCTTCAAACCCCGCACCTCCCCCTACAGCTACCAGGGCATGGGCAAAACCGGCCTGAAAATTCTGGACAAGGTGCGCCGGGAAACGGGATTGCTCATCGTCACCGAAGCGGTGGACCACGACTCCTTGAAGCAGGTGGCGGAATACGCCGACATTGTGCAGATCGGGGCCCGGAACATGCAGAATTACACCCTGCTGCGCAAGGCCGGGCAGATCCGAAAGCCCGTTATGCTGAAAAGGGGCATGTACGCCACCCTGGACGAATGGCTCATGGCCGCGGAGTATATCATGTCCGAGGGGAACTCTCAGGTCATCCTCTGTGAGCGGGGCATTCGGGGCATCGGGGACCACGCCCGCAACCTCCTGGACCTGGCTGCCATCCCGGCGGAACGCCGGGAGAGCCATCTGCCCATCGTGGTGGACCCCAGCCACGCGGCGGGGCGCCGGGACCTGGTGGCGCCCCTGGCCCGGGCCGCGGTGG
>JBGSLA010000154.1:0-6990 GCA_041740935.1 Desulfobaccales bacterium | reverse complement strand
GGCGGCCTCGGCCCTGGCCCGCCTGGAGGTCCCGGTGGCCCTGGTGGGCCGGGTGGGGGCCGACGAAGATGGGGTTTGGCTGCGGGACAGCCTCACCGGCGTCAATCTCGACCACCTGGTGGTCCAGGGGAAGAGCGGCCGGGCATATATCCTGGTGGACCGGGAAGGGGAGCGCACTGTCCTGGCGGCCCCCTCCACCAACCACCAGCTGAGCGAGGAGGACATTCCTCCGGAGAGCGCGGCCGGGTCGGCTTTTCTATATGTCACCTCCTCTGGGGACGACGGTCCTCTGGAGGCCCAAGGCCGCCTTCTGGAGCGGCTGGCCGGCAGCCTGCGGGTCGTCTTCGACCCGGGGGAGCCTGAGGCGCTCCGGGGCTGGGAAGCCCTGGCCGATATTCTCGACCACACCGAGACCCTGTTGGTCACCGAGAAGGCCTGGGGGCTGCTGGGGGGCGAACCCAAGGGCCATCCCCCCTGGGGCCCGCCGGTGATCCTGGTGAAACGGGGGGCCCTGGGCACCCGGATGATCACCCCGGTGCGCTATCTGGACTTCCCTCCCTATGTGCTCCACCGCCGGGAGGACCTTCTGGGAGCGGATGAGGTCTTTGCGGCCGGTTATATCGCCGGTTTGCTCCAGGGGCTGAATCTGCCCCAGGCCGTGCGGCTGGCCAGTTCCCTGGCGGCTCATTTCCTGGAGGATGCGGGCCCCAGGCGCTATCCCGACCGGAAAGTCATGGACGCGGTGGTGTCGTCCCTGAGATAAGACCGATTTTGGATTGAATAAACCTCGATAAGGGTGTAATAATTTAAAATTTCTTAGTTTTTTTTACCGAAAACCAAAAACTGAAAACAGAAAACCCGACACGACATGTTCACCTTCGGTTGGTTCAGCAGCGGCCGGGACCGGGCCGCCATAGATCTGCTCATTGCCGCCCTGGATCACATGGACCAGGGCTTTATCAAGGGGCGCCTGGCCTATGTCTTCTGCGACCGGGCCCCGGGGGAGAGCTTGGCCTCGGACCTTTTTCAGGCTGCGGTGCAGGAGCGGGGCATACCCCTGGTGACCTACTCGTCGGCGGCCCTGCGGGCTTTGAGCCGACAGGGGGGGCCGGGGGTGGAGGAAGCCCGGGAGGCCTTTGAAGGCCAGGTCGTCGAGCTTCTCAAGAAAAATCCGGCCGAGGTGGTGGTCTTGGCCGGCTATCGGCTGCTGATCAGCCCGCTGATGAGCCGCACCTTTTTAGGCCTCAACCTGCACCCGTCAGTTCCGGGGGGACCCCAGGGGCCCTGGCAGGAAGTCATCTGGCAGCTCATGGCCGAGTGCGCCCGGGAGGCCGGGGCCATGATGCATGTGGCCACCCCCGAGCGGGACGCCGGCCCCCCGGTGACCTATGTCCGCTTTCCCCTCACCGGGCCGGCCTTTGCTCCCCTGTGGGAACAATTTCTCCAAAAAAAACAAACCCTGAGCCTGGAAGAGATCAGAGTCCGGGAAGGGGAGGCCGAACCCCTGTTCGCCAAAATCCGGGCAGAAGAGCTGCGGCGGGAGTTTCCCCTGATGCTTTTGACCTTGCAGGCCATCGCCGAGAGGGCCGTGCGCCTGACCCCCGCCGGGGTCAAGGTCCAGGGGTGTCTCTTCCCCCGGGGCCTGGACTTCACCGGCCAGGTGAATAATTTTTTGAAGGGATCGTGAACCTTCCCTGTTCTCCCGATTGCTTATCATTCAAAATGAAAAAAACCCCCAACCTCCTGGTGTTTGCCTCCGGGACCCAAACCGGCGGCGGCTCCGGCTTTGAGAACCTGGTCAAAGCTTCGCAGACCATACCGCCGATTCTGGCGGCGCGGATTTGTGGAGTGGTCACCAATCATCCGGCCGGCGGGGTTTGGCGCAAGGCGCAGGCCTTGGGGATACCCGCCCGATACTGGCCCGGCCCCTATGCGGCCCGGGGCTACCGGGACCTGGTCGAATCTTTCCGGGCCGATTACGTCATGCTCTCCGGCTGGCTGAAGCTGGTGGCCGGCCTGGACCCGGCCCGGACCGTGAACATTCATCCCGGCCCCCTGCCCCGCTTCGGGGGGGCCAACCTGTATGGCAGACATGTTCACGAAGCGGTGCTGGCGGCTTATGGTCGGGGGGAAATCAGCCACAGCGCCGTGACCATGCATTTTGTGGATGAAAAATATGACCGCGGGCCCGTATTTTTCGCCCGGCCGGTGCCCATTGAGCCGGGCGACACCGTCGACACCCTGGCCGACAGGGTGAACCGGGCGGAACATGAATGGCAGCCCCGCGTTCTTAATTATGTCGTGCAGGGACAGGTGCGCTTGGTGGGCGCCGAAGTGATATATGAGACGGCAGCACTGCAACGCCTGCTCAGACCGGAAGATTAATATTCCGGTTTTGGGTTTGTGGTAAAAACAATAAGAAAAATAGATTGTTATGCTTTTAGCGCCTGGGCCTTTGGCCTGCCCTTGGACCGCCCCTAAAGTGAAAAGAAAAGTAGGGCGGGCGTCTCGCCCGCCTCCCTATCGTAAGGAGAAAAAATGCACCAGGTTCAATTGATTACCGCCTGCGAAGGCCCCCTGGCCCTGAATGATCTCGCCCTGGAGTTGTGCCGGGATTTTCTGCCCCCGGATGGCGCGGCGTTTTTCACCCAGATGAGCGGCTATGACGACTATCTGGCGGACCTTGCCCCGAAGCCCGGCCACCGGCCGGGGGACGCCCTGAAACTCATCCTCCCCTTTCTCAAAAGCGCCGGGCTGACCAATGACCGGTTGGCCGAATTTTCCCGGCAGCACCTGAGGCTTATGCCCGGGGCCGAGGCTGCCTACCGCTTTCTGCATAGCCTGAATTTCCCTCTGTTCGCCCTCAGCGCCGGCTTTTGCCCGTTCGCCCAGGCGGTGGCCGCGAAACTCGGTTTTGTCCCGGAGCGCCTCTCCTGCACCGAACTGGACCTGGACCGCTATGAGCTCCCGGAAGCCGAAGCCGGGGAATTGCGCCGCTTCCTGGGGGAAATCGCGGCCGCGCCGGCCATTGCCTGGCCTTCCGAGGCCAAAACCCTGGCGGACCTGGCCCCGGAGGTGCAGGACGCCGTCGGCCTGATGGAGAGGATTTTCGGGGATAAGATCCCCCACATGGATATCGGCCGCATCTGCCAGGAAGTGACCGTAATGAGCGGCCCGGAGAAAATTCGGGCCCTGGAGGACGGCCTGGCCCAAACCGGACTCAACCTTACCGATGCCATGTATGTGGGGGACAGCCGCACGGACGCGGCGGTCCTGGAAAAGGTGCGGGCCGGGGGCGGAGTGGCCCTGGCCTTCAACGGCGACCGCCGCGCCCTCAAGGCCGCCGAGGTCATCGTGGTGGCCGACACCGCCTGGCCCGTGGCGCTGCTGGTGGCGGTTTTCCTGGAATGGGGCAAAGAAGGGGTGGTGGAGCTGGCCCAGTCCACCCGGCCCGGGGGCTCCAAATATCTCGCCATCCCGGAGGCCATGATCGAGCCCATCATGATGGGCCTCCAGGGGGGCAAGACCTTCAATCTCTATCACCCCGGCACCTCCCGGCGGGAAGAGGTCATCCGGGACAGCGAGGCCATGCGCCGCGGCCTCCGGGGGGAGGAGAGCGCGGGGTTGGGATAGAATTGCTGTAAGCTGTAAGCTATAAGCTTATAGCTGAAAAAGTCCCCCGGCCAGAGGTTTCCGCCGGCTTCGGGGGGCAAAAGGATTTTGGGAAAGAGCGCCCCTACCTGGGTGGCTGGACGGCTGAACGAACCGGGAGCCCAGGCCTCTTGCCAGTGCAACTTACGCATTAGGCTTTCGGAACAAAAAAATAATGCCGAGAGCATGGAAAGCCCGGTGGCACAGGTGTCCTCACCTGTGCAGGCCCACGGGTTCCGAAGACGGCATTTATGGTGGGCTCCGCCTGTTCCCAGGAAACTTGGTTTCTCTCCAATCCAATCAAAATTCGGTGGGGCGGGCCTCCGTGCCCGCCAAGACAATGGGCGGCCAGAGAGGGCCGCTCCACCTGCAAAGGCCGCCTGGCGAGCTTTTAGTACCAACCATTCAAGAAAAACCGGCCGGCATACGATGACCACAATGGGACGTCATTTCTGTCTCTATTCAATCGTTGAATCTTGTCAAATTCGTGATATAGTGGCGAAAAGGCGCACCTCATCACCCTCGAGGAGAATTGTGTCCGCATGAAAGTTCTCTGGGCGCCCTGGCGGATGGATTATATCCTGGGCGAAGACAAGGCCCCGGGCTGCATTTTTTGCCCCTGGCCCGACGAGGACCTGGCCGAGCGCCTGGTGCTCCTGAGCGGCCGCCTGACCCGCATCATGATGAACAAGTACCCGTACATTAACGGCCACCTGCTCATCTCACCCTTGCGCCACGTCCCGAGTTTGGACGACCTGACTCCTGAGGAGCTCCTGGACCTTCAGGTGAAACTGCGGCAGTCTTTGGGCATCCTCAAAGAGACTATGCGGCCGGACGGCTTCAACGTGGGCCTTAACCTGGGGGTGGTGGCCGGCGCCGGGGTGGAGGCCCACCTGCATTGGCACGTCGTCCCCCGCTGGCACGGCGACACCAACTACATTCCGGTTTTCGCCGAGGTGCGGGTGATCCCCGAACATTTCCGCCAAACCTACGCCCGCCTGGCCCCCCACTTTCAGGCCCTGGATGACGAGGAACAGCCATGAGCTATGTAAAAGCCTTTCTTATCGGGTTGCTGGCCTTGTTGGCCTTTGTCTTTACTATTGAAAACATCGAAGTCCTGAGACAAACCATTCAACTTCGATTAGACTTATACGTTTTTAAATTAGAAACAGCACCCTTGGAATTATGGGTCCTGGTCACTTTATCGTTTACTTTGGGAGCTGTTCTGGTTTTGCTGTACTTTGTTTATGATCATATTAAACAGCGGCAGATGATTCGCCAACTCAGGCAAAACGTCGAAATTATGGGAATGGAGCTGAAGCGGGCCGGCATGGCCGTAAATTCCACCAATGAATCACCGAATACCTCCGCTTCTTCCATGAAATCTCAGGGATAACGACGAAAAATTTTCCGACCAGGACTCTTGAAGGGGGGCGGGAGTGGGATTGAGGAGCTCTCCGCCCCTTGTTTATTTTCCCAGTAGTCCCAAGCCATTCAGGCCTGAGACGCATCAAGACGGGCTGATACCGCTTTCTCGTTGACATGCAACAAACCCTGTAGGGGCGGACCCGTGTGTCCGCCCGTTAAGGTGGGCCGACACATGGGTCGGCCCCTACAAGTATTTCATTTCTCATAGAAAAATGTATGAGCCCGCCCCTTGACACGCTGCGGGCCGGACACGGCCGGCTTCCCTATGGCAGAATCCCAGCCCGATAAACTCACCCCCATGCTCAAACAGTACCTGGAGTTGAAGGCCAGGTACGCCGACGCCCTGGTCCTTTTCCAGATGGGGGATTTTTTCGAGCTTTTCTATCAGGATGCCGAAGACGCGGCCCGGGCCTTAAGCATCGCCCTGACCTCCCGCAGCCGGGCCGGGGATGACCGCATCCCCATGGCCGGCTTCCCCATCCACGCGGCGGAGGGCTATATCGGCCGACTCCTGGAGCAGGGCTTCAAGGTGGTGGTCTGCGAGCAGGTGGAGGACCCGGCCCAGGCCAGGGGGCTGGTGCGCCGGGAGGTGACCCGCATCCTCACCCGGGGGACCCAGGTGGACCCTGCCGCCCTGGAGGCCCGGGACGAAAATTACCTGGCCGGGGTGGCCTTCCAGGGGGACCGGTGGGGCCTGGCCTTTTTGTCGTTGTCCACCGGGGAATTCCGCCTCACCGAGGGGGAAGGCGGCGACGCCCTGGGAGATGAGCTCTGGCGCCTCAAGCCCGCGGAGCTGCTCATCCCGGAGGGCTCGGGGGAGGAGGTTTTGCCCGCGGCGCTGGCGCCTTTCCAGGAGCCGCCCACCCGGAGGCCGCTGCCACCCTTCGCTTTTGATCAGGCCGCGGCCCGCCGGGAGTTGGGGCGGGTCCTGGGCACCCTGTTCCTGGACGGCTTCGGGCTGGAGGAATATCGTCTGGGAGTAGCCGCGGCGGGGGCCATCCTGCGGTATCTCCGGGACTCCCACACCCCGAACCTGCCCCACCTGGACCGCCTGCTGCCGTATTCCCGGAATGACTACCTGGACCTGGACGAAGCCACCCTGCGGCACCTGGAGATTTTTGAAACCTGGCGCAGCGGCAGCCGCCACGGCTCTTTGCTTGATATTCTGGACGCCACCGTCACCCCCATGGGGGCGCGTCTGTTGGGACGCTGGCTGCGGCAGCCGCTTAAGGACAGGGACAGGATCGAGGCCCGCCTGGACGCGGTGGATTTTTTCAAAAATAACAGCGTGCTGCGCCAGAGGTGGCGCCAGGCCCTGAAAGGGCTGGGGGACCTGGAGCGCCTCACCGCCCGCTTGGCCCTGTAGCAGGCCGGCCCCCGGGAGGTGGGCGCAGTGCGCCTGGCTTTGGGGAGATTGCCCCTGCTGCGGGAGATGCTTCCTCGGGAAGCCCCTTCTCTGGTGGCCGAGGCCGCCCGAGACCTGGAGGACCTCTCCGATCTGCACGACCTGATTGCCCGGGCCCTGGCCGAGGACCCGCCCCCCACCCTCCAGGCCGGAGGCATCATGCGGGAGGGCTATGACGCCGAACTGGACGAGCTCATCCGGATTTCCCGGGAGGGCAAGGACTGGATCGTGCGCCTCGAAGAGCAGGAGCGCCGGCGCACCGGCATCAACTCTCTCAAGGTGCGCTATAATAAGGTGTTCGGCTATTATCTGGAGATCTCCAAGGCCAATCTGCACCTGGCGCCCCCCGACTACCACCGCAAACAGACCCTGGTGAACGCCGAGCGCTTCATCACTGCGGACCTCAAGGAATACGAAGCCCGGGTGCTGGGCGCCGAAGACGCCCGCCTCAAACGGGAAGTGGAGCTGTTCCAGGACCTGCGCCGCCGCCTGGGCGCCGAGGCCCC
>JBGSLA010000153.1:0-10174 GCA_041740935.1 Desulfobaccales bacterium | reverse complement strand
GCGCGGCCCCGGCGGCTGAGGGCGAAGCGCCCCGGGGTCCCCTGGCCCCGCCCTTCGAGCCCGGCAGCGGCGAAGTCGCCGCACCTGAGGCCCCTGGGATTCTCGAGCCCTGCAAGCGCCTGGTATTCCGCCCGGCGCCCCTGCCGGAAACCTCCCCCCGGCTGCTGCAACTGAGACCCGGCAAGACTGTGGCGGTGGTCCGCCTGGGCGCCGAGGGCATCCTTACCCAGGAGGCCGGACGCTTCCCCAGCAAAACCTGGCAATCCCGGGTCATCCAGATAATCAACGCGGCGTCGGGCGACCCGACTGAGAATTTTGATCTGAAGACTCCGGCAGGGGCCGCGGCCGCAGCCCGGTATCTGGCCGATACCCCGGAGTTGGCCGGCCTTATCCTCACCCTGGATGGCGACAGCGACCTGGTCCTGGCCGACATCCCCGGCCTGCTCACCGGCGTGTTTCAGGCGCTGCAAACCCTGTTGAGCTCCCCGGTTAAAGAATTCTGCGTGCTCCTGACCCAGGGCCTCGAACCGGCCGGCCCCGCCCGGGTATTGGCCGAGGGCGTGGCCGGCATGTTTCTGGCCGCGGCCCAGGAATATCCCGAATTCCTGTTCCGCAGCGTTTCTTTGGACCCGGACACCGACCCCAAGGCCGCCCTGTCCCAGGCCCTGGACGTCAATCAAAGCCTGATGCAGATCATCTATCAGGGGGATCAGGCCTTCACCCAAAAGGCCGTGGCGGCAGGCGCCCCCTTCGGCGCCGACCCCGCCCTGAGCCTCAACCCGGACGACGTGGTGGTCATTTCCGGTGGCGCCCGGGGAGTGACCCCCTACCTGGTCCGGGCCCTGGCCCCCTATGGGCCCCGGGTGGCGCTCCTGGGCCGCACCAAACTCGATCCGGAGGTGGACTACGAGTCCCTGATCCGTTCCGGCGGAGATGAAGCTGCTTTGCGCCGTTTCTTGAAAAAGGGCCAGCCGGATATCGGCGGCCCTGCCCTGGAAGCCGGCATGGCCCGGCTGCGGGGGGGCCTGGAAGTTACCCGCACCTTGAAGGATCTTGCCCTCCTGGGTTTGGAGACCCGCTATTTTTCCTGCGACGTGGCCCAGGCGGACTCGGTGCAGCAGACCCTGGACGAAGTGGCCGCGGACTGGGGCCGCATTGACGCGGTCATCCACGGCGCCGGCGTTATCCACGATTCCTTTATCGCGTTCATGACCCCCGAGGACTTCAGCCGGGTGGTGGCGGTGAAGCTGGCCGGGGCCGCCAACCTCCTCCAGGCGGCTCGCGCCCACGGTTTGCGCTGCCTGGTGGGCCTGTCCTCCGCGGCCAGCATCCAGGGCAATCCCGGCCAGGCGAACTACTGCGCCGCCAACCGCGCCATGTCGGCGCTGATTGCCGCCCAGGGGCCGCCCGTGGGACTGCTCCTGGCCAAGGCCTTCATGCTGCCCCCCATCGAAGGGGTGGGCATGGCCGATGACCCGGAAATCAAGGAGCTCCTCAAACTCAAAGGCCTGGAAAAGGCCTATGTCCACGCCGAAGAGTTTGCCCAGCTTTTTGTGCGGGAGCTGTTCCTGGGCAATCCCACCGACGTCTGGGTCATGCCCATGCGCCTTTTGCCCCAGGTGAAGACCACCCTGCTGGATATGAGCGAACCCGAGGCAGGTCCGGGCTCCCTTTCCCTGGCCGGAGCGAACGCCGCGCCCGGCGACCTGCCCATGCTGGAGACGATCCAGCGCCTGGACCTTAAGGCCGGGGAGCTTGAAGCCGAGCGGATTTTCGTCAACACCACCGACCTGTGGCTGGAAGACCACGTGCCCTTCAAATTCCTGAAGCACCCGCCGGTTTCGGGAGTCATGGCGGTGGAGACCTTCTTCGAGGCGGCCCGGGTCCTGCACCCGCACCTGCGGATCCTGGGCGCCCGCCAGGTGGCCTACCGGGACCTCCTGGACTGCCCCCTTGACCAACCCCGCCTGGCCCGCATCCACTGCCGCACCATATCCTCAAATTCCGGGGAACTGGTGTGCCAGGTCACCATTTCGAGCCCCCTGATCTCCCCCAGCGGCCGGGAGCTGGACCGCTGGTCCACCAATTTCGCCGGCCAGGTGATTTTGGGCGGCGCCCCGCCGGTCTTGACCGCGCTCCCCGGCTTCCCGGTCGAGCCCGAAGAGCTGGAAACCCGGCCCATGTCGCCGGAGGAAGTGGCCGACTATTACGAAAACCGCACCAGCATGAAGGGGCGCTACCGGGTCATGGAGTCCCTGGAGGGCACTGCCCCGGGCTGCATACGGGGGGCCATGGTCTATCGGGAGATCCGGGACTTTCCCGGGGAAGGGCCGAACCACTACCAGTATTCTCCCTATCTGCTGGAGGCCTTTCTCCATCTGGCCAATTTTTATGTGGTCATGCGGGACGAAGATGAGGAACGCCGCATGATACCGGCCAGCGTGGGCGAACTCCTTTTCTCCCGCCGGTGCCGGGAAGGGGAGCGCCTGATTCTGGAAGCCCGGCTGCTGAACGAAAACCCCGAAAGCAACACCTGGACGGCCCGGGCTCTGGACGCAGCCGGCGCCGTCGTTATGCAGGTTACGGGCCTGCAATTGCGGTGGTTCGTGGAATAACCCACCCACCCCGCCCTTTCCGCCAGGAGCCTTGACATGGCCGCCATATCAGTGATGCCGGTGCAGAGCACCAGGGACATGAAAACCTTCATCGACCTTCCCTGGGAGCTCTATCGGGACGACCCCAACTGGATTCCCCCGGTGAAAAGCCAGGTGGCCAGGCTCCTCACCCCCGGCCGCCACCCCTTCTGGCAGTTTTCCCGGCGGGAGCTGTTCCTGGCCCGACGGGGCTCCGAAGTGGTGGGCCGGGTGGCTGCCATCGTGGACGACCATTACAACGAGTATCAAAAAGAAAAGATGGGCATCTGGGGCTTTTTCGAATGCCGCCGGGACCCGGAGGCCGCGGCCGCCCTGTTCGGCGCTACCATCCGCTGGGTCAAACAGCAGGGCCTGGAATTCATCCGGGGCCCCCTGAATCCTTCCCTCAATTATGAAGCCGGCCTTCTGGTCCAGGGCTTCGAATCCCGCCCCACCTTCCTGATGACCTATAATCCGCCCTATTACCTGGAATTGGTCAAGCTCTCGGGCTTCCGCAAGGAAAAGGACCTGTTCACCTATCTGTCCACCCGGGACCAGAAACCGCCGGAGTGGGCCCTGAACCTGGGGGAGCGCCTGGCCCAGAAGCAGGAAGTGGTCATCCGCAAACTGGACACCAAGCGCTTCGACGACGAGGTGGACCTGCTCACCCGCTTATATATCGAATGTTGGGGACAGAACTGGGGCTTTGTGCCGCCCACCGCCTCTGAAGTGAGGGAGATGGTCTCGGCCATCTATCCCATCCTCGACCTGGATTTGGCCTTTTTCCTGTATGTCCAGGAAGAGCCGGTGGGGGTGTGCATCGTGCTCCCCGACATCAGCCCCCTGCTCCGGCGCTTTAACGGCAAGCTGGGCCTCTGGGCGCTCATCAAAAAACACCTCTATTGGTCGGAGATCAACGGCTGCCGGGGCTTTATTCTCGGGGTGAAAGAGGAATACCGCCAGGTGGGCGCGCCCCTGGTGGCCCTGCACTACCTGCTGCAGGCCGCCAAAAACAAGCCCCAGTATTATTATGTGGAGCTGGGCTGGAACCTGGAGGACAACCAGGCCATCAATCTGCTCTATGAAGAGTCGGGCCTGCGCCCCCACAAGCGCTACCGCATCTTCCGGCGGGACCTGGTGTAAGACAGTTTTCGGTTTTCTGTAAAAAAATAATAATAGAATTCAATATGTTATATTAGATTGCCATCAAGGCCGTAAGAACCGGTGGCACAGCTTCCCTCACCTGTGCTGTCTTGAGGCCTGAGGCGGGAGGCGCGGCGCTTTTTCGTCCTGAGAGACGGCAGGAAAACCCGGGGGACCGCCGCCCCCGGCTGTTCCTGACAGGGGTAGGATCGCCGGAAAAAAGGAAAGCCACGAAGCTTCTTTCCAGTCTTCAGACCGGGTAGAGCCTTCGTGGCTTAATTGTTTTTCAGACTCGTGGCTTTCCTTAATGACAGCAGGTGTGGCCGTGATGGTGATGCCCATCATCGTGCGTGTGTTCATGGGTGTGAGTCATCGCCTCATGGCTGTGCTCATGCCCGTCATGGCTGTGAGCCTGAGCCTCGTGGGTGTGCTCATGCTGATGCTTGTCCTTGTCATGGCAGCACATTTCGCATCCCTCCTTTCTGGCTAAATTTCCTGGACATAAGATAACCCGTCCGCGCCCCGGCGTCAAGCAATCCGGGCCAGGGTAGAAGAAATTCCTGACAATCTTATCGGGTCTTGCCGCAGGCTTCGTTACTTCCGACGCCACCGGCAGGACCTTGACAAACCGGTCGGCTCATGGGATGCCGAATCGCGCTCATGAAAGGTTTTCTTAATATGATGAGCTGCTCTGGACCCATCAGCCGGGTGGCGCAGGCGTCTCAACCCTGCGTCTATTTGGACGGCTCAGGGACAGACGGGACAGCTTTTGTCCCCAACTCCCGGCCATTGACCGTCTTCACCCCTTCCCGGCTGACCCGGGCGATGACATACCGAAAGCCGGGGCGCAGGTCCTTGGTGGCCAGGCCCATCAGCTTCAGGTCCCCCTTGTCGGAAAGGACGGCCGCGAAGCGCAGGACGCTCCCCCGGGTTGTGGCCACCACCACCAGTTCTTTGGCAAAATCCACCCGGGGCGCGGGGCCCTCCACCTTCCAGGCCTGCCAGAGCCGCTCGAGCTCCGGCGCGGTAAGGATGACCTCCGGCGCCCCTGCCATAAGGGACACCTCCGCCACCGAACCCTTCCACTGCTGCACAGGTTTGACCGGCTGTCCCTTGACCTTGGCGGCCTCAACCGGAATAACCGCGGCCATCAACATCGCCAGCAGAACCATGATGATTCGCTGAAAAACCATAGCTTACTCCTTTATTTTCGGCAGCTGCCTTGCTGCGTCCGCCCACCGGCTTATTCAAAAAATGCCTGATCAATGCGCTTGACATAAGGAAGACTGGCCAGCCTGAGAAGCACCTCTTTAAACCCGGGCTGATGGGTGCTGCCGAGGGCCAGGTATTCCCCCGGACCGCAGCCGATCCGACCCCGGGATTTTTTGAAAATCTGAATGGTCGGGTCAATTTCCCGCACCCGGGTTTCAGGCGCGGCCTCCCCCGGAATGCAAAATTCGTAATGCAAGGCCCTCAGGCCGTCCGGGGGCCCGTAAAGACCCTGGTCATTTAACTGCCCGAGGTTAAAAGTTATTTTGCTCAGGGGGTTGATCTGGACAGGCCGATCCTCAGCCCGGCCGGGCGACAGCATCGCCTGAAGGCCTCCCAAGAGGCCTAACAGGAAAACCAGACTCAGACTCAAAAGGCTTTTAGGCATCAGCAAAAAGGGGCGACCTCCCCCTCGCAGCAGAAATTTCTTCAATACCTAAGGAATAAAACCGAAAAAATCATACCTATCCGTCAAATTATTTGATTTTTTCCCAAAAAATTGTCAGCAAGGTCATTAAGAGCCGAACAACAGCTCCACAAAAGCCGTGAGTGGCGCGCTCATGACCTTGTCCCGGCGATGGCTGACCGCAAGATAATCCTGTTCCCCGTAAGCGCCCAGCGGAATCAAAGCCAATGGCCGCGGGTCGGTCAAGGGCAGCCCCTTGACCACCGTGGCAAAGGATATCCCCAGGCCTAATTCCACATACAGGGAGCTCAACTCCACATTGGAGGATTCCATCACCACCTGGAACTCCAGGCCCTCCCGGCGGAAAAGGCTTTCCAGGGTCTGGCGCTGGGGGGAGGTGGAGCCCCGGGGCGGCAGGATCAGGGGATAGCGGCAGATGTCTTCCAGGGTGACCCGGGGCAGAAGGGTCAGAGGGTGGCCCGGCGGGGTCAGGAGGACCATCTCCACCTCCTGCCAGCGCCGGGCCGCCAGGTCTTTGGGAACGGCCGACTCGAGGACAATGCCCAGGTCAATGTCCCCCTGGCGCACCAGGTCGATGACCTCCGGTTGGGAGCGGTCCAGCACGGTCAGGCGCACCTGGGGGAAGCGGCGGGGATATTCCTGCAGCACCTCCCGGCACAGGTGATACAGGGTGGTAAAGGGCGCGGCCAGGCGAAGCTTGCCGGTGGGCCTGCCCTTCAGTTCCTGCAATTCCGCCTGCAGCCCTTCATACGCCGCCAGAACCGCCTGGGCAAACCGCCAGAACCTCTCCCCTGCCTCGGTGAGCCGCAGCTTGCGCCTGCCGATGCGCTCCACCAGCCTGCAGCCCAACTCCTCTTCCAGGGCCTTGACCTGCTGGCTCAGGGCCGACTGGGTGCGGAAGGTGGCCGCCGCCGCCCTGGTAAAGCTCCCCTGGCGGGCCACCTGGTGAAACCCCACGATCTGCTGCCATTCCATGATATTTTCTTATTAATATAATTAATATTATTAATTTTACTTATATAAAAGGCCGGGAGTAATATCAAGAAAAAAATCAGGAGAATGGGCCATGCAAGACACCCTCAAGCCCGGTGTGGGATTTCGTTTCAGCTTTCCGGTGCCGGTCACCCGGACGGTGCCGCACCTGTTGCCTGAATCCCCGGAATTTCAGGCCATGCCCGAGGTCCTGGCTTCGGGGTTCATGGTGGGGCTCATCGAATGGGCCTGCATCCAGGCCATTAATCCGCACCTGGATTGGCCCCGGGAACAGACCGTGGGGGTGGGCTTCCAGCTGTCCCACACGGCCGCCACCCCGCCGGGGCTCACCGTGACCATTGAGGTCGAACTGCAAAAAATGGAGGGCCGCAAGCTCACCTTTGCGGTCCGGGCCGCCGACGACCTGGACCCCATCTCGGAGGGCATCCACGAGCGCTTCGTCATCGACGCCGCCCGCTTTAACGCCAAGGCCGCGGCCAAGGCCGAACGCGCCACCGGGGTTGGGAGAGAGGCCAAGAAGTCCTGACTTCCTGCGACCTCTGTGAGCCACTAGACAGTGACCAGTAACCAGTAACCAGTAACCAGTAACCAGAAGCTCATGGGCTCTGTGGTCACTAAAAAATAGGGAAAAATTCCAAACAAGGAAGAATTTGGTGGGGCGGGCCTCCGTGCCCGCCGGAACCAGAGGCGGCCGGGGACGGCCGCCCTACCAGAATATGTGGCCGCCTGGGGAACTTTTCACAGGAGAAAAGACTCTGCCTGCCCAACGGCGGGAGGCGCGGCGCTTTCCCATCCTACAGTCCTCCTGATAACTGATAACTGATTACTGATTCCCGATCATGCCGGTCCAAAACTACCACCTGGAATTTTGTCTGCCGCCGAACCCCGAGGCCACCCATCTGCGGGGCTTGGCCCGTCTTGACGCGGATATCACCGAACTCCTCCCCTATTTGAACACCGTGTTGCGGGGCCACCTGTTCGTGCGGCAGCCCCCCTCCCTCACCATCAAATACCGGGCCAAGCTCATCACCTTCCACCCCCGTCAAATCGCCATCAACATCCTGAAGGATGAAGCCGAAGCCGAACAGATCGTCCGGTGGCTGGTGGGCGTGATCAACGACACCTGGGAAAAGAAGGAAAACATTGCGCCGAGCTACGAGGTGCTCCCTCCACCCCGCATCATCGACATCTTAAAGCTCCTGCCCCGGACCAACTGCCGGGCCTGCGGGCAGCCCACCTGCCTGGTGTTCGCCACCCGGGTGAGCGCCGGAGAGGCGCCCCCGGAAGCCTGCCCCGAGCTGACGCCCGCGACCCTGGATCTTCTGCAGAGGTATGTCAAGCAGTTCCAGCCCGCCCTTGAGAACAAGTTACGCTCATAAAGGTATTTTTTGAAAATGATGCGTTATTATGAACGGATCAGCTTGGTGGCACGGCGTCTCGCCTGTGCAGACGCAGGCGTGAGCCTCGCGGCCCCAAACAAATTGCCTGTTTGATCGCCTTTTAAGGCCTCTGTTATGAAAAGTTTTTGGTGGCACCGGCATCTTGGCGGTGCAGCGCACAGGCTGGAAGCCTGTGCCACCAGGCTTTTCATCTTTTCCGGGAGAGCCCCTGGCTCATGAGCAACTGTCCTGAAAAGCTGTTGTGTGGAACCGCCGCCCGACGGTTCGTTCGCTGGCGAGGGCGCCGGCGCCACATTTTCATGTTTACGGGTGGACCGGACGACCCTGAGCAACTGCTTGGAAAAGCTCCATCGCATCTTCTCCCCCGACCTTACCTATAACCGGTAGGACAGGCTTACAGCCCGTCCCGGCACGGGCAGGATGCCCGTGCTACCGGGGTTTTGAAACACGTGCGTCCTCCCCCGGGTTCCCTGCCGCGACTTCCTGGTTTTGAAAGAGCCGAGGGCCCATGAGCGGCTGCATAAAAAAGGCAGGACCGTGACCGGCCCTGCCTTTGTATGAGGCCCTGAGGGGCCAAGCAATCAGCCCTGCTTCCGCCGGCGCCACCCCAGAGCCCCCAGGCCCAAAAGGCCGGAGCCCAGGAGAAGCAGAGAGGGCGGGGTGGGGGTGGTGATGACGAAGGCCATGTCCCTGAATCCCGTTCCTTCAGGATATGCAATGCGTTCCCACCGGGCATCACCAGTATCCCAATAAACTGCGACATCGTTCCAGGGTTGATAGGTCGTTTTCCAGCCAGCGTTAGCATAAAGGGTTAACCAGTAGATTTGCCCCTTTTCCTGTTTAAATGCATCCTTAGGGTCAATAAAGAAATTATATTGAAATACCGTTGTGTCAATTCCGGATTGTCCTGTCATTGGATCCCACCAAGTTTCATTAAGACCTGTAGCCACCTCCCTAATGGTATACTCACCGATTTGAAAAATTTTACCCCACTTTTGTATTCCCGGGGTACTGAAGCCGCCATTGAGATCACCGGGATTATTAGTCCAGATTCCCAGGTTAACTTTTGTTCCCAAAAAACTGGGATTTGATGTCCAAATGTGAATGTCGGTGATGGGTCCGCTCGAAGTGCAGAGAAAGTCGTCGGCCAGAAGCCAATAGGCCATGACATCAATGCCATTAGCCAGATCAGGAAGTTGGGGGTAGTGCATTTTGTAAGGGTCACCCTCGTTCCAGTCAGGCCGGGCGGCGGGGGCCCAAAGCAAAAGTCCCAGGACGACCAGGACGCCCAGGCCAACGGAAAAAACACGTCTTTGGGAATAATACATGGCATCCTCCCTATCGGGGCTACCTCATCGAATGAAGAGCTTCAGCAGAGGTCAGGAGGAACGGGGTATGGGCTGTTGTTTATCTTTTCGTAGGAGATGGTGGGAGAGAAAACATTTTTCCTAAAACCAGGTGAACCGGAGTTACGCGCTGGATCTTCCCTGATCAGCGAAGGGTCTTCTTGGCGGGCCGATCACCTCCTTGTGCAACCTGGAGTAAACCAGGGACCATTATTAAGGAGGGTGAAGCAAATATATTTTACTTCAGATGATATCTACTATAGTGCAAGAAACCAACTTGTCTATCGGAGTTAACCTGTTTTTTCAGGTTGTTTTCCCTGAAAAAAATCTAAGGGTTTCTATGAGTTGGAAGATTATTGGCAGCATTTCCGCCAGGCAGCCTGTGGCCGCGAGGCTATACCGGGTAAAAACCGAATTGCAGTCAAACCGGGACGAAGGTTTTTCAGTCCGGGCAAGCGGAGGCTTGAGCCTGGCGGCTACAGAAAAGAGCTCTTGGCAGGCGACCCGGCGGACAACCTCTGAACCATGGGGAGCAGGCCCCTTGACTGCTCTTTTAAAGAACAGCCGGGGGCGGCTGTTCTACATTTTTTCATCCTCGGGGGTGGCCAAAATTGTCCATGATCGTTGAGCCTGTGCCACTGATTTTTACCTCTTTGGCGGCAACTTGGTATCAGGAGTAATGGCCAAAAATTGCCGGCGAAAATCAATGTTCAGAAAAAAAGGGGGGCTCCACCCCAAGCAGAAGCTCCTAAAGTCCCCCTTTGAAAAAGGGGGATTTATGGGGATTTCAGGAGGTTAGGTAAAATCCCCCCTAACCCCCCTTTACAAAAGGGGGGGATGAAAACGGCTCCAAGATAATTTGCGAATTTAGGCAATGAAGCCCTATTGTCGTGTCCCGGAAGTACCTTACATAAGTTCGCAACGATATTCCCCCTCCCCTGGTGGGAGGGGGAAGGGAGATTC
>JBGSLA010000152.1:0-6198 GCA_041740935.1 Desulfobaccales bacterium | reverse complement strand
AAGGGGCCACTGCCCCTTAGCCCCCTCCCCCAAAAAACACCGCTTATTTTCCCAACAGATGCTCCCTCGCCAGTTTTTCGCCCAGGGAGCGGGCCTGCTGCAGTTCCGCCGGGTCGGGGATGTATTTCACCCGGAAGCCTTCGTGGGCGATGGTGAGGCCCATGGCTTTCAGTTCCTCGGTGATGATGCCCACCGCCTGGCCGCTCCAGCCGTAGGAGCCGAAGGCCGCCGCGGCCTTGTTTTTGGGTTTGAGGCCCTTAAGATAGGTGAGGAACTGCCCCACCGTCGGGAAGATGCCGTTATTCAGGGTGGGGGAGCCCAGCAGAAACAGCCCGGCCTCCAGCAGTTCGGCCAGGATGTCGCTGTAATGGGTGGCCCGCAGGTGGTGCAGCTGGGCCTCCACCCCGGCGTCGGTGAGGCCCTGGACCAAGGCTTCGGCCAGCATCTCGGTGGAGTGCCACATGCTGTCGTAGATCACCATGGCCTTGGGGTCCGCTTCGGCCGCGGCCCAGCGCCGGTAGGACTCGAGCACTTCGCCGATATGCCGGCGATAGATCAGGCCGTGGTCCGGGGCGATGACCTTGAATTGCAGCCCCAGATCCGCCACCTGCTTCAGGAGCTTGGTGATGAGCCCCCCAAAGGGCAGCAGGATATTGGCGTAGTATTTCTTCAGTTCATACCAGTAGTTATAGGGCAGTTCGTCGTCGAAGCGGGCGCTGGAGGCGTAGTGGGCCCCGAAGCCGTCGCTGGAAAACAGCACCTGCTCCTCCTTGAGATAGGTCATCATGGAATCCGGCCAATGGAGCATGGGGGTCTCCAGAAAGGCCAGATTATAGCGGCCCAGGGAGAGCTCGCTGCCGGTTTTGACCTCCACAAAGGGCCACTCCGCTTTGTAGTGGCGGCTTAAGCCCGCTCTTCCCTGGGGCGAACAGAAGATTTTTTCGGGCTTGACCCGGTCCACGACCTCGGCCAGACTCCCGGAATGATCCATCTCCACGTGATTGGAGACGATATAGGTGATTTTGGCGGGATCGATGATTTCGCTGATGCGGCCCATCATTTCCCCGACAAAGCCCTCTTTCACCGCGTCGATCAGGGTGACCTTGTCGTCCACGATGAGGTAAGCGTTATAGGTGGAGCCGGCCTCGGTGCTGTAGCCGTGAAAATCGCGCAAGGTCCAGTCGATGGCGCCCACCCAATATACTCCAGGCACTAACTCGGTTGCCACGTTATCCTCCTGTTTTCTTAGTGATCAGTTATCAGTGACCACTGGTCACTAGTTACTGGTTACTGATTACTGATTCTACAACCCCTCCCTGGCCAGCTCCTCCAGAAGATTTTTCTGCTTTTTGGTCAGGGTGCTGGGAATGTCCACAATGATGCGCACATACTGGTCGCCCCGGCCCTTGCCGTTGGCGTGGGGCAGGCCGTAGTTCTTGAGGCGCATCTTGGTCAGGCTGTTGGTCCCGGGGGGCACCTTGAGGCTCATGGTTTTGCCGTCCAGGGTGGGCACCGTGACCTTGGTGCCCAGGGCCGACTCGGTGTAGCGGATATGCCGGTCGACGTAGAGGTCGCTGCCGTCCCTTTTAAAGACGGGGTGCTCCACCTCCTTGAGCTTGACGTAGAGGTCGCCGGGCGGCCCGCCGCCGGGGCCGGGACGGCCCTTCTCGGCGACGCGCAGGCGTTTGCCCGGCAGGGTCCCGGCCGGCACTTTCACCGTCAATTTTTCCATTTGCCCGTTTCTGGCAAAGCTGATGGGTTTTTCGACGCCAAAGGCCATCTCGTGGAGGGTGATGGCCACCTCGATCTGCAGGTCCTCCCCCTTGGGAGGGGACCCCATGTCCTGAAAACCCCCGGGACCGCCATAGCGAAAAACCCGCCCCCGGCCGCCGGCCCCGGGGCGGGCCCCCCGGCCGCCCATGCCCCCGAAGAGCCGGCTGAAAATGTTGTCGGAGATGCCCATGTCAAAGACATCGCTGAAGTCGAATCCCCGGAAAATGTCCTCCTGGGAAAATTTGGCCCGAAAGGCCTGGGAGCCGAACTCCTCATATTCCTTGCGCTTTTCAGGATTGCTCAGGACCGCGTAGGCCTCGCTGATCTTCTTAAACTGGGCCTCGGCCTCTTTCTTGTTCCCTTTGGCCTTGTCGGGATGGTATTTCTGGGCCAGCTTCCGGTAAGCCTTCTTGATTTCCTCCGGAGAGGCGTTGCGGTTTACTCCCAGAATTTGATAATAGTCTTCTGCCATGGCCTCATCCTGCCTGGAGTCCGGAATCTTTTCTCATACAGCCATTATAAAGAGTCGGCGGCTTTTGTCAAGGCGCTCTGAAGGATAACATTTTCATTTTATTAGATAATTTTTAAAAGCCGGCATATTTCTTGTGCTATTGTGAAACATCCGTTCATGAACCTCCAGCCCGCCTGCAAAGCCGGAAAATTACCCTGGGGGAAGGGCTAAGGGGAAGCTGCTCCCCCCCCTCCCCCCACAAAAAATTTTTCACAGCAGGTGTCGGCGCCAAAAAATCTCCCCCCTAAAGCCCGGTAAACATCCTCATCCAAGGGGCCGCAGAAAAAATTAATCTGCTTGATAAATTTTTCTCTTTATGATTTAGTATCAGCCAATCGAGATGGAATGCTCCGGTGGCAGGCCGGCGCTCAATTTCATGGAACTTCACCTGAAGGAGGAAACGTATGACCGCGTTAATCGGCGGGCTGGTGGCAGTGGCGCTGGGGCTGATCAGCCTGGGCTTTTTCTGGAAGGATTTCCTTAGCTTACTGGCCGGCACCATTCCCTTGCTGCTTCTTATGGGGGGAGCCTTGGCAGTATATCTGGGCTACGAAGAGGCCAAGGACAAACTTTTTAAGAAACCCGAGCCTCAGCCCTACGAGCCGCCCAAGGTTTCCGAGGCCGAGGTGGATAAATATAAGGAAGAAGTGGAACGCCTCAAAACAGAAATCGATGATCTGAAGAAAAAGAAGAAATCCTAAAAATAACCGACTGTTATCCTGAGCGCCCCGGCCCCCCCTGAAGAGGGACAGGCGGCGCTCAGGTCCCCTCCCGCTTCGCCACCCGTCCGAGCTTCTTCAAGCGCCCGGCGGTATGCCCGCCGATTCCAGGGTGATCTCACCGGAAGTCACTCTTACCACCTCGCCCAGGGCGGTTTCGAGGAGCAAAGCCCCGTCATCGGCCACTTCCAGGGCCAGTCCTTCTATACTCCGCAGGCCCTGGCGCACCGCCACGCACTTTCCCAGGGTGACCGAGTGCCGCTTCCACTCCTCGAGGATTTCCGGGAAGCCGTGGGCCAAAAACCGGGCATACAGGGCCTCGAACTCCTCCAGCCAGGCCCTGAGGAGGAGGACCCGGGAAAAGGGGCGCCCTTCCTCCAGGAACAGGGAAGTGGCCGTGTCCGCCAACTCCGGCGGAAAATCAGGGGTATTGACGTTCAGTCCCAGACCCACCACCAGATAGCGGATCTGGTCGCTTTCGGTTTCCATTTCGGTGAGGATGCCCCCCAGTTTCTTGCCCTTGAGAATCAGGTCATTGGGCCACTTGATGCCCGGGGTGATCCCCACCGCCCGTCTCAGGGCCCGGACCATGGCCACCGCGGTGGACAGGGTGATCTGGGGCAGCTCCTGGGGGGGCAGGGGCGGCCGCAGCAGCAAAGACGCATAAATCCCCGTGCCCGGAGACGACACCCAATGCCTTCCTAAGCGGCCCCGGCCCGCGGTCTGGGTTTCGGCCACCACCAGGGCGCCTTCGGCCGCGCCCCGGACCCCCAGGCCCTTGGCCGTGTCGCTGGTGGAAGCCGTGGTTTCAAAGTGATAGATGGGGCCCCTGAGGGTCTTGGTCCCCAGCCCGTACAAAATTTCTTCCGGAAAGAGCTTATCCGGGGCGCTCACCAACCGGTAGCCCCGCCGGGGCTCCCCTTCGATGACATAGCCCAGGGCCTTCAGGCGGTTGAGGCGTTTCCACACCCCGGCCCGGCTGAGGCCCACCCGGGCCGCCAGAATCTCCCCGGAGACATAGCCTTCGGCCCCTCGCAAGAGGTTCAACAGTTCCATGAGTCCCGCGTCCGGTCCCGGCAACATCTGGGCTCCGCTATTTTTCCAAAAATTGTCGTTTCAGAGAATTATTGTAAACCGCCGCGCCCAGGATACAGCCCACCACAAAGCCCACCACGCAGGCCGTGACCGTGGGTGAGACGATCAGGGCCAGACACAGGCCGGTGAGGCCGTAGGCCAAGGGGATGCCCACCTGCGCCACCCGTTCCTGGCAGGCGGCCACCAGGGTCAGGATGAGAACCACCGCCACGATGTGCCGCCACCGGCGCTGCCGCAGGCGTTTCAGACGAATCATGCTTCTCCGCTGCCCAAACCGTTTCGTGCTGCGTGTATGCCTTATTCTGGTTGCCAAGCTCTGCCTGGCTCCGAATCCCCCGGATCATAGTGAGGGGCAGGCAGTGCCCGGCCTACTTCACTTTATTTTACCGAAAACAGAAAACTGAAAACCGAAAACCAGATTACAACCGCCCCCATAGACCCAGGGCATAAATCAGGCACATCCCCAGATGGAGGGCCAGGGTGAGGGTGCACAAAAGCTGGATGCGGGCCTCCTGATAATAACCCCGCCGCTTGATGAGCTCCTGGTTGATAAGGGCGAGACCGATCAAGGCCCAGAGCCAGGGCCGGCTCCAGTGCACCGCCGCCGGGAAGAGCACCGCGATGACCAAACCCAGGATAACCAGGATGTTGATGATGGTGTACAGCAGCGCCGCGCCCACGGGCCCCAGGCGGGCCGCCAGGCTGCGGCGCTCCGGTTCTCCCTCCTGCCCGGGCCGGGGAAAGCCCAGCACCAGGAACAGGTTGAAAGCCGCCAGACTCAGGGGCAGGCCGTAGAGCAAAATCTCGCTGATGAGATGGCGGCTCTGCAGATAAAACCCGGCCAACACCGGCAAAAGCCCGAAACCCAGGCCTGCCCAGAACTCCCCCCAGCCCCGCCGCTGCCAGGCCACCGGGGGCGCGAAGACAAAGTAGCCGGCCAGGACGCCCACCGCGCCCAGGGGGACGGTGAAATCCCCGGTCCGCCAGACCCATTGCAGGAGAATCAGCAATATTCCGGCCAGGGTCAGGCAGAAGCAGGCCGCCTGTCCCCAGGCTTCCGGGCTCAACCAGCCTAAGCCCGGCCAGCGGCCCGTCTGGGGCGCATAGGCCTCCCGGCCGGCCAGGGCGGCCAGGTACAGCGCCACCACGGCCAGGACTTCCCCCGCCAGGACCAACCCTTTCGGGGGGAAACCGGAGGCGCAGGCCAACAGGACCCCCACCCCGAAGGGCGCCAGGGTTGCGGCCAGCAAAAGAAGGGGATACAGGGCTGTTATAGTTCCCATGCCACCAACGGGCCGGACCGCAGGTCACCCCCCGCGGCCGGCCTCACCCGGGCGCCTGCAGCCCCAGGGCCGCGGCTCGGTCCATTAAAACCCTTTGTGTCAATTTAACCAACTATACCACAATGTCTGGGAAAAAGGGGGCTCTCCGGCAGATCAGCCTTTTCAATTGCTGCAGGAATTGTGTGCCACAATAGATCTGATACCAAGGAGCGTTTAAAGGGAATTATCTGTAGCCGCAGGCTTCAGCCTGCGCCCATACAGGATGTAAACCCTTTGCCGCCGTTTGACTGCAATTTGGTATGACCGGTGCTCATGAACCCGGGGCTCACCCGTAACTAATCAAAAGCCTTTTTTAATGTAGGGACAGCCGCCCCCGGCTGTCCACTGAGGGCAGGCGAGGGCGCCTGCCTCTACACCATACAACCTTTTCAAGACAGTCGCTCATGAGCCTTTGGCTCTCTCAAAACCAGGAAAAATTCGGTAGCGCGGGCCTAAAGTGCCCGCCGGAACCTTAGGCGGCCGGGGACGGCCGCCCTACCCATAGACGCATAGGGCGTGCCGTGCACGCCGATGATGGCGGCTACGGGCCGCCCTATGAAAAGCGGCGCGATCCCCCCTGTGCCGGGACGGGCTGGAAGCCCGTCCTACCGGACATTAGTTCGATCTCGGGATTTGAGGCCATGGAATTTTTCTAGGGAGTGGGAGAGAATATCGTCCACCCCTCACAGAGCGTCCCACACCACCTCCAATGCCTGGGCCAGGCGCCGGGCGGCCAGGCGGCTGCGGCGCCACAGGAGCACAAGCACGGGCAGGCGGC
>JBGSLA010000151.1:0-4230 GCA_041740935.1 Desulfobaccales bacterium | reverse complement strand
GAGGGAGGGGAGCCGCTGCTCCCCCGGCCCTCCCCCCAGAGAAAATTTTCATATCCTACGGCCGGGCTGCAGGCCCGGACCCGGCGGCTTCAGTGGAGCCGACGCTGATGATTTGCGCTATTTTGGCCCGGCCGATCTCATAGGCCACCTGGTAGCGAATGAGGCTGAGACGCGCCCGGGTGAGCTCGATTTCCGCGGTGAGCACGTCCAGGCCGGTGGCCTTGCCCACCCGGAACAGGGCCAGGGCGCTGTTATAGGCTTCCTCGCTGGCGATGACGTTCTGCCGGGCGGCTTCCACACCTTTGCGGCCGTCTTCCTGGGTCTTCCAGCCGTTCATCAGGTCCACCCGCAGGGCATCGAGGATATCCCGCTTTTTTTCCTGCAGTTGGCGGTATTGAGACGCGGCCTTGGCCACCTGGGCCCTGGTCAAGCCGCCTTCAAAAAAAGGATATTCCAGATACACCCCGGCCAGGTATTCTTCCTTCCGGCCCCCCACGTCCCGGCCCCGCATTCCTACGGCCCCCTGAAGATTGACTTCGGGGAAAAAGCCGCCCCGGGCCGCCTTGACCAGGGCCTGGGATTGGTCCAACTCCAGGTTAAGCCGTTTGATCTCGGGATTGGCGGCTTCGGCCTTAGCCCAGAGGGAATTGAAGTCGGAGGCCCGCACGAAATCCCGGGGCAGCCGCCCCCGGATGTCCAGGACGCCCTTGTCCTCCACTCCCAGGGTGCGGGCCAGGATTTCCTGGGCCAGGCGCACGGCGTTGGCGGCCTCCACCTGTCCCTGCTCGGCCTCCAACATCTGGGAGCGGGCTTTTAAGGCGTCCACCCGGGTGATCTTGCCGGCTTTAAAAAAAGCTTCGGTCAGTTCCAGAAACTCCTGCCGTTCCTTCAGGGCCTCGGCGGCCACCTTGACGTCTTCCTTGGCCTCCATCAGACGGTAAAAAGCCTCGCTGACCTGATAGACCACGTCGTCAGAGGTGCGGGCCACTTCCTGCTGCTGGGCCTTTTTCCCCAAGGCCGCGGCCCTGGTATTGTGATAGGTTTTCAGGCCGTCGAAAACCAGCTGCTTGCCGGTGAGACTGGCCAGGCCTTCCTGGCCGAACAGGGTCTGATTGGTGGAGGCGCCGCCCGGCGACAGGCGATTGGGCTCCAGGCGCTGATAGTAGGAAAGAAGGGTGAGCCTGGGGAAAAATTTGGAGCGGGCCGCGTCAAAGTCCGCCACCATCTCCGAAATTTTCTCCCGGGAAGCTCCCAGGACCGGATTATGCTGCCGGGCCAGGGCCAGGCAGTCTTCCAGGGTGAGGGAGCGGTAATCGGCCGCGGAACCGGGGATTGCCCCCCCAAAAACAGTCAGAAGAACCGCCAACCCAAGGATAAGCCTGAAAAGACTTTTTTTAGCTGCGCCGTTCAAGGTTAAATCTCCGGGGTCGGGACATCTTTCCAGGCCGTGGCCTTGCCCACCGTGACGCGGTTGATGATTTCCCCGGTTTTAAGATTCACATCGGTGTAGCCCACCGGGGTGCGCCGGGTATTGAGGGACAGGGTCTGAATCCCTGCAAGGGGTGCGGCCGGCGAAGAGTCGGCCTCCACCCAGATAATGCGTCGGTAGGTGCAGGTGTCGCAATCCATGCCGGCCAGGTTGATCTGCAGCGGGCAATGATGCCTTCTGGCGGCTTGCAGATCAACGCCGTGTGCTGCGGCCATATGCGCCGCGGGGGGACGCCGCAGGTGCTCAAAGGGATGCAAGACCCAATCCGCAATCAGGGCCACGGTTTTATGTTTTTTGAACAGATGAAAATGGCCGCCGGTGTCGGCAATCATGCCCTGCATGATGTAATCTGCGGGCATGAGATACCCCAGGTAACTCCGGTCGTTTTTCAGGAAGGGGATGGCGCCGTCGGCCGCGGCCTGCTGCAGGGATTTCAGGGCTTCCGCCCCCGCAGAGCCGTCTTCCGGCAGGATGGGAACCACGGTCAGGTTGGCCTCCACCGCCATGGGCAGGGAATTGAGGGTCAACGCCCGGAGCAGAAAGCCGGTGCCGATGACCACCGTAACGATGAGGACCGGGATGGCCGCATGCCTGAGGGGAGCGGAGGGCATCAGCCGGTGAAGCATTCCGGATATCGGCCTCTCCAGGCCTTGGGGCACAAACCTGCCGGTGGCGGCCATATATTTTTCATACGACTCGCCGTATTGGCTCAACATGCGCCGCTCTTCGTCCCGGGCCAGGAAATAGTAAAGAATAAACATCAGGGACAGGGTCGCCAGCACGATGAACCGGGGCCAAAGGATGGCCATGCCGATGCCCCAGATTCCCAGGGCCAGGTACTGGGGATGGCGGATATGGCGGTATAATCCCCGGCTGGCCACGCCCCATTTGAAGATTTTGCCCAGATAAACCTGGAGGGCGCAGACGGTAAACGCGGCCAGGCCCGCCAGGAAGAGAATCGAACCCAGAATACGCAGGCTGCCCAGGAAGACAGTGGGGGGTAAAATCATATGGGGCAGAAAGAAATTCGTGGTCCATTTGGTGAGAGTGTACTGGGACAGGAAATGGAATATGGGGTTGAACACCGAGTAGAAGAAAAAGGCAAAGGGGCTGATCATGATCATCACTTCAAAGGCCATGATGAAAAAGACGCCGATGGCCCCGAACGCGGCCAGTTTTTTGCCGGAAGTTCCTGAACGGCTCATAGTTCTAACCTCTTGGTTATGGTCAATATATCAAATGGCTGTTTTAATGAAAATTGTCATCACCGGGGACCGGCCCACAGGGGCAGACCTAGATCATCCCTGAGTTTCAGAACCTTGTCCCCTTTTTTCACCTCCGCGGCGACCATGGTGGGCTGTCCCTGGATGGTGAGGCGGGAACCCTTCAGTTCCAGGCGGTCTTTGGGCGCGAAGGCAAAGTGTTGCTGTTCGACATACCAGCCGGGACCCAGGATAACGGGAACGGTCTCCTGGCCGGTCTTGACGGTCAATTTCAGGCCATAGGCGCTTCCGCCCCTGCCCGGGGTGTATTTCTCCACCCCGGTCACTTCCCCGGTCAGGGTCGTAACCGAATTGGCGTCCCACATCATGCCGTAATGCATCCCGCCGCCCGGCTGCGCCCAGGCGCCGGCGGCCAGCAGGACCAGAAATCCCATAATAACTAAATTAAGTTGCACTTTTATGGCTCGCAACTCCTCCAAACAACAATCCGATACGGGGCCCCTGCCTGATAAACTCCTCAAAATGAGAAATTCGGCGGAGAAGGGACTATTTTTGAAAAATAAGGCTGAAATTACAGATAAGCCCGGCGGCGGAAGAGGGCCTCGGCCAGCAGCCAACTGGCCCCCAGGAACACGAGGCCGGCAAGGAAGGGGATGACCGGGGAGCTGAATTCCGAGAACCCGGTGACTCCCAGGTGCAGAAGGTCCACCACATAGGTCAGGGGGGACAGGTAGACCAGGGGTTTGAGCCAGGGCGGGAGTTGGCTGAGCGGCATGAAAACCCCGCTGATAAATAATATGGGAAAGCGGAAAAAGTTCATCAGGGTCATGGCTTCAAAGACTTCCCGGACCATGACCGCGGCGGTCAGGCCCAAAAGCGAAAAACACCCGGCCCCCAGGATAAGGCCGGCGACGAAAAGCCCCGGGTTCGCCAGGGGCATGCCCAGCGCGACCTTCAGACCGACGCCCAGGGCCAGGGCGGTGGCCATGCCATAGGCCGAGGCGCTGGCCGCCTTGCCGAGGATTATGGTGCGCATGGACAACGGCGCCAACAGCAGCCGCTGAAAGGTGCCGGCCCGTTTTTCAAAGGTGACCACAATGGCGGCCATGGAGGTGTTGCCGAACAGGAGCGTCATGGCAATGACCCCCGGCGCGATGTCAAGATAGGTGGCCGGGTCCTTGACATAGAGGGACAGGATGAGAACTGCGGGAAACAGCAGCCCCCAGGTGATCAGCGGCGGCTTGCCGTAGTAGCTTTCCACATCCTTGAAACTGATGGCCAGGGCCCGCCGGAGTTGATTCATGGCTGTCCCTCCGTGGGCGCCCCGGCCTGTTTGATAAAGCTCATGAACGCGTCTTCCAGGCTGGGGGTCAGGGTGTTGACCGCGGCGAGCTGCACCCCGGCCCGGCCGGCGAAGGCCACCAGTTGCGCCAGGGCTGCGTGGAACTCGTCCACTTCGAGGCGCCAGGCGCCGTTTTGGGGTGTGGCCTGCCGCACCGCGGGACAGGCCCCCAGCAG